>JAJXZI010000116.1 GCA_021780115.1 bacterium | reverse complement strand
GACGGCGCTCCGCCCATTTTGGGAAACGCCCGCCCGGGTGTTATCGTTGATCCATCACTGGCTCCACACTCAAGCAAACGCTACGCCCTGACTCATTGTTCCGATAATCAGTGAGAACTGGTATCAGGGGAAAAACCTGAACTCCGAGGTGTTTCACCCGGCGTGGACGGAGGAAATTGAAGATCGCGGAATGAATCCCTGCGAGATGCCTGAGTCCTTCCGGCCCCTCACGGTGCCGAAGCGCGCGGGAACAGCCGGCGCAAACGCCGTCGCTCCGTCCAGCCGACCCCCCCGAGCAACAGACAGCCGGCGTAAACGGGGCTGAACTCAGGGACCGTGCCCACCGGGCCAACACCACCGGAGCGGGCCACGCCAATGGAAAAGTTGGCGCCGCTGCTCGCAAATTGATTCACGGCCATCACGTTATTCAGATCAGCCGAGTTGAAACTGCCCAAGAGAGAAATCCGCTCATCGATCCCGCTGCCGGCGTTCGCGGCTTGCCGACTGGGGGTGTCGAGCGAGGTTGGCGTGCCAACGGTGGTTGTGACACTCTCGGTGCCAGGAGATCCCGCCTTCAGGCTGAAGCCGGAAACTGCGGCCACCCAACCGACGCGGTCGCTGCTGAGGTGGAGGTAACTGCCATTGTCTGCCAGGACTCCGTCGGCCACATCAGTTGCTTCTCCGGTGAGGCTAAGGTTGGCGGTAGTGCCGTTGCGGAGCGCGCTGAAGTTCCCCATCTGCAACGCGCCAACCCCCAAAGTCGTCCCGTTGTCGTAAAGGCTGGCTTCGTTCAGCGTTGGCCTGCCCCCGGACGCCCTCAGGGCGACTGCCGCGCTCCCGCCGCTCAGAGCACCCCGGATGATGCCTCCAAAACCAAGGGTGACATTCGCAGCCGTGCTGCCGCCGAGGTTTGAGGCAGACGCAGTCCCTGCGCCCGTCACCAAACCCGCGACCTTCTCTTCCAACCTGCCCATATCCCGCGTGCCGGTCACGGCCGCATTCCCAAGCGTCAGCGTGCCATTGGTGCCCCCGTGTTGCGGACCTGCTAGTCGGCCTTCTCCCGCATCAGTGCGCCGATTTGAACCTGGGAGAGTGCTGATGGCCGCAGCCCCATTGTCAGGCACGCGGTTGACCGTAAGTGAGCCGATCTGAATGAAGTTGCGGTTGAGTGCCCCCACCGCCAACGGCTCAAAACCGCGCGTACCGCTCGCGAGCTTCGCGTCCCCGGATACTCCGCCACGGTTGACTTCGTTTCCGGCTAGGGCCGGCGTTGTGGTCGCGCCCCGGCCGTCCAACCCAGCTGTCCAGAGCGGGTTCGGAACAGTGTCGTCCCAACTAATCATCGCTTCCCCGCCGGTCATGCCCCACGGCGTGAGCAGCAGGACAAACGCCAGAGGGCGAATCACCGTGCGGACGGTTGCCGTTCGCCGTTTACAGGTCGGAAACCCCGCTTGCCCCCAAGACGCTTGGGCGCGAAAACATTGCATTAATCCCATATGGTCTATTCCTTCTCAATCGCGTCGCCCAAACGCGATTGAAAACTGAGCATTCTTCGCCGCTTGCTTGACTGGTTCTCGCAATCGACTGGACCTTTGTAGCCACCATGTCGGTTCCTGTCAATGAAATTATCATGGGATGTCGTGTCGCCGTGTCGCAAACAAACCTGCACTCGTGGTGTGCGACCAAACCTTCACCGAGGAGGCGGATCGGTTTGGTTTCTCGTTTTGGGAGATGGAGCAGAACGATGAGGCGGCCGTCGGGATGTTGACAGCGGATGACGGGCGTGCTGGGGGGGGCCACGGTGAGCCGGCAGCGCTGGGAACCGACGGGTACGGTGCCGTCGTAGGCGATCTTGAGGCGGGTGCGCACGCTCCAGACGTAGGGCCACCAGGGACGCTGGGGTTGGGGGCGCAGTACCCCGAACGGCCCTCCTTCTGGGCTTGCTTCCAAGCGGCCAGGGGCGTCATGCCCAGTGCGCGGTGTTTTCGTGGGCGTTGTGGTGATGGCGCAAGGGGTCAAGGAGCGCATGGGTGGGAGCGAAGTCGGAGATGCCTTCGGCGGCGAAGCGCGCGGGTCGCGCTTTTGCCAGAACTGGTGGCCGCGTTCGAGCTTGCCCTTGGCCTGGGGCGTGGAAGCGTAGTCGAGAGAGGTATCGTATAACTTCAGGGCCCAGCCGAGCTGGGTGAGCGCGTCCTCGCGGTGGGGGAAGAAGAGGCGGTGGGAATCGGCTTGGGGGGCGGCGATTTCCTCGCCGCGGAAGAGGTTCAGGAGATGGCGTGCGAAGGGGGGCGCCGTGACGATGAGGAAGTGGGCGATAATGTTTTTCAAGCGGGGCAGTGTATTGAGGCGCTGCCGCCAAGCCCCCGAGGTTTATCGCTTGGAGACAGGATTGAGTTGGGCCTCGAGCCAAACGCCGCCGCCTTTGCCCGCACCACGACAGGATGGTCCGTGACCGCTGGAAACCCGGGATCAGAACGGGTGGAGGCTGAGCTGCGGGAAGGCGCTTTGTGGGTCGAGGCTGAGGTGGGAAACCGGCTCTCCGGCGGGAAGTGCGGGTCCGTCATTCGTCAGGGTCTTCCGGGGTGGGAGTCTCGTCCTCTGGCGCCAGCAGCATCTCCAACATTCGCTCATGCCGATTCAGGAAATCCCGCGTGACGTAGTAGTGTTCGGTCTCCGCGTATTTCACTTCCGAGAGACCGCCTTCAGCGAAGAGATAGATGCGTGCGTGCGGGTACGCCAGCAGGATGGGCGAATGGGTGGCGATGATCAGTTGCGAGCGCTGGCGGACGAGCCGGTGGATCAGCGACAGGACGGCAAGCTGGCGTTGGGGTGACAACGCCGCCTCGGGCTCGTCGAACAGATAGATGCCATTGCCCCGCAGTCGATGCAGGAGCAAGGCCAGAAACGCTTCGCCGTGGGACTTCGCGTGCAGCGACTCGCCTCCGTAGGCATCAAGCGGCCGGGGACCGCCGGGGACTTCGTCCAGTTTCTCCAGTTCCGTCGCCACGTTGTAGAGGCTTTCCGCCCGAAGAAAGTAGCCGTCCGAGGGCCGGGCGATCCCGCGCTCGAGGCGGAGAAAGCGGTGCAATACGGAGTGCGTCGGCCGCGTGGCGAAGTTCAAGTTGCGGCTGCCGCCTTCCGCATTGAACCCAAGCTTGACGGCGACGGCCTCCAGCAAAGTGGACTTGCCGGAGCCATTCTCGCCGATGAAGAAAGTGACTGCGGGATGGAACGCAAGCCGGCGCAGGTGCCGCACCGCGGGAATGCAAAAGGGATACGCTTCAAAACCCGGAACGAGGTGCCGTTCCAACCGCACGGCTTCCAGGAAGACTCTTTTGATGACCGCCGGCAATCGGGCTTTCGGGGAATCATTGGGACGGGTTCAAGATCCACGCCGCCGCCGCCGGCAGGTCGTCCACGACCACGGCGCGGTTCAGTGCCGCCGGCGCCTGCCTGTCCAACTCCGCGCCGTAGCCGGTGCGAACGAGAATCGCCTTCTTCACGCCCGCGTTCCAGCCGCACTCCAGATCAATGAGCTTGTCGCCGACGACGTAACTCTGCGCGAGGTCCACACCCAACTCGTCGCGGGCGTCGAAGAGAAACTGCGGTGACGGCTTCCGGCCGTGGCTTGGCTGGCCGGGCGCCTCGGGCGCGACGTAAATCCTCTGAAAGCGCACGCCGGCCCGGGCGAACTCGCGTTCCAGGTGCGCGTGGACTTTCTCCACGTCCGCCATGGTGAAGTAGCCACGGCCCACGCCTGATTGATTGGTCACGATGAAGAGCCGGAAGCCCGCCGCGCTCAGCCGCCGCAGCGCCATCGCCGCGCCGGGAATGAAAACCACGTCTTCCACGCGGTGGAGGTAGTTGCGTTCCTCGATGAGCACCCCATCGCGATCAAGAAACACGGCCCGGCTCATGTCCCCGGGCGATCCGCCCCGGCCCCGTCGTGCGGCCCGCGTTTCGCGTCGGAGTTGGCGAAGCTCAGTCAAGGATTGGCCGCCCGGTACGGGGCGTTCCAGATCATGTCCGGCCGGAGAGCTTCGTAGCTGCCGGCGCCGTTGGTAACGTAGCGGTCGCTGAAGTAGGCCGCGTGGCCGTCCAGGAAGTTGATGTTCCCGCCGCCGCCGTGGCGCGAGGCGAAACTGCGCCAGCGGTTGGCGGGGTTGACTGAGTTGTACTGCGGACTGCTGTTCACCACCTCGGTGCGCGGATTGAACACGCAGTCGAAGAGCAGGACCACCGCGGACGGGTTTCGGTACGTGCTCATTCTAGGCATGCGGGGATACGGGTAATTGTTGTCCTTGTCCTGCTTTTTGAGGTCGATGTTCATGTCGTAGCTGAAGAACCCCTCGGCGCCACCACCGGCGAGCGCCGCGTAGTCCGCGTCGTTCATGGTGGCGCTGGCGCAGTGCCAGATTTTGCCCCGGCTGCCGGGGAACGGCAGTTTGGCGCGCATGTTGCCGCCTACGTCGTTCCAATAAACATTGAGGGTCTTTTCAGCGACCAGTTGCGGCAGGAGGTTGAACCAGGCATTCGAGTCGGCGTGGTCGCCGGCGCCGCCGGGGGCGTACAGCCCGGTCGGCCCCATGCCGTCGCGCGGGATGCCGTCATTGTTGTCGGTGGCGTAGAGATGCATCGCCAGACCCCACTGTTTGAGATTGGACAGACAGTTGATGCTCCGGGCCTTTTCTTTCGCCTTGGCCAGCGCCGGCAGCAACAGCCCCGCCAGGATCGCGATGATCGCAATCACCACGAGAAGTTCGATCAGCGTGAAGGCCCCGGGCCGCGCTGGCCTCTGGCGGCG
>JAJXZI010000233.1 GCA_021780115.1 bacterium | reverse complement strand
TCCTCATCTTTGGGGAAGTGATGATCAGGGGCAGTTCAGATGTTCCCTCCCCGATGCGAGGAGTTGGACATGGCGCGATCTACTCGTAAATGAAGCGGCCCCCGTATGGCCCGCAATAGTCCACCTACCGCACAGCAAGGACCTTCTGTCTTTGGCGCATCACGGGCGACCAGATCGCGGTCACACTGAAACAACGCCGGCCGAAAGAACTGCTGCTGACCACGAAGACGCCCACTCCCAGCATTGGAGCAAGTCCTGACTGCAGAGCACGCGCTGGTCTATGAAGACTCCGTGTATCGTCTGTATGTGGCCAAGTCGCTCGTCAGCAAGTAAGCTGTGCGCTGCCCTCGGCTCTTGGCGCCGGCTTTCGCGCGAGCCGGTAGTGTGCTGGCTTTGCGGCTTCAAAGTAGTTTACGGGATGGCGCTGCTCTGGGCGGTCTGGCGGTGGGGCAACCTAGACATGTGGCAGTTTCGCCAAGTCAACGCGCGCTGGCCGCGGGAGGGCGGGCCGGTGTTTGCCAGCCACTTCGCCACGTGGGATGCGGCGCATTATCTCTACCTGAGCGAAGTGGGTTATCACCCCAACGTTCCTTCCTGCGCGTTCTATCCGCTGTGGCCGTTACTCGTGCGGTGGTCCTCGCCAGTCTTCGCCGGCAGCCATGTCATCGCCGGGCTGGTGCTCTCGAACCTGCTTTCGCTGGCGGCGTGGCTGGTGTTTTACCGGCTCGTTGCGCGGCGCTGGGGCAAGCCGGCGGCGGACTGGGCGTTGGTCTTTCTCGTTGCTTTTCCCGGCTCGTTGTTCTTCCAGTTTAATTACACTGAGAGCCTGTTTCTGCTGTTGGTGCTGGTGTTGTGGTGGGGACTGGAAGAGCGGCGTTACGGCTGGGCCTGGCTGGCGGCGGGCCTGCTGCCGTTGGCGCGGGGCATCGGCGTGTTCGCCGGGCTGCCCATTGCTTGGCACGCGCTGGAGCCGGCCTGGCCGTGGCTCAGGTCGTGGTGGCGCGAGCGAGGGAGCGCGGCGTGGCACTCGGCCGCATCGCGGATGGCCCATCCGCGACGCAGCCGATTACCCATCGGCGCTACGCCCGGGCCGGAGCGCCGGCTGGCAGCCGGCTTGGAACCAGGCCAGCGAGGCGAAGCCGATTGGAAATCGGCGCTCCTTGGATTGCCTCTGCGCGAAATGGCCCGGCGGGCGTGGCTGCTGGCGGCGCCGCTGCTGGGCTGGGGCATTTACCTGGCGCTCATGGGCTATTGGACGGGCAATCCATTCGAAGGCTTCCAAGCGCAGAAGTACTGGGGCGTCCACTCGATCAGCAACCTGTGGAACGTGCCCAAGTTCGTCGTGGGCCTGTTCACGCCCACGGAGTGGCATGAGTTTCGCGGCTCGGTGCTGGACCGGTGCGCGTTCATCCTGCTGCTGGACTGCCTGCCGTGGCTCAGGCGGCTGGACAAAGGATTGCTGGTGTGGACTTACATGCTGGGCATCCTCCCGGCGATGAGCGGCACGTTCACGTCGTTCACGCGGTTCGCGTCGTGCGCCTTTCCGCTGTTTATCGCCCTGGGCGTGTTTCTAAGTGCGGAATGCGGAGTGCGGAGTGCGGCATCGGCCCCGGCCGCTCGCTGCGCGACCCGCGACGCCCGGCCCTCGCCATGCCGCGTGTCGCTGCGCTGGCTGTTGCTGGCGGTCTTCGTCACGCTGCACGTCGTCTTGGTGTGGCGGTTTGTGAATTTCCGGTGGGCAGGGTGAGACCGAAAGGAGGAAGGATGAGTGATGAATTATGAAACAATCCATTGAAACATCCGTGTCCAGCCGAGTTCATCCCTGGTTCAAAAGCTTTCTCTGCGCGCCTCGGCGGTCAGGGCGCCTCTGCGTGGAAGGGAAATCAACCCAGGCCCGTGGGTTCACCTTGATTGAACTGCTGGTGGTCATCGCCGTCCTGGCGATCCTTGCAGCCCTGCTCTTGCCGACGCTAGCCGGGGCCAAGGCGCGGGCGCTGCGGATCGCCTGCATTTCGAATATGAAACAGTTCGGCGCGGCCTTCCATCTTTACGCCGATGATCACGACGACCTGGTGTTGCCCAACAAGGATGGACCTTATGTGCCCTTGGGTGAGACGTGGGTGCTGGGCTGGGAGGGCGTGCCGGGGCCGGATTGCACCAACACCATTTACCTGCAACGCAGCCTCGTCGGCCCGTATCTGCCCGACGTGGCCCTCTGGCGCTGTCCGGCCACGCGCGATCCGAAGGTCGTCGGCGTCACGCAACCGCGGGTGCGGACGGTGTCGCTCAACGGGTTCCTGGGTCCGCCCTGGAGCGCGCCCGGCGCCACCACTTACCGGCGGGTGGCGGACATCACGCGGCCGGGACCGAGTGAGACGCTGACGTTTCTGGACGAGCGGATCGACACGATCAACGACGGCAGCTTCTCGGAGCAGCGGGATTTTGACCCCGCCAACCCGGGCGGCTGGATGCTCCGCGACAAACCCAGTATCCTCCACCAGAATGGCTGTAACTTTGCCTACGCCGACGGCCATGCGGGCGTGCATCATTGGCTGGATGGGCGCACGCTGAATGCGCCCCGCAACGACGAGACCATGCCGGGCAACGTGGACGTGCTGTGGTTGCAGCAACACAGCACCTGGCACGAACAGTGAGTCCAAAGTTTCCAGTCCAACGTCGAAAATCCGAGACATGAAAGGATCCAATTGAGGATGACGGCGACCATCCACGGTCTTGCGGAAGCGCAGCGGCTCCGGCAGTTCGTCAAGTTCTGCCTGGTCGGTGGGAGCGGCGTCATCGTGGACATGACGATCCTCCATTTCCTGGCCAAGCGGTGCGGTTGGAACGTGAGTCTAGGCAAGGTGTGCTCGGCCGAAGCCGCATTGCTTAACAACTTCTTTTGGAACGAGGTGTGGACGTTCCGCGGCCTTGCCGGAGGTTGCGCCCGGCACGCGGGCGTTGCGCGGCGGCTGTGGCGGTTCCACGCGATCTGTGGCGTGGGCATTGGGCTGGCGGTCTTCATCCTGCGTCTGTTCTACGGTGGGCTGGGATGGAATCTTTACCTGGCCAACTTTCTCGCGATTCTGCTGGTGACGCTGTGGAACTTCTGGTTGAACGCCCTGTTCAATTGGCGCGTCCAAGGGTGATGACCAAGAGAGGCCGCCCGTTCAGCGCGAAGCACCCGGCTCTGTGGCAGGCCGCGATATGCAACGGAAAAGGCGGGGGGACGCCGGAATCGCTTTCGTCACACGGACGCTCGGAAAACCCGGGGAACTTTGTCCGCAACCGGGGGCGGAGCGCCCCGCCCCTTGCATCGTCAAGTGAGGCGACGCGTCGTCGTTGAGGATCCCACGCCGGGCCTTCCACTAGGCCGACGCGGTGGCGCGGTAAAGCAGCATCGCCGCTCGCGCCCCTTGCAGCTTGGCCCAAGCATCCTTCGCGGACCTGTCCGATTCGCTGAAATAGATCCCGCCCCCGCCCGCCGCGCCGATGTCCACCATCGGGTAGACTTCGGGGATGACGGGTGGACATTGGCGGGCGAAGTCCACCCCAATCCGCCACCAGAGCCAGCGGCCCAGCCGCTCCAACCCTGCGCCCCAGAGAAATGGCACCGCCGATGCCATCGTCGTGCGCCAACTCAGCTGGTTTCATCCTGAAGCCGGAGCCGGGGCGGGCGATCGGGCTAGTGTTTCCTTTTCACCCAGATCGGGCTGGACCAAGCGTAGGAGGGGTTGCCTTGCTCATCCTTGTCGGCCTGCTCGACCCGCACGTAATAATAGCTCGCGCCGGCAAAAGAATGGTCCGCGCAGCGGAACCGGACGTTCCGGGCCTTCGGACTGAAAGAGCAGAGCCGCGCGCCGTCGCGGACGATGAGAACCTCCTCAATTCGATCCGTGCCGTTCACGTCCACGAGGATTCGAGGATCGCCTTGGACCGTGATCTCTTGCCCCATGACGTGGCCGTTGATGCGAAAATCCAGTCCGATGCGGTCCCGGGTCACGGCATAGTTGCGCCGCTGCCGCAGCGCGTCGAAAATGGCCGCGCGCGTCAACGTCCGCACCAGCACCGCGGTGCGGACGGTGGGTCTTCCTTCGTGCGTATCGCTGCCGCCGACAAAACCGGTCCGGCCGCCACGATTCAGAAACGCCCGCAGCGTCTGTTCCATTTCCGTCTGGTACGCCTTCCCCTGCCACAGGGAGACGTCCGGCCGGATTTCCGAGTTCACGATGACGGCGTCGTGCGCGGGCGTGTAATCGAACTGGTCGGCGCCGTCTGGTCCCGCGTCCGGATGGGCGTTGTGGATCAGGCCGCCCTCCTTGCGCACCGCTTCGGCGAGCAGGTCGGGATTGTGGTACGCCGGATCCTTGGCGCTGAAAAGGTAGTCCACGCGGGAGAGGAAATAGACGACCTTGTGGTTGTAGTACTTCGGCGGCCCCGGAAAGAGGCGCTCGGACACGACGCCGTGGGTGTCGCCTTTCCATTCCGTCCAGTACTTGGGCTGCGAGGTCCACTCGTAACCGGCGATGGCGACAAAGCGGCCGGGGGCCGTGTGCTGGTCCGCCTTGCGCTGGGTGAGCGTCCAATTCTCCTTCGGCAGGCGCCACGGCGGGCCGTGGCCAAAATCGTGGTCGGTGACGATGACAAAATCCAGCCTGGAGGTGTCTCGGGCGTACGTGAAGTAGTCGTCAAGGCTGCCTTTGCCGTCGGAAAGCCGCGTGTGCCCATGAACGTCGCCCCAGGCAATCCGATAGTCGCCAGAAGCGAAGGCCGTGGCCGCCGACGCCGGCCACCACAGGGCAACGAGAATGAGGC
>JAJXZI010000015.1 GCA_021780115.1 bacterium | reverse complement strand
CAGGAATGGCTCGCATACCCCAATCCTGCCCTGCCCCCCACGCCCTGTAAAGCTACATGTTTGATGGAAATGCTCTAGTCTGGCGAGGCCGATTTCAGCATGATTTCGCCCAAGTCCAGTGTGCCCGACGGCGGATCGGCGGGGACGGTGAACGGAACCTCGACATGGGCGAGTCGTTTTGCCTTTCCACCGATTGGCGCTGTGGACATGTCGCCGCTCAACACGTAACTGCCCGCTGGCACATCTTCGACCATCATCTCCCCCTTGGCGGTTTCGGTGAGCCAATAGTTCTGCATGTTCGCGTAGGCTGCCTTCACCTCGGGCGTCTCCCGCCAGGCGGCGAACGCTTGCGGATTGCTCATCACGTCCGCCGGCCGGGGTGGAAACGGCGTGTGAATGTAACCGGAGACGCGCCAGTCGGCTTCCCGTTTCAAGTCCGCTGGCCAGCCGAGGTGTGCAGTGACGGTATAAGCGCCGATCGTCACGGTCTTCGTCTCGCCCGGAACGACGTCCACGTCCGTCAGCGGCGTGTCGCGGAACTGGATCAACAACAGCACCAACTTGAGCTTGCCTGGGGGAACTTTGGAGAACGCGAAATGTCCGTCCGCATCTGTCCTGACGCGAAATTCAAACCACCGAGTACGGGGCCCGGGGCCGGTGGACTCGACCGTCAGTTCGCGGCCAGCCGCCGGTTTGCCGCCGGACAGGAACGTGCCTTCGAGCCGCCCCCACGGCTGCAAGCGGATCGCCGGATCCGCGGCCAGCGCGGCGGGCGTCGTTTCGGCGTAGCCGTCCGGATGCGCGGCGATGACGCGGGTGATCGCCTCATCGGCAGGCAAAATGAAGCGCCCCTGGTCATCCGTCGAAAGCAGGCTGCCATTCGATTGGCGGCTCGCGCGTGAGAAACCGCCGGGTACCAGATTCAACTGTGCTCCGGGAAAGACCAAACCGATGTCGGCATCAGCCGCGGGTCGGCCATCCGGCAGCACCACGGTGACAGTTGTGGCGAGGACGGCCTGCAACGCGACCGCGAAGTGGACCTTGCCTTCGACCGCCCGCACGGGCCGGGTGACGAACGGCGCGTAGCCGTCGGCTTGGAACTTAAACGCAAACCAGCCGTTGGACGTACCGCCCTCCGGCGGCTCCGTGTAAACTTGGTGGAACGATCCGTCGTCGGAGTTGATCCGAAGCGGGCTGCTGCTCCACTCAAAATTCGTGGTGTTGTCAGCGGGGTGCCAACTCGGTCCGCCGGTGATAACGCGGAAGTGCGACACGGGCCGGCCAGTGCCGGCGTCCTGGACGGTCCCCGAAATCGTCAACGCGGGCGGCAGCGTGATCGTATGTTCCTGGCCGTCAGGCCGCGCCTTCACCCCGTCAACGCTCATGTGATCCGGGGCGGAAACATCGAAGCTCAGTTCACGGTCGGGCGCGCTGTCCCATTCCAGGCGCCCGTCGGCGTCGGTCTGCCAGCAGTACAGCGAATGCGGAGAAAGGACCGGTCCCAAACGAAAGTTGCCTCCCCCGGCAAGGGTCGGATCGGAGTTGAGCGTCACGGTGGCCTTGGGCACGGGTCCGCCGTTGGTGTCCAGCACGCGCAGCCGCAGGAGTCTTCCGGGCTGGAGAGTTAGACGGACCGGAGCAGGGTTGCTCGTGAGATCCACTTCCAGCGCCGCCGGAGCAAATCCTTTCGCCTCCGCCCTGAGATCGTTCGCCCCCGGCTTGCACCCCGTCAGCGTGAACGAGCCGTCCGTTTGGCTCGTCGTGTCGCGGAAGCGCGGGAGCGCGCGAATGACCACCTTCGCGTCCGGTACAGGCCGACCGTTCGGGTCCAGCACGACCCCACGCAAGGTGACGCCGCGGTCCAGTTTGAAAACGTAGGTGCCTGCCAGCAATTGCTCTTCGGTTTCGCGCCGAAACGCGAAGTTACTTGGGAGATCGGCGACAAAATCCGGATGCGTTGCGACGCCGCTGATGATTGAGATCGCTTGCCGGGCGAACCGGTCAATGCGCCAGTGCCCCTGGGCGTCAGTAACCGTTTTCTCTCCTGCGCCGGTGTCCACATGGGGGACTGTCGAGCCGGCTGCCAGTATGTTACGGGCTTGGATTTTGACCTCCGCGCCCGCCACCGGATTGCCATCCCTGTCCACGACCTGTCCGCCGATGGGCACCGCTGGCTTCAGGCGCAGGGTATATTCCTGGGGAATGACCTCGCCACGGGTTGGACTCCAAGCGAAGCTCGTGTCCACGTAACCATCGGTGCGGCTGCCAAGGAGCAGGAGGCCCGCCGTGTCGCGCGCCACGGGAACCTCGCACACGCCGAGCTCCGTGGCCGTCAGCGGCGTCGCCGGACCCATGCTGCCATTCCGGCCCTTTTCCGAAACCCAATACTCCAGCGTCGCCCGCGGAATGGGTTTGCCGGTGTCGTCGGCCACGACCCGCAGCCGAAGGATGTTTTGCCGGGCAACCAGCCGCGGTGTTGGGACGGCGGCGAGCAGGTTGGAGGTTCCGCCGGCGCCACCGGCACGGTTGGACTGGGCGGGCGCTTGTTCCTTCACTTCGCCGCCGGGCGTAGTGGTGTGGTGACGTGCGTAGTGGAACCAGACCGGCCCGGTCACCAGGACCGCCACGACGACCGTGCTGAGCAGCAGGTGGATCCTTGCGGGCATGAGGATCTGCGAAATTGCCGAGAGCGAGCCGCAGGCCGCGGCGCCTGCGGCGAACGCTGTGTGGCTGACTGTGGCGGCCAGCCCTACGGGCGCAGCACTGACGGCTTCATCCGCCAGCACCGCCGCCAGGGCGGTGGCGGTCGAGGTGACGCCGCGTTTGGCGAGCGCGGCGCGCAACTTGTCGAGGGCGCGGTCCACCCGCATCCGGGCGGCGTTCTCGCTCAGGCCGAGTTGGGCGCCGATTTCCGCCAACGGACGACTCTCGAAGTAGCGCAGCAACACGGCCTCGCGGTCGGCGGCGCTCAACTCGTGCATCACGTCGTCCAGCACGGGGCGCAGTTCTTCCCAGGCGGGGTCGGGACCGGCGGTTTGGAGGAGTTGGTTCATCGTGTGGGCTTCCTGTTCGCGGACGCGGCGGCGCTGCTCGGTGCGGCGTGCCTTGACGACCAGGTAGCGCGTGCTGGTGTAAAGCCAGCCGGTCAGCGCGGCGTGCCGGGTGAGCCGCGCGGCCTTGCGTGCCAGGTCGGTGAACACCGCCTGGGTGACGTCCTGCGCCGTTGGGGCGTCGCCGTTGACCTGGCGCAGCGCGGCGGAATAGACGAGGTCGATGTGCCGCCGGACCAGCTCGGCGAAGGCCGGCTCGGAGCGCTCGGCCACGTAGCGGCGCAGCAATTCGGTGCTTTCGGTCATCATTTCACCCATGTAACACCCGCCCACACGAGAAACCGCACAAGCGTAGAACCGGAATCCGAAACCTGAAACCCGAAAGAAACGCGAAACCCGGACGCCGGCGCGGCAGATCCCAACTTGCCGCGTTCCCCAGCCTCCCTTACCGTCGGCGCTGCGTCGCCAGGGCCGGCAGCGACCGGGCCGGCTCGGGGCGTGATTCCTGGACCCAGTGTTATGGCGAACGATCTGGCAGCGACCGCGGATTCACTTCATCTGCGTGGCTATGAGCGCCACATTTTTCTCTGCGCCGATCCCACCGAGCCGAAGTGCGCGCCGCGGGAGGCGTCGCTCCAGGCCTGGGAATATCTCAAGCGCCGGCTGAAGGAAGTGCGGCTCGGCGGCCCGGGGCGGGTCGTGCAGCGCACCAAGGCGAACTGCCTGCGCGTTTGCGCCCAGGGTCCGATCGCGGTCGTGTATCCCGAAGGCGTCTGGTATCACTCCTGCGCCCCTCCGGTGCTGGAGCGCATCATCCAGGAACACCTTCTGGGCGGGCGGGTGGTGGAGGAATTCGTCCTGGCGAAGAACGCCGGCGGGGAAGGGCCGGCGTGAACCGGCCACGACAGCGCATGGACCGGCCCGCCAGAGTCACGCGTTCCCCCGGTCCGGGCCACAACGCCCCCCGGACCGGGCCGAGTCACCACGGAACTACGTCCCGTTGGCGCCGGGTGAAGCGGCGGCTTGGCGCGATGGCGTTTGTGCTTGTTCTTCACCTGGCGGCGCACGCGGAGTCCCCCACGCTGAACCTGTTCATTTGGAGCGAATACATCGACCCGCAGTTGGTCGCCCGTTTCGAGCAGCAATCCGGCTGCAAGGTCAACATCGACCTCTACGAAGACGCCGAGAGCATGATGGCCAAGATCCAGGGCGGCGGCGCCTCGCTTTACGACGTGGTGGTTCCTTCGGACTATTTGGTGCCGGCGATGATCCGCCTGGGCCTGCTGGCGCCGCTCCGGCGCGCGAACGTCCCCAACCTGCGGAATCTGGACCCGCAATTTCTCAACCCGCCGTACGACCCGGGCAATCAGTTCACCGCGGCCTACCAGTGGGGCACGATGGGCCTCTTCGTGCGGACGTCCACCGGCCAGCCGCTGCCGCAGACGTGGGGCCTGCTGTTCGACCCGAAGCTCCAGCCCGGCCCCTTCCTGCTCCTCGATTCGATGCGCGACCTGCTCGGCGCGGCGCTCAAATACCAGGGCCACAGCTTGAATTCGACCGACCCGACGGAATTGAGGGCGGCGCGCGACCTGGTCCTCGCCGCCAAGCAACGCTCGCTGGGTTTCGAGGGCAGCGTCGGCGGCAAGAACAAGGTGCTCGCCCAGACCGTCCGGGCCGCGCTCGTCTATAGCGGCGAAGGCGTCCGCGGCATGAACGACGACTCGGACACGGTCTATTTCATCCCCAAGGAAGGCAGTCTCATCTGGGTGGACAACCTGGCGGTGCTGGCGCACGCCCCGCACCGCGACCTGGCGGAGCGGTTCATCAATTACCTCCTCGACGCCCGGGTCGGGGCGCAGTTGTCCAACTTCACGCAGTTCTCCAGTCCGAATCAGGCGGCGCGGCTTTTCCTCAAGCCGGCGGACTTGAAGAATCCCGCGATCTATCCGGCCGAAGCTGTCAAAGCGCGGCTGGAATTCGTGCATGACCTCGGCGCCAAGAGCCGGCTTTACGACGAGGTCTGGACTCAGGTGAAGGCGAAGTAGCGGGAAACGCGCGGCCGGAAAACGCTCGACGTCCGGCCCCGCCTTCGTTATTTCAGCCGCACCAGCGCACCAGAACGATCGCATGAAAACCACCTTTCCAGCTCTGCGCCTGCCGGCCTGGACCGCGGGACTCCTTTGGGCCGCCGCGAGCCTGTCGGCCCAACCGACGCCGCTCGCCCACGCCCACGCCCACAACGATTACGAGCACAAGCGTCCGCTCTTCGACGCGCTCGACCACGGCTTTTGCAGTATCGAGGCGGACATCTGGCTGGTGGACGGCCAACTCCTCGTGGCGCACGACCGCTGGGGCGTGAAGAAGGAGCGCACCTTGCAGGCGCTTTACCTCGACCCGCTGCGCGAGCGCATCCGGCAAAACCACGGCCGCCTGTATCCGGGCGGGCCGCCCTGCACACTACTCATTGACGTGAAGTCCGACGCCGAGGCGACCTACGCCGTCCTGCGCCACGTGCTCCAGCAATACGCCGACCTCTTCACCGCCTTCACGCCCACGAACACCGTCACCAACGCGCTTACCGCCATCCTGACCGGCAACCGCGCGACGAGCGTGCTGGCGGCGGAACCGCTGCGTTACGCCGCCATTGACGGCCGCCTGCCCGATCTCGATCTGAATCCCTCGCCGCGCTTGGTGCCGCTCGTCAGCGACAACTGGACGAAATACTTCAAGTGGCGCGGCCTCGGTCCGCTGCCCGACGCCGAGCGGCAGAAGCTGGAACAAATCGTCCAGCGCGCCCACCGGCAGGGCCGGCTCGTCCGTTTCTGGGCCGCGCCGGACAATCCGGTTGGCTGGAAGGCCCTCCAGGATGCCGGCGTCGATATCTTGAACGCCGACGACCTGGCGGGGTTGCAGAAGTTCCTGCTGGGCAAAGCGCCGTAGCCGAGGGGTCGTTTACCGCAACCCGAACGCGCTTTCGCCGCTGCCGCACCGTCGCGATTTCGGACGCAGTGGTTCCAAAAAACCAAAAACAGGGCTTGACCGCCGCGGCTTGGTTGCCTAGTCTTCGCCCCGATGAATTTGCTCGCGCTGCCAGTCAACCTGTTGGTCGTCGTCGTTAGCGGCGACGCCGTAGGTTCTTGGTGCGCGTGACGGCAGATTGAAACAAGAACCCACGGCTGGCAACAGTCGTGGGTTTTTTATTGGACCCGCGACGCCGGCCAAAACAGAAACGAACCATGAGCAAGACAAAAGAAACGACGAAAACGAAACCGCAGCCCGCCGCGTCGCGCGGCGAAGTCGGCCCGTCCCTGCGCGGCTGTGAAATCCTGGTCGCCGCCCTGGAACGCGAGGGCGTGGATACCATCTTTGCCTACCCCGGCGGGGCGAGCATGGAAATCCACCAAATCCTGACCAAGTCGAAGCAGATCCGCACCGTGCTGCCGCGGCACGAGCAGGGCGGGGCGTTCGCGGCGTGCGGTTACGGGCGGGCGACGGGTCGGGCCGGCGTATGCATGGCCACCAGCGGCCCCGGCGCCACCAACCTCGTCACCGGCATCGCCGACGCCTACATGGATTCGGTGCCGCTGGTCGCCATCACCGGCCAAGTCCCCCACCACATGATCGGCAAGGCGGCCTTCCAAGAGACGGACATCTTTGGCATGACGCTGCCGGTGGTGAAGCACAGCTATCTGGTCACGAGCGTGAACGACATCGCCCGCGTGGTGAAGGAGGCCTTTCACCTCGCGCAAACGGGCCGGCCCGGCCCGGTGGTGATCGACCTGCCCAAGAACGTGCAGCAGGACCGGACCCACCCGGTCTTCCCGACCGAGGTGAACCTGCGCGGCTACGATCCGGACAAGCGGGCCAGCGACTTGGAGTTGAACGAGGTCATCGGCCTGATCGAGTTGGCCGAACGGCCTTTGCTCTACGTGGGCGGCGGCATCATCACGTCCGGCGCGAGCAAGGAACTGCGCGAGTTTGTCGAGCTGACCGGCATCCCGGTGGTGACGACGCTCATGGGCTGCGGCGCGTTTCCGGAGACGCATCCGCTCTCGCTCAAGTGGCTGGGCATGCACGGCACGCCCTACGGCAACTGGGCCGTGAGCGGCGAGTTCAAGAAGGACGGCGAGAAGGTGACGCCAATCGCGCCCGGGGCCGATTTGCTGCTGGCGCTAGGCGTGCGGTTCGACGACCGCGTGACCGGCAACGTGAAGAAATTTTGCGAGCACGGCACGATCGTCCATATCGACATTGACCCGTCCGAGATCAACAAGAACAAACCAGCCAACCTGGCGATCGTCAGCGACGTGAAGTTCGCCCTGCGCCGGCTGAGCGCGTTGCTCCGCAAGCGGGCGCTCACGCGGAAGTTCGAGAAGTGGCACCAGCAGATCGCCGCCTGGAAGGAGAAGGCGCCGCTCAAGTACCATGTCGGCGACGACGTGCTGCGGTCCCAGCATGTGAAAGACTTCATGGGCGGCGAGATCGACCAGGTCATCATGCCGCAATACGTCATCGAGCAACTCTACGAACTGACGAAGGGCGACGCCATCCTCACCACCGGCGTGGGCCAGCATCAGATGTGGACCGGGCAGTACTACCAGTTCAGCCGGCCGCGCCAGTTGCTCACCAGCGCGGGCCTGGGCGCGATGGGCTTCGGCTATCCGGCGGCCCTCGGCGCCAAGGTGGCGTGCCCCGACAAGCAGGTGATCGACATCGACGGCGACGGCTCGTTCCTGATGAACGTGCAGGAACTGGCCACCGCGCACATCGAGAAGATCGCCGCCAAGGTGATCATCCTGAACAACCAGCATCTCGGCATGGTGATGCAGTGGGAAGACCGCTTCTACGGCGGCAACCGCGGCCACACCTACCTCGGCGACCCGCTCAACATGAAGCAAATCTACCCGGACTTCATCGCCATGGCCGCCAGCTTCAACGTGAAGGCCGAGCGGGTGACCTACAAACGCGACCTGCGCGCCGCGCTCCAGCGGATGCTCGACGCCGACGAGCCATACGTCCTCGACGTGACCACCCCCTACACCGAGCACGTGCTGCCCTTCATCCCGGCCGGCAAAACCGTGGCGGAAATGATGTACGAGAAGTAAGCGGCTGAAACCCCGCGACGCCAGCCGCCATCTGAACTGCGAACCGCCGACCACGCAGGCGTGAGACGTTGCGCCACGCCTGCGTGACGGCCCGGCGCCCCGATTCCGTGAACCCCAACACGGCCAGTTGCCCACCCCCGGCGCCGCGTGTATGTTGGCCGCGAAATCGTTCCCGAAGCAGCCCAAGCGGAAGGGCATTTTATGCGCGAATCAGCATTACCCCAGCGCGGTCTGGCCTTGCCGCGAGAATCGTTTGCCAGGGCCTTTACCCTCATTGAGTTGCTGGTGGTTCTGGCCATCATTGCGATTCTGGCGGCCTTGCTCCTGCCGGGGCTGTCCCGGGCCAAAGACGCCGGCCGCTCCGCCGCCTGCAAAAGCAATCTCCATCAAATCGGCATTGCCCTGAATCTCTACACCGCCGAGTTCCAGAAGTACCCGGTCTGGATCACCCCGGACCAGATCATCTGGGACGCCAAGCTCCTGCCCTTCGCGGCGAACAACCGGGATCTCTTCGCTTGTCCGGCGAACAATCGGGCCCCCCGCTGGACGAACAGCGTCGGCCCGCCGATCCCCAACCCGAGTTACGGTTACAATCTCGCCGGGAGCGGCCGCTACTTTCCTCCCAATGGCCTCAGCCTGGGCCTGGACGGCGATTCCCGGAATCTCACCCGGCCCACGTACCTTCCGGAGAGCGGGGTGAAAGTCCCCAGCGACATGGTCGCAATCGCGGATGCCACACCGGGGGCGGGAGGGGGCGACCACGACGCCGATGACGTTTACCCGGTGAACTTGTTGGCGGAACTGGCGCCGCGCCACAACCGCGGGGCGAACGCCGTCTTCTGCGACGACCACGTGGAGTATGCCAAACTGACGGCGTGGCTGAAGAAAACCGACGGCGCCCGGCAGCGGTGGAACAACGATCACCAGCCACACCCGGAAACCTGGCAGAACAATCCTTGAAAAGGAGTGCAGCCTTTTTGCCGCCGGCCCCAGCCAACGGAAACCCGGCGGATTGGCGTCGGAACGCGGGATAGCTCGCTCCGCACGGCTTGTCGTGCGGAGCTACCGTTCCCCCTCACCGGAAACCGGGTTTCCACCGCAAGCGACGGCGTTGGGGGATCACTCCCACTCCGTCACCCCGGTCGCGGACTTGCGTGATGCGGGGCGACGGAGCGACGGCGAGTCGCTGAGGCGCCGGGACTAGTTGACGGTCAGCGACACCGTGGTGGAATGAGTCAAGGATCCGCCCGTGCCGGTGACGGTCAGTGTATAACTGCCTCTCGGCGTGTTGCTGCGCGTCTTGACGGTCATGCGGGTGTTGCCGGAACCGGTGACGGAAGTGGGGCTGAAGCTGGTGGTCGCGCCGCTCGGCAATCCGCTCACACCAAACGTGACGGCGCTGTTGAAGCCGCCCGAAGGCGTCACGGCAACCGTGTAGTAAGTGCTGCTTCCGTGCCGGACCGTGCGGGAAGTCGGGCTGGCAGAAATGGAGAAATCGGGCGTGCCCACCACGAGGGTCGCAATTGCGGTGTGCTTTAGCGACCCACTCGTGCCGGTAACGGTGATGGCAGAACTGCCCGTCACACTGCTGCTGGCCGTTATGGCCACGGAGGCAGGGTTGCCGGGAGAGACGGTCACTGAAGCTGGCAGGCCGCCCACGGTGGCGGAGGATGAAGCGGCAAGGCTGACGGTTCCGCTGAATCCTCCAACTGAAGTAACTGTCACGGTGTACGTGGCTTGAACCTCCGAAGCTACGGTCTGCGAACCGGGGGCCACGGATACGGAGAAATCAGGGGTCTGCGGCCCCAACGCGGACACCAAGCTGTTGGCCACGGGCGATCCCACCCCGGTGACCAAGTCATAACCCGGTCCAGAAATGTCATCGGGGTCGTTTCCGTTGGCTCCGGAGGCAATGTCGTAGAAATAGGCCGAGTTGATGGCATAGGGTGTCGCAGCCACCTGGGCCAAAGAATAGAGGGTCGCGTTGGCTGAGGTCAGCGTGCCCGCCGCACTCCGTTGCTGGTTTGCCAGCGCGATCAAGGCGGCCCATTGCGGCGCCCCCGCGCTGGTGCCGCCCACGACAAACCAACCGCCGTTCACGGAGTCGTAAACGAGCAGCCCCGTATTCGGATCAGCCACGTAACTGACATCAGGCACGCCGCGTTGTGCGGGCCAGCCGTTCTGGAACCAGCCGCTCTGCCAGGAAGGCTGGCCGTACACGCTGCTCAGGCCGCCACCGCTTCCCGACCAGGCCGCTTCCGGCGACGTGCGGTTGCCACTGGCGTCCAGGTACAGACTGGTCCCCCCGACGCCGACGACGTACGGCGACACCGCCGGCCATTCGACGCTGGTGCTTTCCCCACTGTCGCCGGAGGAGGCGATGAAGGTGACGCCCGGCACGTTGAAGTGGGAGTCATAGCCGGCCTCGTTGGCAAATTCAGAACCACCCCAACTCATGGAGACCACGGTAGCACCCGCACTGACGGCCGCATCAACGGCGGCAAGCAAGTCACCGTTACTGGACGACTTCGCCACGGAGAGGAGGATGGTGGCGCCCGGTGCGATCGCGTGGGCCCACTCGACGTCCAAGGCGGTTTCCAGCGCCCAGCCGGTGTTGTTGCCGGTCGTGCCGGTGATCTGGACGGTCGTCTGGGTCAGGCCAAACTTGCTGCAGAAGGTGTTTAGATCGTTTTGGATGTCGGTATTCCCGTAGGCATCCACGATGGCGATTGTCTGGCGGCTGCCATCGGTCCCGTTCGCCAGCAGTTGGTCAACGCCGTAGGCGCGGCGAATTTGCGCCGGCGCGTAGTAAGTCGCGGCCGATGGCCGGGCGTTGACGTGAAGCGGGGGCCGGGCATGGCCGGGCCGGAGAGGACCGCCGACACGGATATCCTGTGCGAGGCCGGCGGTGGTGAGGGTTGCGATCAGACCTGTGGAGAGCCAATAACTGGCCCGGTAGTTTATTTTCATGAGATCAGGATGACTGCCGCAATTACAGACTAGACAGGAGGATTATCGCACAGCCTTTTGCTCCGTCAAGCACCCTGAAACCTTTCGTGCCAAGACCGGATACCGGCGACAACAGACGGGGGCAACAGAAAGTCGCGGCCTAGCCGCCCGATCCTCAATTCCAGCCGACTGCCTTGCTCCATTACCCGATCATCTGACGCAGTCTGGTTTCGAGCGCATACCCCGCTCCAGTCTTGAACCCCCCATCGTTGCGCGCGGGCCGGGCGGCTTGTCAAAGCGGGGCGCGTCCTATATCGTCCGAGCATGTTGAAACAGTTCGCAACGGTCGCGGCCTTGCTGCTCTGCGGAGCGGTCGCCGGGACGGCGGATGTCCTGGAATTGAAGGACAAGGCCGCCGTGACCGGCAAGGTCCTGGCCGAGAAGCCGGACATCGTCGTGGTGGACCTCGGCTACACGGTGCTCACCATTCCCCGCAAAGACATCGTCCGGATTTCCCACCAGGAGTCCGCCGCGCCCTCCGGCCCGGCCGGGGCGCCGCCCCAACCGGCGCCCTCCGCCGGTTCCCCGCGCCGACTCTACGACTCCATCGACAAGCCGCCGACGGAGCGCAGTGTGCGCGAACTGGTCCAGCAACTCGGCGAGGCCGTCGTCCAAGTGCGCACGCCCAGCGGCCTCGGCTCCGGCTTTCTCATCAACGCCGACGGTTCCCTCATCACCAACTTCCACGTCATCGAAGGTGAGACGCAGATTTCGGTGGAGGTGTACCACCAGGAGGCGGGCCAGCTTGAGCGCCAAGTTTACAAGCAGGTCCGCGTGGTCGCGATCAACAAGTTCAAGGACTTGGCGCTGCTGAAAATCGAGGACAAGAACGCGCCCCAATTCGTGCGCGTGCCGCTGGGCGACGCCGAGGCGCTGCAAGTGGGCGATCGCGTCTTCGCCATCGGCAGTCCGCTCGGCCTGGAGCGTACCGTCACCGAGGGCATCCTCAGCACCAAGACGCGCGAGATGGGCGGCGAGCTGTACCTCCAGACCACGGCGCAGATCAATCCGGGCAACAGCGGCGGGCCACTCTTCAATCTCGCCGGGGAAGTCGTGGGCGTGATCAACATGAAGGTGACGTTCGGCGAGGGACTCGGCTTCGCCATCCCGGTTGGCGCGGTGAAGTTCTTCCTCGATCACCGCGACGCTTTTCTTTACTCGAACGACAATCCGGGCAATCCCTACCGCTACCTCGAGCCGCCGACGCGTACCCAGCACACGCTCACGGCCCAGTAACCGCTGGCCGGGGCCACTTCCACCACGCGATCGCGCCGGAAATCCGCAATCCGAACCCCGAATGCCGCCGAAACGCCGAAGCCCGAACACCACGGACGAGAGCGCGACCTTCCGGTCTTCGGACTTCGGAGGGCGGCGATTCGGTTCCGGAGCGCCGGCGTCCAACCCGCGTGCGCAACCGGATGACCGACGCGCAAGCCGGCCCCCCGCGCTCCGGGACACTTTGATCCCGCTCTCTCTGGCGCTGCTGGGCTTCCTCCCCGCCGCCGGGGCGGCCATCCCGCCGGCGGAAACCCTGCTCCCCGACGACACGCTGGCGATGGTGACCGTGCCGGACGCGGCACAGGCGCGCGCCCTGTACCGTCGGACGCCGGAGAGCCAGTTGTGGAACGATCCGGCGATGCGGGCCTTCAGCGAGCGATTCACCGAAAAGATGCGGGAACAGCTCATCGCACCGCTGGAGCGCGAGTTGAACGTTCGCTGGGCGGATTGCGCCGCCCTGCCCCAGGGCCAACTCACCTGCGCGGTCGTCCCCGATGGTCCGCCCGAAGCCGCCGGCGGCGCGACGGCGCTGCTGCTGCTCCTGGACGCGCGCGACCGGCGCGAGCAACTCACGCAAGTGCTGGCCGATCTCAAACAGAAATGGGTGGACGCCGGCCGGACACTGCGCACGGAGAAAATCCGCGATCGCGACTTCACGGTCTTGCTGGCCGCCGCGAACGATGTGCCCAAGAGCGTCCGGGACGTGCTGGCCCCGCCGCGCACCTTCAGCGACCCGAACGGTGGCAACAAGCCGCCGGTGCCCGTCGAGCTTTCGCCCGCGCAAGCCCAGGCCGCGGCCGTGAAACGAAGCTATTACTTCGGCCAGGTGGATTCGCTCCTGGTCATCGCCACGGCGCAGCGCCCGGTGGAGCGTCTCCTGGCGCGGCTGGCCGGGGCGCCAATCCCCGCGCTCGCCGACGCGCCGGCCTTCGCCGCGAACCGGGACGCCGTGTTCCGCGACGCGCCGTTGTTCGGTTGGATCAACCCGCGCCCCTTCCTCGCCCTGCTCGCCCGCCAGTTCGGGGACCGGCCCAACCCGCCGGAGTTGACGAACGGGGCGCCGGAGAATGTGTTTTTCCTGACCTTTGGCGCCGCGAAGATCCTTTCCGCGCTCGGCGTTTCCAGCCTCCAAAGCGTCGCGTTCAGCCTCCGCGAATCCGACGACGGCGCGTTTCTCCAGGTCTTCGCCCGGGCGCCCGAGAGCGAGCGCCGCGGCCTGTTCAAACTGCTGGCCGGGCAATCCACCGAGTCCGGCCCGCCGCCGTTTGTCCCGGCCGACGCCACGAGCTGCTGGCGCTGGCGCGTCAGCGGTCCCCAGGCGTGGACGCTGCTGGAGCAGACGTTGAAGGAGGTCAGTCCGCAAGTGGCCGGAACCTTCAACTGGCTGCTGGATTCCGCGGCCGAGGTCGCGCAGCAACGCGATCCGGATTTCAATCTCCGCCGCGCGCTGCTGGCGAGCCTGGGCGACGACGTCCTGGGGTATCGCGAAGCGCTGCCCGCGGGCGCCACCGACCCGGACGCGGCGTCGGGGCTGTACTTGCTCAGTTCGCCCCAGCCGTATCAGCTCGTCCGCGCCTTGCGGACGTTGTTCCTCCTGCTGCCCCAGCCGGAAGGCGACCCCGAGCGCGAATTCCTCGGCCGCAAGATCTATTCGGTGCTGCTGCCAGTGCTGCCCGGCGCGGAACCGCCCAAGGGCGGCCTGCGCGTGCTCTATTTCGCCGCCGCCGCCGGCGGTGTGGCGCTGTCCACCGACGGCCCCCTGCTCGAAGAATACCTGCGCGGCGTCGATACCCGCGCCAAGCCGTTGCGCGCCGCGCCCGGTTTCGCCGAGGCCGCCGAGCGCGTGGTGGGGTCGGGCGCCCGTTGGCTCAGTTACGAGAACCGCGGCGGGATGATGGCCGCGGCGTTCGCGGGCCTCCAGAAGGACACCAATTACACCAGCGCCTTCTCCGCGCTGCTGCCGCTGCCGGGCGGTTTGGAGATGGTCCGCGAGGCGGTGGACGCGCGGGCGTGGATGGACCTGTCGCTGCTGCCGCCGTACGAGCGCGTCGCGAAATACTTTCACTTCACGGTCGGCGCGCTGAGCGCGTCCACGGACGGAATCACGATCAAATACTTCGCGCCGACCCCGCCGGAACTGAGACGACCACCGCGGTGAGCGTGGGTTCGGCGTCGCAGCGGCGGCCTTGGATTCACATTCGCTTTCCCAGTTGACGGCGTCCCCCGGGCCAGCGCGGTGCGCTCACTTTGGCGTGGAATCCGCCGCGGGAAAACGCTAGACGTGTCGCATGGCCGAACCGCCGCCCCCGTCGCCGCCGCCCCCGTCGCCGCCGCCGCCCGATCCGGCCGGCGCGCGCTGGGCTCGGACCGCGCTCTGGCTCGGTGTGGTGCTGATTATCTCGTTGAACGGCTTGCTCGTGTTCCGCTCCTGCACGGAGGTGCCGGGCAAGGTGATCGAGCGGACCGGCACCGCGCTGGAGAAGGTCGCCGCCGCGTTCCATCGCGGGACGATCACCACCTCCTTCGTCAGCTACGCCACGTCGCTCACCAACAGTTTGCGGCTCCAGTTCGCCACGCTCCGCCAGATGGAAATCTTCACGCGCCAGGAGGAGGCCAGCACCGCGTTCGGCTACGTCCCGCTGCCGGACATCGTCGTCGAGGCCCGCGCGCCGGTCGAATACACCTATTACCTCGATCTGAACGATCCGTGGCGGATCGTCGTCGAGGGCGGCGTGGTGCGCGTCTTCGCGCCGCGGATCAAGTTCAACCCGCCGTCCGTTGATGCCTCGGCCCTCACGTACGAGGTGCGCAGAGGCTACTTCAAGACCGCCGAAGCGCAGGAGCGGCTGAAGCAGTCCATCACCGCGCTGGTCAACCTGCGCGCCCGGGAAAACACCCCGCTCGTCCGCGAAACCGCCCGGCGTCAGACCGAACAGTTCGTGGAAACGTGGCTCCTGCGGAACTTCGCGGACGGCCGCCAGTACGCCGTCAAAGTCACCTTCGCCGATGAGCGGACGGCCGGCGGCAACGACCGCCGTTAAACAGCCGGACCGGATCGACCGGATCTCCCGCCGCCGGGGGGTCGGCTCCATTATGAAGAACGGGGGGCCGCCGTTCCCGCCTTTGGCCAACCGCGTCAAAGTGAGCTACGGTGCGCCATTGTCATGACGGAAACCGCCCGAACCCACGCGCCTGCTGTGCGGCGCTTTTGCCTCGCTCTCCTTTGCCTGGGGGCACTCCCTTGCCCGGCGGCGGACGCACCCGCCGCGCCCCGCTACGAGACGCGGGTCGTCCACGATCCCGACGGCATCGGCAAATTCTATCTGGGCCGCGAGATCGCGCAGGTCATGGGCCACGAAGGTGCGGGCTGGCTGGAGCGGCCCGAACGCGCCACGCAGGAGCAGCCGGCCAAACTGCTCGCCGCCCTGCCCCTCCGCCCCGGCGCGGTCGTGGCCGACATCGGCGCGGGCACGGGCTACTACACGTTCCGCATCGCGCCGCTGGTCGGCGCCCGCGGCGCGACCGGCCAGGTGTACGCGGTGGACATCCAACCGGAGATGCTCGACTTCCTGCGCGCCAAGGCCGCCCGGCTCCACGTCACCAACGTGGTGCCGGTCCTGGGCACGCTCACCGACCCGAACCTGCCCGCCGACGCGGTGGACCTGGCGCTGCTGGTGGACGTGTACCACGAGTTCTCGGAACCGTACGCGATGATGCAGGGCATCCAGCGGGCGCTCAAACCCGGCGGGCTGGCCATCCTCGTCGAATATCGCGGCGAAGACGCGCGGGTGCCGATCAAGCCGCTGCACAAGATGACCGTGGCCCAGGCGCGCAAGGAAATCGAGGCCGCCGGCCTGAAGTGGAAATCCACCATCGAGTCGCTGCCCTGGCAACACATCATCGTCTTCCGAAAGGAGTAGCCGCTCCGCCCGCCGGCGGCTGCTGCACGAACGATCACGGACCTTGCCCCCGCCATTTTATTTCCTTGTCACCGGCAAAGGTGATGGTAAGAGGGTTCATGGCTGTGGAAGCTCTCGCGGACGTGCCCAGGCCACCGATTCCGGCGGCCCGGTGCTCGCGCGCCGCCACTCCTTGGCCGGAAGGATCCCGAACATGAACCGCCTGCTGCTCGCCGTGGCCGCTGGGGGCGGCCTGCTCGCCGCGGTCAACCCTGCTCACGCCCAGACCTGGAACCAGACTAGTGCGCCCGACGAGGGTTGGTCGTCCGTTGCTTCATCAGCGGATGGAGCCAAATTGGTGGCAGTGGCGTGCTACAACTATGACGTGATTTACACTTCGACGAATTCGGGAGCCGGTTGGAACTTGAGCGCGCCCACCGGCGGCTGGAGTTCCGTTGCCTCGTCGGCAGACGGAACCAGGTTGGTCGTGGTGGGCGCTCCCATCTCCGTTTCAACAAACGCGGGAGCGACCTGGGCGATGACCAGCGCGCCGCTGCTCGGTTGGCAATCGGTCGCTTCGTCGGCCGATGGAACTAGATTGGCTGCGGCAAGTTATCCGGTATTCGCTCCCGGAGTTCCCGCTGTGATTTACACCTCCACCAATTCGGCGGACACTTGGACGCCTACCCGTTCGCCCAGCACGAATTGGGCTGCCATCGCTTCGTCGGCTGATGGAGCACGATTAGTGGCGGTAGCCAGCGGCTTGATGTGCCGCTCGACGAATTCAGGCGCCGACTGGACCGCAGTCCATGCGCCAGACGTGGGGTGGACATCAGTGGCCTGTTCGGCAGATGGAACCGCCCTCGTGGCTGCAGCCGGTAACGGAGCGGTTTACGTCTCGCATGATGCCGGGACGAGCTGGACGGGGATCACCGTCCCTCGTCAAGGTTGGTTTTCCGTTGCCTCCTCCGCCGACGGAACCAGATTGGTGGCGGTGATCTCCAATTTTCCCCAAGGCGGTTTGATCTACACCTCGACGAACTCGGGAGCGACCTGGAAATCCAACAACGTACCGAGTCTGTCCTGGAGGGCCGTCGCTTCGTCGGCAGACGGCTGCAAGCTGGTCGCGGTGGCCGATGGCGGCATCTACACCTGGCAAACCACGCCGCACCCGGTGTTGAACGTGACGCAGTCAGGTGCCAGCCTGGTCCTTTCCTGGATCATCCCGTCGCAGCCGTTCGTGTTGCAGGAGAACGCCGATCTGGCCGCCACCCACTGGACGGACGTGGCCGGCGCCCCCGTCCTGAATCTCACCAACCTCCAGCACCAGGTGACGCTGCCGCTCTCCGCCGCCTGCCGCTTCTATCGGCTCCGGGCCACGACCGACTGACCCGGCGCGCCGTCGCCGCGGACGGCGCGCGACGCCACCGCTCATTCCAACACCGCCACCGCCGCCGCGTAGTTCTCCGTGTGACTCAGGCTGAGCAACACGGCGCGCGCCCCCCGTTCGTGCAGGAGCTTTTGCCCGGCGTCATGCAGGATCACGAACGGCTCGCCGGATTCCCGCTTCCCCACCTCGATGTCGCGCCAGCCGAGCTGGGCTCCGATGCCGGTGCCGAAGGCTTTCGAGACGGCCTCTTTCGCCGCGAACCGCACCGCCAGGAACGGCGCGGGGTTCTTATGCGCAAGGCAGTAAGCGATCTCGTTCGGGTGCAGAATGCGGTGCAGGAACCGCTCGCCAAACTTCTCGTGCGACGCCCGGATGCGCGCCACCTCGATGATGTCGATGCCGAGGCCCAGAATCATGGGATTGGAGGCGCGTGGCGCGCGGCGTCAGCCCGCGTAACCTTCCATCAGCTTGAGCATCTCCTGGACGGCCGCGCCCAAGCCGACCGTGACGGCGCGGCTGATGATGCTGTGGCCGATGTTCAGTTCGACCAGGTGCGGGACCTGGTGAAGCAGCGGGAGATTTTGGTAATTCAAGCCGTGCCCGGCGTTGACCTGGAGGCCCAGGCCGCGCGCCTGCCGCGCCGCCGCGACCAGGCGCTCCAACTCGCGGTCACGTTCCGCCGGTTGGCCGAAGCGCTCGGCAAACGCGCCGGTGTGCAGCTCGATGAACTGGCTGCCGATGCGCGCGGCGGCCTCGACCTGGACCGCGTCGGGCGCGATGAACAAGCTCACTTCGATGCCGGCGTCGTTCATCCGCTGTCGGGTCGCGGTCAGGGCCGGCATGTGGCCCGCGGCGGCGAGGCCGCCCTCGGTCGTCACCTCCTGACGGCGCTCCGGCACGAGGCAGACGATGTTGGGCTGGAGGCGCAGCGCGATGTCCACGATCTCCGGGGCGTTGGCCATTTCCAGGTTCAGCCGGGTCCGGACGACCTCGCGCAGCTTCCAGACATCGCGGTCCTGGATGTGGCGTCGGTCTTCGCGGAGGTGGGCGGTGATGCCGTGCGCGCCGGCGGCCTCGCACAGCCGCGCCGCCTGGACCGGGTCGGGTTCGCCCTGGCCCCGCCCGCGGTACCGCGCCTCTCGCACCGTGGCCACGTGGTCGATATTGACGCCGAGCTTGAGCATGGTGTCAGCGGGCGGAAATCCGGCCGGCGGATGACCCGCCTACACTCGGTTGGCACGCTCCCGGCGCGCGCTGACGGCTCGTTTTTCTGCTCATGCCGCCCGCTGGTCTGCCAGAGCCGGGAGCGTTTCGCAAATTCATTTGCCGGGCGGGCGCCGGCGACTGCACGCCGCAAGGCGATGTCCCGCCTTGATTCGGCGCGGCGTGCCTGCCAGCGCGAAAGCTGGCTGGAAACCGGGGACGGAATTGGTAGCCTCCAGGCGGATGAAGCGCCCGCTGGTCATGCCGACGTTGGTCTATGCGGGCGGCATTCTGCTGGGCGACGCGCTGCCGCTGGCGCTGCCGTGGCTGTTGGGTGCGACGCTTCTTCTGGCGGTGGCGGCGTGGCGGTGGCCGCGCGGCGCATCCTGGTGGCTTTGGCCGCTGCTGCTCGGCGCGGGTTGGACGAACCAGGTCCGGCACACCGCCCTTCTCTCGCCGCACGACCTGCGCCGCCAATTCCACGCCCCCGCCCTCGTCACCGTGCGGGGGTGTCTGACCGAGACGCCGTACCAACGTGTTTACGAGCACGATGAAGTGGAGGCGTGGCGCACCATCGCCCAGGTGGAGGTGCAGGCCGTGCAGCCCCAGAATCAACCTTGGGCGCCGGCCTTCGGC
>JAJXZI010000143.1 GCA_021780115.1 bacterium | reverse complement strand
TGATACCCTTCCGGCACCAGCACCACGTCGCTGTCACGGGTAACGATCACCTCATCCCGCCGTGCGTCGGCCGTATAGACGCGCTGGAGGGCGTAACCCTGCGGCCGGTCGAACTTGTAGAAATAGACTTCTTCGAGGTCCGCTTCGAGCAGACGGCCCGCCGCATCGACGCGATGCGCGTCATGTTTGTGCGGCGGGTAGGAACTCCAGTTGCCGGGCGGGGTATAGACTTCCACCGCCACCAACCGATGGCAATCAAAGCCCGGCGGGAACAGCGAATGGATCTGGCGCGTCGCGTTGCCGCCGCCGCGGATTTCCACGGCAACCGCCTCGGGCGTGACGAGCCGCGCCGCATGGCCGCCCTCCCCCCGGCACCAACCGCAGGCCAGGTCCAGCGGGTCACTCAACGCCGCCACGCGAAAAGTCGTGTCCGGCGGCAGATACAACGCGAACGGCATCCCGGCAAACACGTTTGGCCGCCGGCCGACTTTTGCCCAGTTGCCCCGGGAGGATTCGATCGTGCATGTCCCGCCGAGCACCACCAGACCGTACTCGAAGATACCGGTGCTGCCGCGCCATTCCTCGCCCCGGTTCATCCGGCGGGCGGCGAAGTGCAGGTGCTCCCAGCCCGCGGTTTGCGGCGTGATGCGCTGGTACTCGCCGCGCCCCGTTTGGGGCCGCACCAGCAGAGATGAACCGGATGCATTCATGGCCGGACCGAGCATGGGTAACGAGCCGGCGCGGAGGGAAGCAAATTCCCGCGCGAACGGACCTTGCTTCGCCGCGACTCCCATTCCGGGCTGGCCACCGCGGGCCGCTGAATCGAAATCCCCCCCGTACTCATCAACACCGGCACCGAGCCGGGGCCGAAGGAATCCCCGCCGGAGAATCGCCGGACAGGCCCGCGCTGCTCCTCCATCACCCGCTCGAATCGCTTCCGGCCCGCCGCGCTGTCATTTCGGTGGGGCGCCAACCGCCCGCATTCTTTGCGGACAACTGGCGTTGAAGTGGACTCTGACCCCGCCCGCGTGGCGAATTTACCATGACCGGCGGTGCTACGGCTACTGCGGCGTGTGCGCCAAGGTGAAATTCAGCGTGAGGGTGCCTCCTCCTCCGCCTGTCACGGGCAGTTCGAAGGAGGAATTCACCGCCTCGGCTTGCCCATCCAGCAGGGGCACGGTAAAAGCCCAGGGCCCGTTGGCGTTGGCGGGGAGAATCACCCCGTCCGCGAGTAAAACAGCTATGACCGTCCCTTGCAAAGCGCCCGGGCTGGCCACCGGATAGCCATTAACTTCCCAGGTTTCGGTGGCGGCCCCCAACCGGTCCAGGCTGATTGTTGCGGTCGGCGTACCTGGACAAGGGGTCAAAACCACGGTCGGATTTTCCGCAAACGATTGTCCCGGCACGAGGGTTCCCGGGGGGCCAACCGATGGGATCGCGGTGCCGGAAAGGTAGTTCATGGTGCCACTGCCGTTCAGGGTCAACGATGGGGCCTTGACGGTGGTATCTCCCTGAGCCTCCATGGAAAAGGTTCCGCCACTGGCTTGCGCCGCGGCGAGATTGATGTCCACGGAGAGTTGAAAGGTCAGGGCCTTGAGTAGTTTCGTTTGCAGCTTGCCCGTCGTGTCGGGAGCGATGTTCATGACCGTGTTCCGGAAGGTTTCCACGCCCAGGGCGACCGGCTGTTGGGAATAGAGATGGTTGTCATGCACCTGCTTCACCGCGGAATCGCGGATGTCCTTGGACCAGGCCTTGAAAATCGACGGCCAATTGGTGTCGGCTTTGCCTCCCCAGGCCTTGTCTTGGGCGGTCACGCTGAGGGAGAGCTTGTACAGGGCCATGAACTTTTTCGAGTCCGCATAGGGATCAAAAAGGGTGTCCAGGTTATCGGAGTAACCCGCCAGGTCGGTGTTGTAGTAGCGGGCGAGGAGCCGGTTCACGACGTCCACTTCGTTGGTCCCAATCAACTGCTGGACCAGGTTGGTTTCCGTTTTGCCGATCTTGAGGACGTTGGTCGAGGCGACCCCGAGTCCGGTTTCCAACGTCATCAATTCCCCGGCGGCGCTCTTCAATCGCTTGATGGCCGCGGTCTCATTGGTGAACATGGCCTTGATGTAGCCGTCCACTTTTCTCTGGGGGGCGGCGGACGGCGCGTATCCGGCGCAGGTCCACGGAAAGTAAGCCGGCGGCGGCGGTGACGGCGGCAAGTGCTTGCCGGCCTGGTTGGTGGAAAGAAAGACGTAGTTGGTGATCAGGGCCGTGACCGCGTTCGTCGCTTGGATGTAGGCCGCCTTCGCCTTCGGCAAATGATTCGTGAGGTAATTCCTCCATTGCGCGTCCGAAGGATCGCTGTGGCCGCCGGACGAGAAATGAAACAGCGTCGTCGAGAGGCCGCCGGCCGGGTTGTCCGGCGCGACAAACTGCAGGTCGCTGCCGTCGCCGTCCGCCAGCCACAACACCGCGTTGGTCCCCAGTGGACCCGGCGGCCTTACGGTGAAGGTCACGCCGTCGCAGAACTCCAGGCCGTCCGGCCCGAACGCGACGCCCTGACTGATGGGCAGCAGCGACTGGCTGTCGTCCACGGTCGCAAACGGCGTCATCGTGATCGTTTGCGGCTCGGTCAGCGCGTCGGCGGGCAGGTCCACGGTCCAAACCCACCCCGCCGCGTTGGTCACGCTCAGGCTGCCCGGCGTGCTGCCATCGGCGGGAAAGGGCAGCGCGCCGGCGTGCGCGGTGTCGAGGGTGAACCGCACGTTGCCGAGAAATTCCACCGGCCCCTCGGCCAGGGTGAACGTCCCCGCCTCATAACCGGGCGACGCCCCATTCGTCAGGTAGAAATAGCCCGCCTCCGGCCCGGTAAAGATGAGTTGCGCGTTGAACAGGCCGCCGCCGAAGGTATCCGTGTAGCTCAGAAGAGCGCGATTGGCGTCGGTGGCAGTGTACTCGTAGGTGCCGGCGCCGTCGGTGGTGCCGGTCCCGGCGACGAGTTGGTAACTCAGGTCGTTGGTGCCGGCCATCCATTGGGCAATTCCATTGGTCGCCAACGGCGGCGCGCCCGCGTTGATCGTCAGGTTGAGGGTCTGGTTGGTCAGGTCCGGCGGCGCGAAGGCGGTGCCCGCGAACCGCGCCCGGTAAAAGCGCGCGGCGCCCGCGGTCACATCGCTGAACGGCGCGGTCAAATCCGACAGCGTCAAGGTCTGCCACGGTTGCCAGTTGGCCAGATTAGTCGAAACTTCGATGGCATAGACAGCCCCCGGTTGGCCGCTGAGCCAGCTTTGGAACGGGCCGCCGGCCAAGCCGGGCAGGAACAACTCCGGCGCGTCCACTGCCGCGTAGCTAGTCAAAGTGAAGGCGCCGTGTTGCCGGCCTGCGCCAGAAAAACTCAGCGTACCCGCGGTGGCCGAACCAAAGAACAAGTTGAGGGAAAAACTGGCCCCGCCCGGCGTCTCCACCAGCGCCATCGTGCCGCTGTTGGTCCCGGTCTTGATGTAGGTATAGGTTCCCAAGTTCAAGCCGGCGCCGGCCGGCCCCAGCACCGTGTAACTGTTGCCCACCGGCGAGGTGAACAAGATATAGATGCCGCCGACAGCGAAGGGCGCCGTGCCGTCCGTGACGGTCACCGCGAACACGCCGCCCGCCGGGTTGTCCGACGCCCAGTCCGGCGGCGGGGAAGCGGGCGGCGGACAATTGCACGGTCCGGGTGCGGTTAGGAAGCTGCCGGAGTACGTGTTGACCGGCAGAGCAAGGCCGTTAGCGGCGACAAAGTTGGAGGTATTGCCGGCGATGGGACTGAGCGTCCAAGTCACCACCAATCCCGACGGCCATCCCCCGGCCTGCAGGGCGTAACCGCAGGTCAAGTGAAGCGGATCGGACCAGCCGTAAGTGAAACTGGCCGGATCCAGGGCAACCGGAAGGCCATTGCTGGTAGCGGACCATTGGATGGCAAGGTTGGTGCCCATCGGCTCGCTGAAGGTGAACCACACTTTGCCGAGGGCGGAGGGCATCACGCTGTTCGTCCCTGGCACGACTTCGACCAAGGCCGGCGGCTTGGGCTGGACCGGATTGGCGATGGTGATGAGCGGGAAGCGCGTCTCGCTGAAAAACCCAAACGCTGGGATGGGAAACGCGGTCAGGTCCTCCTGAATCTGCCGGAAGCGCAGGCGGCCTTCGTAAATCTGGCCATAGTTCAGCGTGTTAGCCGTCACGGTCACGTTGGTATCCGTCAGATTCAAGACATAGGAGGTCAGCAACGTTCCGTTGGTGTAGATGTCCAGCACCGCTTCATCCGGGTCCGCCGCGCCGGCGAAGGGCTGAAACTGGAGGTTGAAATCATGGGTGGGATCAACAGCCTGAGCGGCGCTGAAGTCAACGATCTGCGGCGCGGCGGGAAAGCTCCCGGACGGAAGGTCAATGCCGCCGGTCATAACATTGGTGACAAACAGGGTAATGCTCATGACGTAATGGCCGGTGGGATAGGCCGAGTCGAGGGCGGCCGGTGTATCCAGCGTGTCGGTGAATTGAAACACCGTGCCGTCGGGAGAAAGGTTCAGCGCGCGGGTGGCGCCGTCGGGCAGGATCAGCGGACCGGCTGTCAGAAAGGAAGTAAACGTCGAACCGAAGTAGGATGCCTCGGCGTCGAAGACAGCGCCGCCGGATGCCAGCGGCGTCGGGGCGCCCGTGGCGCCCTGGGTGAACCGCTGGCCTTTGGCCACCAGGAAGGAGTAAGCGGGTTGCCCGACGACCGGAAGCGCGGGGACGGCGAGCAAGACCAGGAGCAGTTGCCATACCCGAAGCCAAGGGGTGAGTCTGAGATCAAGGTGCATGGATTCTTTTGTATTTGATTAGCGG
>JAJXZI010000323.1 GCA_021780115.1 bacterium | reverse complement strand
TGCTCTACCACCCCACGCCCGACGGCTATTGCGGTGACGAGGACACCGGCCAGATGTCGGCTTGGTATGTCTTCGGCGCGCTGGGATTCTATCCCGTCTGCCCCGGCGAGCCGAGTTACTGCATCGGCAGCCCGCTGTTCGACCGGGCAACGCTGACGTTCCCCAACGGCCGGACGTTCTCCATCACCGCCAGCGAAAACGGTCCGCAGCGGCCGTACATCCGCGGCGCGGAATTAAACGGGCAGCCGTTCAACAAGTCCTTCCTGAGCCACGAGGAGATCGTTGCGGGCGGCGCGATCGTGTTTCACATGACGTCGGCCCCCGACTACAAATGGGCGGTGGCTCCGGAAAGCCGGCCGCCGTCGGCAATGTCACGGCTCGCCGGATCCGCCGCGCCGTAACCATGCGCTCTGCGCGTCCCACCCACACCCCTCCCTACCAAGGAATCAACATGGCAAGCATCGGCGGAACAGTTGAGCCGGCGACCGCGGGCACGGCAGCCAGCACCGGCCAGGCCTACCGCGGACCGTTCGCGATCATGACCTCGCTGTTCTTCATGTGGGGCTTCATGACCGTGTTCAACGACATTTTGATTCCCCGGTTCAAGGAGGCGTTCACGCTGGACTATTTCCACGCGATGCTGGTCCAGTTTGCGTTCTTCGGTGCCTACTTCACCGGCGCGCTGATTTACTTCGTCATCTCGGCCACGACTGGCGATCCCATCGCCAAGATCGGCTATAAAAACGGTGTGGTCATCGGCCTGCTGATTTCCGCGACGGGCAGCGGCCTCTTCTGGCCCGCCGCCAATGCAACTTCCTACCCGATGTTTCTGGCGGCGCTGTTCATTGTCGGTCTCGGCTTCGCCATGCTGCAAATCGCGGCCAACCCGTACGTGACCATCCTTGGCCCGGAAAAAACGGCCTCCAGCCGGCTGAATCTGGCGCAGGGTTTCAATTCCATCGGCACCACCATCGGGCCGCTCATCGGCGGCTATCTCATCTTTCAATACTTCGCCCAAACCGGCGCGCACGGCGCGGAATCGGTGAAGGTGCCTTACCTCGCGTTCTGCCTCATCTTTCTGGTGCTCGCGGCGGCCTTCTTTTTCATCCACCTGCCGCACGTCGGCGAAGGCCGCGTGGAACCCGGCGCCGGCGCGCTCAAACATCCGCACGTCCTCCTCGGCGTCATCGCCATTTTCATGTATGTCGGCGGCGAGGTTTCGGTGGGCAGCGCCATTATCAATTTTCTCGGCCAGAAAACCGTGGCCGGCTTGTCCGCGGTGGACGCCAGCAAATACGTTTCGCTTTACTGGGGCGGGCTGATGATCGGACGTTTCATGGGCGCGGTGGAACTGAGTGAAATGAAAAAGGCCCGCAAGCAAATCCTGCTCGCGGTGATTCCGTTGCTGGCGTATCTGCTGTTGTGGGGGGCCAAGAGCGCGCCGCTGGACGCGATGCAGGGCGGTTCGGCCGCGTCGCTGTTCGCACTGTGGCGGGATGCGTTTGTGGCCAACTGGCCCGTCTTCAGAACCTATCTGCCGTTCATCGGATTGTGCTGGCTGCTGTTCCACTTCGGACAATCCAAGGCGAGCCGCACGCTGTTGATTTTTTCCCTCACGGTGGTGGCGCTGCTGCTGACGGCGATCTTGGTCGGTGGCAAGGTGGCGATGTGGTGCGTGGTGGCCGTCGGCCTGTTCACGTCCATCGGCTGGTCCAACACGTTCTCCCTGGCGCTGGAAGGCACCGGCATTTACAAAAGCCAGGTGTCGTCGCTGCTGGTGATGGCGATTCTGGGCGGGGCGGTCCTGCCGCCCCTGCAAGGCAAAATCGCCGATCTGACGCACAACCTCCAAATCTCCTTTATCGTCCCGCTGATCGCCTACGCCTACGTGGCTTTTTACGGGGCCAGGGGACACCGCATCGGCCGGCGCGTTCCGGCCGCCTGACGCCTTGGCCACGGCCGACTACTCCGACGATCCGCGCATCGTCCTGACCCTCGACGCGGGCGGGACCAGCCTCCGCTTCTCCGCCGTCCGTGGCCAGCGGCTGATCGGCCTCGCCGTGGTTCTGCCCGCCCACGGTGACTATCTGGATCGTTGTCTGGCGAACATCACCGAGGGCTTCACCCAGATTCAGCGGCACTGCCCCGAGCCGCCCGTCGCGCTCAGCTTCGCCTTCCCCGGCCCGGCGGATTACCCGAACGGCATCATCGGCGATCTCGGCAACCTGCCGGCCTTCCGCGGCGGCGTGGCGGTGGGGCCGATGCTGGAAGAGCAGTTCGGCGCCCCGGTCTTCCTCAACAACGACGGCGACCTGTTCGCGTACGGCGAGGCCATCGCCGGCTTCCTGCCCTGGACGAACGGCCTGCTCGAGCGGGCCGGGAGCCCGAAGCGATACCGGAATTTGCTCGGCCTCACCCTTGGCTCCGGCTTCGGCGGCGGCATCGTGCGCGCCGGCGAATTGTTCACCGGCGACAACTCGCTGGCGGGCGAGGTCTGGCTGCTGCGCCACCGGTTGGACCCGCGGATGAATGCCGAAGAGGGCGCGAGCATCCGCGCGGTGCGCCGCGTTTATGCGGAGCAGGCGGGGATCGCCTTCGAGCAGGCGCCGGAGCCGAAAACGATTTTTGAAATCGGAACGGGCGCCCACCCGGGCCACCAAGCCGCCGCCCGCGAGGCCTTCCGCCAACTCGGCCAAGTGGTGGGCGACGCGCTGGCTGAGGCGCTGACTTTGGTGGACGGTCTGGCCGTCATCGGCGGAGGTGTGGCGGGCGCGTGGCCGCTGTTCCTGCCGGCGCTGATGGCGGAGTTGAACGGCGCCTACGTCGGTCCGGCCGGGGACACCATGCGCCGGCTATCCGCGTCCGCCTTCAACTTGGATGACCCGGCGCAACGGGAGACGTTCCTCCGGGGCGAGACGCGCGAAATCCCGGTGCCGGGTACCGAGCGCAAGGTTCGCTATGACCCGCTCCAGCGTATCGGCGTGGGGTTGACGCGCCTGGGCACCAGTGAGGCCGTGGCCATCGGCGCATACGCGTTTGCGCTTCAGGAACTGGACCGGGAGCACCGGTAGGACCGCGTTTTCGAGTGACCGTCGGCGAGCGTCACTTCCGCGGCGAGGCCGGATCCACCAGCACCGCGGCGGGCGGCGCCGCGGCGGGGCGCCCCGGCAGTTGCAGGATGACGCGCACGACGGCGCCTTCGGCCGGCACCAGCTTTTCGTTCGGGAAATGGATGTGGTGGTTGTCCCGGTCGTCGCGCGGGTTGTTCAGCAGGCAGGCCGGATCACGAATCAGCGAAATGATCGAGCCTTCGCGCGCTGCCACAAAACCCATCGCGTCAAACACCGAACCGTTGTAGAGCCACGCGCCGGCAGGGAAGGGGCGCGGCGGCTGCGCCGACAAAGGATCCCGCAGGCCGATCAATTCCGGCAGCGAGTAGGTCACCCGTGTGCCGTTGGTCTGCCAGCTCACGGCGATGCTCACGGCGTTGGAATCCGGAACCGGGGTCGCGCGGTTGTATTCGCCGCCCACGGCCGCGGGGGCCAGGCCGAGCAACAGCGCGGCCAGATGCACCTCCGTGGGTTTGGCCTCCGTGGTCAGCAGCGACTCGTAGGCCTTGCCGGTTTCGTTCACCAGGATGTACTCGACGACCTGGGTGCGGAGATGGACTTGCGCCGGCAGGACGATGGTGCGCTGTCTTTTGTCGAATTCCACCAGTCCGATCTGGTAGGTGTCCGGCCCTGTTTGCTGAACCTTGAGGGCGGTCTTCAAGGCGGCCTCCGCCTCGGCCCGGTGGGCGAAGAGTTGGTTGGTGGACTCAGAGAGGTCCGCGGGATAAATCAGCCGGCCGCCGGGGCCGACAATAGGATGGGTCCCCGGAGGCAACCCCGACGCCCCGGGCTGCGCCCCCGCGGAAATCGTCGCGACTCCAATCCCAAGGATGGCGGCACCCAGAGATCGGGCCGTCGCCAAACATCGCCCACACACCGCCAAGCTGACCATGACGGTGATTCTGAATGGGAATGCGGGAGTTGTCGAGATTCCAATTCTGGCGGCGTTTGCGCGCCCGGTGGGAAACCGAGACAGCCACCCGCCGCGAAGAGCAGGCGGCGCACATTTCCCGGTGCGCGGAGGCGAGACCTGCGCCTCGAGCCACCGGCGGCGGCCCGCCGTCAGTGCTTTAAATGCCGGTTGAGGCACGCGATGACCTCCAGGAGGTCGACCGGCTTGGCCAGAAACGGCAGACCGCCGATCAGGCCGCCGTGCGACGCCACTTCCTCCTTCTTGACCGCCGCGGTCAGGAACACGATCGGCACGCGCTTCAACCGGTGGCTGGCTTGCAACTGGCTCGCCAATTCGCCGCCATCGACACCCGGCATCATGACATCCAGGAGGATCAGGTCGGGCCGGAAGGTCTCGGCGGCGGCCAGCGTTTGGGTGGCGACGTTTTGCTCCTCGACCACGTAGTGGCCGGTCTGCTCCAGGTTGAGCTTCAGCAACCGTGTGATGCTGGGCTCATCGTCCACGACCAGTATGCGTCTTTTCTCCATAGGCTCGGCTCCTATCCGGCGGCGAAGGCAAGGGTAACGACCACCCCGCCCGGCGGAGCGTTGCGAATGTCAATTGCCCCGCCGTGCAGGTCAACGATCTTCTTGGCGACGGACAGGCCGAGTCCCGTGCCCAGGGGCTTGGTTGTGAAAAACGGGTCAAACACTTTCGCCAGATTGGCTTCGGGGATGCCGGTCCCGGTGTCCCGGATTTCGGCGACGACGGCCGCGTCTCCCGGCTTGAACTTGCGGAACAGGGCCTCCGGTCGGGGCGCCTCCTCACCCAGCCGCGCCAGCCGCGTGCCCACGCTCAACGTGCCGCCCTGGGGCATGGCGTGGAGCGCGTTGATGAACAGGTTGGTGAACACCTGCTCAAGCTTGGCCGCGTCCACCGTGACGGCGGGCAAGTCCGCGGCCAGCTTCCGAACGACGGCGATCCGCGCTGCGGCCAGTTGGTTGTGGATGAGCCGCAGCGGGCGCTCGATCAAGACATTCAAGTCTTCCGGCTTGCGCTCGAATTCCGTCGGCGCGGAGAACCGCAGCAACTCCCGCACGACGGAGTTGGCCCGATCCACGGCCGAGCGCATGTCGCCCAGGGTCAGGGCCACGTTCTCGTCCCCGGCCGCCACGTTGCGGGCGAGGTACTCCAGGCCCATGAGAATGATCTGGAGGGGGTTCTTGATCTCGTGGGCCACGCCCGCCGCCAGCGTGCCGATGGATTCGAACTTCGCGGCCTGGATCAATTGCGACTGCGCGGCCTGCAATTCCTCGTGGGACGCCTGGAGTTGCTCCAGTGTCTGCTGGAGGCTCTCCTGGCTCCGGGCCAGCTCGGCGTAGGCGCGCTTCAGTTGTTCTTCGGCCTGCTTGCGCTCGGTCAGATCAACGTGCGAGCCGGCCATGCGGACCGGTTTGCCCTCGGCATTTCGGATGGCCACGCCGCGTGCCAGGATCCACCGATAGCTCCCGTCCTTGTGGCGCAGCCGTTGTTCGAGTTCGAACGTTGGCGCCCCGCCAGCGAAATAGGCCTGGACCTGCGCCCGGGCCCGCTCGCGGTCCTCCGGGTGCAACAAGCGTTCCCAGGAGGAAAAGGTGTTTTCGATCTCGTGGTCCGCGTAGCCGAGCATGTTCTTCCAGCGCGGCGAGAAATAAACCGCGCTGGTGGTGACGTTCCAATCCCAGATGCCGTCGCTGCTGCCTTGGATCACCAACGCCAGCCGTTCCTCGCTCTCGCGCACGGCGATCTCGGCCAGCTTGCGTTCGGTGATGTCGGAGACGAGCCCGTCGTACGCCGCCACGCGACCCTGGGTGTCCCGCCGGAGGACGGACGTGTTCCGAATCCAGCGCGTGCGGCCGTCCTTGTGGAGGATGCGATGCTCCAGCGGCGGCGGCGCTTCGCCCTTGAGTATGCGCGCAATCTGGGCCAGCACGGCCGGGCGGTCCTCGGGGTGGATCATCCAGTACCACAGGGAGCGGTTGGCGTCAAACTCGGCGGGCCGGTAGCCCGTGACGGCTTCGCAACCCGGGCCGTGCGTCGTGGACGTCGAGCGATCCTCCCGCACGGTGACGGTGTAAATGTAGTCCGTCACCGAGGCGAGCAGCCGCCGGTAACGCTCCTCGCTTTCCTGGAGCGCCTGCTCCGACAGCTTGCGCTCGGCCAAGATGATCGTTGTTTCCATCCGGATGTCTGTGGCTCCAGGCGCTCGCGGCGTTTCGGAAAACTCCCGCCCGCCGGGGCGGAAGCGGTTACGGCGCCCCAGCCGGCCGCCCTATCCCAATTTGTACCCGATCCTGCGCAGCAGGCCCTTTCGCCGGGCGATGTCCTCCTCGCCCTCCACGCCTTTGGGTGGAAACCCATCCACCACGCCCACGATGCCGCGGCCTTGGGCGGTTTCGGCGACCAGCACCTGCGTCGGGTTGGCCGTCGCGCAAAAAATCCGGCACACCTCCGGCACCAGCTTGACGGCGTTGAGCACGTTGATCGGATAGAACCCCTCCGCGAGGAACACGAGGAAACAGTGCCCCGCGGCGAGCGCGAGCGCGTTTCGGCGCGCCAGGTCCACCATCGCCGGGTCGGTGCCGCTCCAGCGCACCAGGCATTGGCCCGACGCCTCGTTGAAGGCCAGGCCAAACTTGATGCCCGGCACGGCCGACACCAGCGCCTCGTGCAAATCCTCGACCGACTTGATGAAATGGGTCTGGCCGAGAATGAAGTTGACCGCCTCGGGTTTTTCGATGGCGACGGCGGCAAGTTTGAGTTCCATGGAGCGGCGATGCTCGCGTGGCGGAGTCTTCCGGTCAAGTCCGCAGCACGGGCGCAAATCCCGTCCCAGGCCTCGCAGCCGATTGCCCCTCGACGGCGCCGGTGCTTCCAGGTAAGGTGTCTTCGCGCTGGGGCGACAGAGAGGCGAGGCCCGATGAAGCCTTTTGCCCCAGGACCAAGCCAGGTTGAACACGGTTGGGACGCAGAACCTACAAATCTATGGAGAAGACACGGCTGGTGGAAAAGGACCCAAAGCTCAGGAAGGACGACGGGATCGTCATCACCGGCGCCGGCGGATTTATCGGCGGCGCGCTGACTCGGCGCTTCCACGACCAGGGATTCACCCGCATCCGCGCGGTGGACAAAAAGCCGCTGTACGAATGGTATCAGCGCGTGCCGGGCGTGGAGTGCCTGTCGCTGGACCTCAGCAACGAGGACAACTGCCGCCGCGCCTGCGAAGGCGCCGTGGAAGTTTACCAATTGGCTGCCGACATGGGCGGGATGGGGTTCATTGAGCGGTTCCGCGTCGAGTGCCTCCGCAGCATCCTGATCAACACGCACATGCTTGAGGCGGCCTACCGGGCCGGCGCGCGACGCTTCTTCTATTCCTCGTCCGCGTGCGCCTACAACACGCAGCTCCAGCAGGATCCGAACGTGCGCGCGCTGAAGGAATCCGACGCCTACCCGGCGATGGCCGAGCGCGGTTACGGCTGGGAAAAATTGATGTCGGAAATGTTTTGCCAGGAATACTGGGCGGAGCGCGGAATGAAGACTTCCATCGCCCGGTTCCACAACGTGTATGGTCCGAACGGTACCTGGGATGGCGGACGCGAGAAGGCGCCGGCCGCAATTTGCCGCAAAGTGATCGAGGCTATCGACACCGGCACCGGACGGATCACCATTTGGGGCGATGGCACGCGCACCCGCAGCTTCATGTATATCGACGATTGCCTCAAGGGCATTGACGCGATCATGCACTGCGACGACTTGATCGCCACGCCGATTAATCTGGGCACCAGCGAAATGGTTTCGATCAACGACCTGGTGGCAAAAGTCGAGAAGATTGCGGGCGTGAAGCTCAAGCTCGAATACGACTTAAGCGCGCCCGTGGGCGTGGCCGGACGCAACAGCGACAACACCTTCATCAAGCAAATGTTGCACTGGGAACCGAACACACCGCTCAACACCGGACTGCGGGCCACGTACCAATGGATCAAGGAGCAGTACCACGCGCGGAAGAAAGGGCAGCGGGTGGTGGAGTAGCCCGCGAAGCGAGTTGCCTGATGGCTGCAAAGTTTCCCGCGCCAGTTGCGGACGTGATCGGGCGCGTGCCCTACCGGCTCGCGCTGGCGGGCGGCTGGATCGATCAGCCCTTCGTGTCGCGCCTCAATCCCCACCCGCCCGGCTCGATGGTCGTCGTCGGACTGGAGCCAACCTTCCGTTTCATGGACCGCGCCGGCCTCGCCACCGGCACGCGCGAGGTCGCGACGAAGCTTTGGAGCGGCACCCTGCCCACGCGCGATCCCGCCGAACTGGTCCGCGAGCTTTACCAGGCTGAAAACCAAGGCCGGGCCGAGCCGTCCGGTTCGCAGGACATGATCGGCCTGATCTATCCGGGCATCAACCGGCTGGACTATGACTTCGGGGCCAATGGCGGCGTGTTCCCCAGCCACATTGAATCGCTCGCGGATGCCCAAGTGGTGCGCTGGCTGGAGGGGGTCCTTCACGTCTTGCCCGTTGCCCCGCGGCCCGACGGCTACAATCCGCTCGGCGCAAAGCAACTCGATCCGCAATGGATCGCCCGCCTGGGCCTGAGCGGTGCGGACTGCTTCGACGCCATTCGCAGAAGAGATACGGCCGCCCTGGGCATGTCGATGAACGAATGCATGCGCTGCTGGGAGACCATCCTGCCGCACACCGTCCGTCATCCGACTCTGACCGTGGACCTGCTGGGTTTGCTGCGGGCGTACCAGTCACGATTTCCCGGGGCGATGTATTCCGGCTGCGGCGGCGGTTATCTGCTGGTCGCTGCGGAGGAACCCGTTCCCGGAGCCTTCCGCGTCACCATCCGTCGGGCGTAGCCCTGAGCCACTTGCTGGAGCCACTGACCCACATCATTTCGCGCGGTGCCCGTGGGGCCGAGCGAGGGGCACGCTTCCCGCCATTTGACAAGTGTAATGGCGTGAATAAGGTTGACTCCGAAACCGGACAAACAACCAGGCAAAAGAACAAAGCGTATGAGATTAACGTCAAGTGTGTGGTTTAAAGCGGGCGTCGTGTTGACGCTGTTGGCGGGTTGGTGCGTGAGCGCGCCCCGGGCAGCGGCGGCTGAAACCCAGTCCGTCAAGGGCGAGGTCGTGGATATGATGTGCTATCTCGATCATGGCGCCAAAGGCGAAAAGCACGCCGGCTGCGCGGAGAAATGCATCAAGTCCGGCGGCCCGGTGGGGCTGCTCACGGAGGACAACCAACTGTACCTCGTGATCGGCGAACACAAGCCGATGAACAAGGAGTTGGCCGCCTACGCTGCGAAGACGATCACCCTCAAAGGCAAGGTCGTGGAGAAGAACGGCGTGAAGATGATTGAGAACGCCGAGATCGAGCAGTAGGCGAAACGGCTGACCCTCTTTGGTCCCGGACCGGCGGTTCGCCGAAGGGCGCGCCGGCCGGCGGGGCCATTTGTTTAGCCACGCCATGCAATCCTTTCTGGAAGCCCTGAAGCAGCCGGAGTACGTCCACGTTCTTCTCAATCACCTGCCTCTCGCCGGCCTGTTTGCGGCCCTGCTCGGCCTGCTGGGAGCCTTGGTGACGCGCCACCAGCCAGGCGTGCGGCTGGGCCTGGTTCTCGTGTGTCTGTTCGCCCTGTCCGCGTGGCCCGTTTCCGAGTTTGGCGAGGAGGGCTTCGACCGCGTGTTATCGCTGACGGATGACGCCGGCGCGGCGTACCTGAAGCACCACAAGGAACTGGCCGACCGCTGGGTCTTCCTGTTCTACGTCACGGCCGGCGCCGGCGCGCTCGGCCTGGCCGCGAGCTGGAAATGGCCAAAGTCCCTTTGGCCGTGCGCCGGCGCGGTGGCGGTGCTGGCGGCCGGTAGCTTGGTGGCCGGCGCTGTCATTGCTGATTGCGGTGGCAAAGTGCGTCATCGGGAGTTCCGCTTCGGGCCGGTGCCCGTCGAACCGAAGGACCGCGCAATGAAACTCACCCCGGCCGAAACCAGGAGCGCGGGTGCCCGCCCCACACGTTCAGCCTCGTGAGGAGCGTTCGACGGCTTGTGTTGCTGCGAGGTTGGGTTTAAATGTTGGCCATGAACCGCCGGAAATTCCTGCAAGTCACCGGACTCGGCGCCGCCGGGTTGTCCCTGTCACGTTTCCCCAATTTCGCCGCCGAATTCGCCGACGCCAGGAAGCGCGTCGGCCTCATCGGCTGCGGCTGGTACGGCAAGTGCGACCTCTTGCGCTTGATCCAGGTCGCGCCCGTTGATGTGGTGTCGCTGTGCGACGTGGACAAGCAGATGCTGGCCGGCGCCGCGGACATCGTCGCCTCGCGCCAACTTTCCCACCAGAAGCCGCGCACCTACGGCGACTACCGTGAGATGCTCAAAGAAAAGGATCTCGATATCGTGCTGGTGGAGACGCCCGATCACTGGCACGCGTTGCCGATGATCGCCGCCCTCGAGGCGGGCGCCGATGTCTGGGTGCAAAAGCCCATCAGCGTGGACGTCGTCGAGGGGCAGGCGATGCTGGCGGCGGCGCGCAAACACCAGCGCGTCGTGCAAGTCAACACCCAGCGCCGCAGCACGCCGCACCTGATCGAGGCCCGCGACCGTGTGGTCAAGGAAGGCAAGCTCGGCAAGATCGCGCACGTCGAGATTTGCTGCTACTGGCACATGCGGGCCAGCGGCAACCCGCCGGACATCGCCCCGCCGGAGTACCTGGATTACGAGATGTGGACCGGTCCGGCGCCGCTCCGGCCCTTCTGCCAGTGGACGCATCCGCGCGGCTGGCGGGCGTTCATGGAATACGGCAACGGCATCGTCGGCGACATGTGCATCCACATGTACGACATGGTGCGCTGGATGCTCGAACTGGGCTGGCCCCGGAGCGTGGCCTCCTCCGGCGGCATCCTCGTGGACAAAACCAGCAAGGCGAACATCTCCGACACCCAGACGGCGACGTTCGATCACGGCGACCTCCAGATCGTCTGGAACCACCGCACCTGGGGCGACGGCGTGGATCCGAAGTACCCGTGGAGCGCGACGTTCTACGGCGACAATGGGACGCTCAAGGCGAGCGTGTTCAGCTACGACTTCACCCCGGCGGGCGCGAGTCAACCGACGCTCCACGGCGAGCCGCTCTACGAATACGACAAGTATCCGGAGGACAAAACCGAGAAAGACCTGGAGCGGCAATGCGCCTCCGCGATCCGCTGGCACATGAAGGATTTCCTTTCCTGCATCGCCCGCCGCGGCCGGCCCGTGGCCGACATCGAACAGGGCTACATCTCGACGACCTCCTGCATCCTGGCCAACCATTCCATGAAGCTCGGCCGCAGCCTGGCCTGGGATCCGGCGAAGGGACAGGTGATCGGCGACGACGAAGCCAACCGGCTGCTCCGCCGCCCGTACCGCGCGCCCTGGGTCCATCCTGAGCCGGTCATAATCTGATTGCGGCCGGGTTGATCGGAGCGCAGAGGCCCACATCCGCTCGATTCTCATCTCATAGGGATGAGCAGGCGGATGGGGGCATCCGCGCTCCGTGCAATTCCCTGGCTGAGATTCTTCGCGCTGGCCGTGGTAGCCTCCCCGGCTCGGGAGGCGAGCCCGTGGCGCGGACCGTGGCTGGGCGCCACTTGACAAGCCGCGCAAGCGTGCGACTTTCGCCGAGATGAAGCACGCCATTAGTTATTTCCAGCGCTGGGTTTCCGAACGCCACCGGCATTTCCGCGACGGGCGGGCCGGCCGGCAGCATCAGCCTGTCGCCCCCGATTTCGGAATCGCTTTGGGGAGGAGAAATGTCACGCGCGTCGTTTTTTTGTTGTTTGCCGGAGTGTTCGTCGTTGGGGAGATCAAAGCGCACGATGTGGTCTGGTGGGATGACCATTTAGGTGTGATGGACTTTTACTACCCGGAGGAGCTTCACGATTACATTTCCGTCGCGCCGAGCACCGACGAGCCTTGCACAGTGGTCGTGAATCTCGATCCGCCGAGTTCAACGCTCATCTACGCGCAAGCGCTTCCCCCCAATCCGGACAATGTCGTGGATATCCAAGTCATGGTCATGAGGCCACCGACCGGCGGCGAAGAAACGGCCACCATCAGCGGAGAGTGGCACGCGACGGGCATCCCCAACCCCCTGCTTTGCGATGCCACAACGCCGAACAAGTTCTCAGTACCGGTGGCGGTGGTCAGTTCACCTCTGCTCTGGCTTGTCATGCTTCCGACGGACAAGCGATCTATCAGTATTGACGCCGGGGTCAATTGCGCTTTGCAAACGGCCTCTTCCCCGGCGGGGCCGTGGCTCAATGTGGGCCAGGGCCAGACATTCACGATCAATTCAGAGATGCCTTCCGGTTTTTTTCATCGGCTCCGGCGACTGGGCGGCTTCGTCAGCGGCACAGTGACCGATCCTTCCGGCATGCCTCTTTCGGGCGCCACGCTTGGTTTAATTTATGGCGGCCCAACCGCGTCCACCGATGCCACGGGCGCCTTCGCGTTGCCACGGTTGCCCTGGGGCATGAACCTGGTCGCGATCACCAATCCGATCGGCGCCAGCCTCAATATGGTTGTTCCCGCCACCAACAACACGGCGGTCGCTTTCACAGTGGCCATGGTTGCGGCCGTCGGGCCGGTGACCAACGCCTGCAACTGCACGCCGTGGTGCGCGATCGGCTTCGGCTCCCTGCCCGGCGGGCAGACGCCAGTCTATTACGCGGGCGGGGCGAACTCGCCCCAAGGCGTTCCCGCCAACTGCGGCCAACCGCAAGTTACCGTCACGCCACCGAGTGGCGCCACCTATTCGCTCGTGCCGGGTTCCGCCCGCCATCAGAACTCCGGACCCGACCCAGCCTCTGGAACCTGGACGGTCACGACCGTCGTCTGCGGCCAGACCAAGTCATGCACGATCACGGTGCCGTGACCCTGCGATGCCCGCGCATCACGCCAACCGCCGCGAAGCAAGGGCGCTCGGTGCTGATGTCCGCGACCAAGCTCAAGCCATTGGACAGAGACGTGCCAGCGATCCGCGGAACCGGGCGCGTCTCTGCTTCCATCCGCTTTCATCCGTGTGGTGCGGGGAGTATTGGAACGATTTGTTTCGGCTTGTCGTTGCTTTTCCTGATCCCGTTGGCAACGATGGCGACCATCAGCCGCATTCCATGACTTGTATGGGCGAGCGCCGGCATCTCAGGTTGGGCAATTGCTTTTTGGGCTTATGGCTGATGCTTGGCTGCGCTCCGGTGAGCGCGGCATTCGTCGGCTCGTTCGCCACGGCCCAATCCCATTTCGCTTCCTTCGGCACAAACCGCGTTCACTACCTCACCGTCGGCAAGGGCCGCCACACCGTCGTGTTCGTCCATTGCTGGGCGGGCCGGGCCGAATTCTGGCGCGAGCAGGTCCCGGCGCTGGCGGACAAGGCGCGGCTGATCCTCATCGACCTCCCAGGCCACGGCCAGAGTGACAAACCGCACGCCGATTACACGATGGACTTCCTCGCCCGGGGCGTCCTGGCCGTGTTGCGCGACGCGAAGGTGAAGCAGGCCACGCTCATCGGCCACAGCATGGGCGTGCCCGTCATCTGCTGGGTTTACCGGGACGCGCCGGAAAAGGTCGCGGCGCTCGTCGCGGTGGACGGCCTGCTGCGTCGGCCGCCGCGGGAGCCGGAACAGTCGGAGCAATTCATCGGGCAGCTTCGCGCGCCGGACTACCGCCAGCGCACCACACAGTTCATCCGGTCGATGTTCCCCGTGGCCGGCACCGACGCGTTGCGGGAGCGAATCCTGGCGGGCCTGCTCGAGACACCGCAATACGTCATGCTCAGCGCGATGGAAGGGATGTTCGGCGCCAACCAACCGGCGTGGGACCTGCAGTTCGTCCGGGTGCCGGTGCTCGTCCTCAACGCGAAGAACCCGCGCTGGACGCCGGAATACGAGAGCTACGTCCGCTCCCTGTCGGAACAGGTGGACTATCGGACCCTCGACGGCGTGGGCCATTGGCTCATGCTCGAACAACCCGACGCGTTCAACGCCGCCCTGGTGGAGATGCTCCAGGAGTACCAGTTGGTGGGGAAATAGAAGCCCACGCGCCGGCCCCGGCGCCGTGGATGTGTTCACCCAGGATTCCACGACGGCCCGCGCCGAAGGTGCTCCAGCCGCGGTTCAATCAGATTGGGAGCACTGAGCGCCCGGATGGGGAAAACAGTCAGGCACGGCTTAACGGATCACCGCGACCGCCTGTGGCAATGGCGGGCACCAAACATTGCCAGGGCCAACCCAGCCAAGGCCGCCGGTGACGGCTCAGGAATGACTCCGATGGTAATGGCGGACATGCCGCTCATGTCAGGTGCATCAAAAGCATTGAAACCGGTAGTGAGAGGGAAAGGGCCAGCCCTACCGCCAAAACCACTCGTATATGCGTTGTAATAGTCCTGCATAAATGGCACCCATACGTAGATTTCAATCCAAGCAAGGCCGCCGGGTGGAACGCCAAACACCTGATATACAGCTTTGCTCGGATCTTGAAAGTGTCCTTCTCCTACAGAAATGCCCTTCGCTGAATTGTCGTCTACACGCCAAACACCGAGGTTGACAAGGTCATTCGGATCCGGACCGCCTTTGATCAGGAAGTTCATATCATGGTCCAACGGATGGTAAGTGGTCCCGGCCCCAAGATAGAATACCAAGCCGTTGCTTGTTGCGTTAAGGGAAGTATCTGTATTGGCCAGATTGTCAAAGCGGACCGTACCATTCTCGAAGTAGCCCTGCGACCATAGCAGGCAGGGCAGTCCCGCGGTCAGTGCCGCGCTTAACACGATTCGGATGGGAGCTTTCATCGTTGTTGTTTGGTCCGCCCTTATGGAATGATCCCCGTCAGAACTAATCTCCGCTCACGACAGGAGCAGAATCGCTCGCCGATTGTCGCATAGAAATCCTGAGTGCGGCCGCTTCCAGATGCTCTGCTGGAGGCAATCTTAAGACCGGCGGAACGGCCCTCCGCGTGCCAGCCTCGCTTCCGCTGAACGGCACGAGGCGCTGGGGTGGACGAACCGGGAGCGCAAGCGTCATACGCCGGGGCCTTGGACCACAAGCTGTGATGTTCCCATTCCACAACATGATGAACAGTATATCCGCAATACCGCCCGGACGTCAAGAAACTTTCTTCCGGAGTCGTTCGCTGTTTAGTCCGAACCATGCCGCGCGGGATCCCTTTCAGTTTGCCTTTGGGCCGTGCGGGCCGCGTGGCCTCACGGAGCGCCGGGCCGGCACTTGCGGCGGAGGGCAAAATCCGCGGGCTAGCCCACCCGCTCGTCGGAATCGAGAACGTGCCGGCGGAGGATGGAGTAAACCGCCGTCGAGTCCATCTGCCGCTCCGGCAGCAGCGCGGCCTCGCTCGAAATCAAGACCGGCCAGTCGGCCGGATGCGCGGGTCGCCGTCCATGCGAGCCTTGGACCAAACCGGCGTCGAGAGGGACGACGTCCATCAACATGCGGAAGCCGAGTTTCTTCTGGAGCAGGCGCCAAGCGATTCTGCCTTGGATGAATCGGCGGGCGGGGTCGAGGAATAACTCCACCGGGTCGTAGCCGGGCTTGCGATGGATATCGACGGTGCGCGCGAAATCCGGCGCCACCGCGTCGTCGAGCCAATAGTAATAGGTGAACCACGCATCCTCCGCCGCGACGGCGATCAGGTCGCCGGCGCGCGGATGATCCAGGCCCGCCGCCGTCTTTTCCGCCGGACCGAGGATCGCCTCGATGCCCGTTTGCCGCTCCAGGAGCGAGCGCACGGTGGATGCGAGCGAAGGATCGTTGAGGTAAATGTGAGCGACCTGATGGTCCGCGACCGCAAACGCGCGGCTCGCCCCGCCATCCAGAATCTCCCGGCCGAGTTCCTCCTTGATCGCCAGCCAACCTTCCCGGCGGAAAATCCGGTTCAGATGCACCGGCCGGCGCACCGGCGTCAGGCCGTATTCGGACAGCAGCACGACCCGCACGGCGCGCTTCAGGAAGAAGTCGAGCAGGTCCCCGACGATGGCGTCGATGGCTTGCAGGTCGGGTAGGATGGCCGGATTCAAGTCGCCGCCGCCGGCGCGCGGCGGAGAAACCGATTCCGCTTTCGCCTCCGCGGCGCTCCGCGCGCCCGCCGCGGGAGCGGTGAGGCGCGGCCCGAACCGTTGCAGGTTGTAGTCCAGGTGCGGCAGGTAAATCAGGCTCAGTGTCGGCTGATGACGATCCTCGATCCACCGGGCCGACTGGGCGATCCAGCGCGACGCCGCGTCGGGCGCACCCTGCGGGGAGCGCCGGCCGGCCGCCGGCCCCCAAAACGCGGCAAACGGGAACTCGCCGAGGTCGGCCTTGATCTCGGGGCGGAGGGAAAATGGCCAGGTGTAGATGTCGAAGACTTTCCGCCCATCGGCGGGATACAGCGGGCGCGGGGTGATCGCGAAGTCGGCGGTGGAATACATGTTGAACCACCAAAACAGCTTCGCGCAGGTGAACCGCCGGTCCCGACCGCGTAATTCGTCCCAGAGCTTCCGCGCGCCGACGAGGCGGTCCGACTGCTTCCAGAACTGGACTTCGGCCAGCTCGCGGTGGTACCAGCCGTTGCCGACGATGCCGTGCCGCGCGGGCGCCACGCCGGTCAGGTAATCCGCCTGCGCCGTGCAAGTCACCGCCGGAAACGCCGGCCGGATGGTCGCCTGCGCGCCTCGCTGGGCGAAGGCGGTGATGCGTGGCAGGTGCGGGCCGAGCAACGACTCGGTCAGACCGACGACATTGATGACCGCGGTGCGCTTCATGCCGGAGCGGAACCCACCTCCCGAGGGCGGGCCGCCTGCCGCCCCCGAAGTTCTTCGATGGCTTCGCTGACTTGGGCCGTCTCCATCGCGTGGACTTCGAAGCCGCGTCCGATGCCGTGCAACAGGGTGATGGTCAACTCGCCACCGAGGTGCTCGCGGAACTCCTTCAGACCCTCCAGGACGACGAACGCGCCGGCGGAGTTGCGGAGCAGCAATTCACTGGCGAACAGATCGAAGCCGAGCCGTTCCAGCAGGGCGAGCGTCCGCTCGGCGCTCGCGGCGTCGAGGAAGCCGGCCCGCCGGGAGTAAACCGTGTCCAGCGCGACGCCTAGGGCCACCGCCTCGCCGTGCCGCAGGCGGTACTCGGACAGGGGTTCGAGTTTATGCGCGGCCCAATGGCCGAAATCCAACGGGCGGGCGGCGCCGAATTCAAACGGGTCCCCGGACGTGGCGATGTGTTCGAGGTGGAGTTCGGCGGAGCGGCGGATGAGGCGCCGCATCGCGTCCGGCTGGAAGGCGCGCAGGTCCGACGCCGCGCGCTCGATCTCCTCGAAGAACGCGCGGTCGCGGATCAGCGCCACCTTCACGGCCTCGACGTAGCCGGCCCGCTTGTCGCGGGGCGGAAGCGAGGCGAGCAGGTCGAAGTCGTTGAGGACGGCGAACGGCGGGGCGAAGGTGCCGACGAAATTCTTTTTGCCGAAGGCGTTGATGCCATTCTTCACGCCTACGCCGGAGTCGCACTGGCTGAGCGTGGTCGTCGGCAGCCGCACGAGCCGCACGCCGCGGTGGGCCGTGGCGGCCGCCAACCCCACCATGTCCAGGAGCGCGCCGCCCCCGACGGCGAGGACGTAGGAATGGCGGTCGATGTGGTAGCGGTCAATCTGCGAATGAACTTCCGAGACGTGAAAGTAGGAGTTTTTAACGCGCTCGCCGCCTTCCATGATGATCGGCGGACAAGCCAGCTTCAACCGGTCCGCGTGCGCCGCAAAATACTCCGTGATCTTCCGCGCCAGGTCCGGCTGGCCCAGCGCGAGCGCCTCATCCAACACCACCAACGCCTGGGCAGCCGGGCCGTCGCCGCCGGGGGCCAGCGCGTCGCGCAACGCCGGGTTGGTTGGGGAAAAAACCTGCCGCGTGAACGCCACGCGAAGCGCGTAGTCCAAGTGGATCGAGCGTTGAATCAGCGCCATGCGGCGAGTCTGGAAGTCCAGCGCGTGTTTTTCGAGGCAATACTTCGCCGCCCACGCCGTGCGGCCCAGATCCTGGCGCGCCAGCGACGGCACCCCGCGCAGCACGGCCGCCCCCGGCTCCCGGCCCCGCCGGAAGAACCAGTGCAACGCCTCCTTCCACTCCTGCCGCCGCCCCGCACTGGGCGCCCGCTCCAACCGGGCCAGTTCCACCTACTCCCGCGCCAGGGCCACCGTGGCGTGGGCCTGCCGCCGCCGACCGAACGCCAGAAAGCCGCTCACCGTGTGCCGGTAGCTCTCGCGCCGACCGGTCGTTAACGTCCCGTCGGTCGCCAGTCGCGCCGCCCAGTCGGGGAAGAAGGAGTCTGCCCCGGACCGCGAACGCTCATGGTTTTTCGCCGTCTGCAAACGACAAACCCAGTTTGGCTTGGTCGGGTCGATGGGCACGCCGGAAAACCAAGAAAAAGCTGGCTAACCCTGGCCCCGTCAGGCAGTACCGTGCGCGTGCGCCGAACGCTTCAGTTGAACTCCGGCCGGCCAGTCTCGGCCAATAGATACTGTTAGGTAATATGAAACTCGCGAAGCGAGAGCTGCCCATTTCACCGCAGTATGACAGCCCCATCTTCGAGGCGCTGGCGATCCAAATCGTGCTGGGTGTTGTGAGCTGGCTTATCATGGACTTTGGTCAGACTGCGCAGATTTGTGGGATTGCATTGGTTGCCTTCTGGGTGGTGCGGCGGTGCTCATTTGGAGGCATCCTCAGTCGCCCTCGCTCGCAGACTTGTGGTTGATCCGGTTTGGCTATCTACCGCTTGTGGTCATGACGTTCCTCCTTGTTGCTTGGATTTGGCGCTTGAGAGGGGTAGGCTGAATGCCGTGCCGAACAAGAGCGTCGAGCCAACCGGAGGCAGCCGTTACGGTTGGAGTGTATTCGTGAGCCCCCCCAGCGGCTGCCTCCGGTGGCTCACGCTTGACGTTAGGCCGTGACTCACACCGTAAGGAAATTCTCCACATGGACATCCCAAGAATATTCAACATCACTGAGAGTGCTCACCGCATCCACAACCCGATCACACCCGAAAAGCTCGCCACTCTCGGCGCGGCCCTGCGTCTGAAATCGGGGACCCGAGTGCTCGACCTCGGCAGCGGTTCGGGGGAAATGCTCTGCACCTGGGCACGCGATCACGGCGTGATCGGCACCGGCATTGACATGAGCCAATTGTTCACCAAGCAAGCGAAACTACGTGCTGAAGAACTCGGTGTCGCCCATCAAGTCAAGTTCATCCATGGCGATGCTGCGGGCTACGTCTCTGACGAGAAGGTCGGTGTGGCAGCCTGTATCGGCGCCACCTGGATCGGCGGGGGAGTCGCCGGCACTATCGAACTTCTGGCGCGGAGCCTGCGCAATGGCGGGATCATCCTCATCGGCGAGCCCTACTGGCGGCAGTTACCGCCGGCGGAAGATGTTGCCAAGGGGTGTCTTGCCCACTCAATCTCCGACTTTCTCAGGCTTCCAAAACTTCTCGCGTCTTTCGGCCACCTTGGCTATGACGTCGTTGAAATGGTTCTGGCTGACCAAGACGGCTGGGACAGATACGAGGCGGCCAAATGGCTCACCATGCGCCGATGGCTTGAAGCCAATCCCGACGACGAGTTCGCGACAGAGG
>JAJXZI010000070.1 GCA_021780115.1 bacterium | reverse complement strand
GACGGCGCTCCGCCCATTTTGGGAAACGCCCGCCCGGGTGTTATCGTTGATCCATCACTGGCTCCACACTCAAGCAAACGCTACGCCCTGACTCATTGTTCCGATAATCAGTGAGAACTGGTATCAGATGCGGCTGGCGTTTCAGGACGCGTATCGGCTGGACAGCGCGGGCGCGGCTCGCCGCCGGCGGCTGGCCTGGGGCCGCTGGGTGAGGCGCGGGCGCCAGAAGTTGGGGGCGCTCTTTGGGGAGATGGAAAAGTTCGCCGAATCGGTGGAGCGACACTGGGGCGGAATCCTCGCGCACTGGAAGCACGGGCTGACCAATGCCTTCCTGGAGGGATTGAACAGCGTGTTCAGCGCGGTCAAACGTCGGGCGCGTGGCTTTCGCAGTTTCGAATATCTGCGCACCATGCTCTACCTGGTCGCCGGCAAACTCCGCCTTCCCGCTTGATAGCCCCCACCGAAAACGTCAGAGAACCAAAAGATGAGAGCCGGGCGGCCGTCCACGGGGGAAGTTCCAGAACGGTAGCCCGGCATCAGCCGGGGAATCTCGGCCAGGCTCAAGAGGGCGGCGGGGCGGCGCCGAAGTCGGCCGGTAACATTTATCCTGAGTCAACTCGCGTCATCAAATCTTCCCTTGCCGCTGGGGAGCCGGAGCGTAAGTTGGTTCAGACTCCATGAAATTGAACCACGGATTGCATCTGGCCTACTGCACGAACATCCACCCCGCTGAGACGTGGGCGGAAACGCTCGCCGCGCTCCAAAACGTCACGCTGGCGGTGCGCGAGCGCGTCTGCCCCGCGCAGCCCTTTGGCATCGGCCTGCGGTTGAGCCGGCGCGCGGCGCAGGAACTGAGCGATCCCTCCGCGCTGCGGGCCTTCCGGCAGTGGCTCGACCAGCGCCATTGTTACGTGTTCACGATCAACGGATTTCCCTACGGCCAGTTCCACGGCGGCCGCGTCAAGGAACAGGTGTACGCGCCCGACTGGACGCAGCCCGAGCGGCTCGAGTACACCAAGCTTCTCTTTGACCTGCTCTCCCGCCTGGTGCCGCCGGGCATCGAGGGCAGCGTCAGCACCTTGCCCGGTTCCTTCAAACCGTTCCTCGAACTGCCGGAGGAAACCGGGAGGCAGAAAATTCGGAACAACCTCTGGCACGCCGTCGAGTACGTGGCGCGGTTGAGCCAGCAAACCGAACGCCGGCTGCATCTGGGACTGGAGCCGGAGCCGCTGTGCGTGCTGGAGAACACCCGCGAGACGATCCTGCTCTTCGAGCGCCTCCGGGCCGAGCACCCCAACGACCCGCGCCTCGCCGAACACCTGGGCGTGACCTACGACGCCTGCCATTTCGCCGTCGAATTCGAGGAGCCGCGGACCGCGTTCGACTCGTTCCGCCAGCACCACATCAAGATCAGCAAGATCCACCTGAGCAACGCGCTGAAGCTGCGCCCGACGCCGGAGGCGCTGGAGGCGTTGCGGCCGTTCGCGGACGACGTTTTCCTGCACCAGGTGGCCATCCGCACCCCGGCCGTGAAGCTGAAGTTCTACAAAGACCTGGCCAATGCGCTGGCGCACGAAGCCGCAGCGGGAAGTCCGCCGGCCGGGGTCGAAGGTGTCTCCGGCCTCCAGCCGCTCCCACCGTCCACGTCGCCGATGCCCGGTTCGGTGGAATGGCGGGTGCATTTTCACATTCCGCTGCACGCGCCCGCCACGCCGCCGCTGGAGAGCACGGCGGACGATCTCCTGGGCGTGCTGGACGTGCTGGAGCATGACCCGACGCTGTGCTCCCACCTGGAAATGGAAACCTACACCTGGGAGGTGCTGCCGCCGCCGTTGCGCGAACGCAGCATGGTGGACCAACTCGTCGCCGAATACGCCTGGACCCTGGCCCGTCTCGCGGAACGCGGCCTGGTGAACCTGATACCGGCAGGCCCTTCGCCCAACTTGGGCGCGACCGCTCCGGCCACCGGCGTGCCGACGCTCCCGCGCTGAACGCCCCGCCGCGTCTCCCGGGAAGTCAAACGCCGACCCCGGAAGCCGCCGGCCCCGGTTTGTCTTTTCCGCCGCCGCGCGAACTGCTTTCCTGTTGCGCGATGAGTGATTCGCCAGTTTCGCGCCAACTGCGGACGCTGCTCGTGCTGGGGCGCGTGTCGAATCTGCCGACCGTCTGGTCCAATTGCCTGGCCGCGTGGTGTCTGGCGGGCGGCGCGCCGGCGCCGCGCAACGCCGGTGTTCCTGGGGAGACGGCCTGGGGCAGGCTCGCGCTTGTGCTCCTCGGCGCCTCGTGTCTCTACGTCGGCGGCATGTTCTTGAACGATGTCTTCGACGCCGATTTCGACCGCCGCTTCCGGCCTCAACGGCCGATTGCCTCCGGAGCGGTGGATCGGCGATTGGTCTGGCGCTGGAGCGTGGGCTGGCTGGGAACGGGGGCGTTGCTGTTGATTCTGCTCGGTCAAACCACCGGGGTTATTGCCGTCGATCTCCTCGTGGTGATCATTCTCTACGACCTCGTTCACAAGCGGCTCACCGCCGCGCCGGCGCTCCTGGGCCTGTGCCGGTTTCTGCTCTACCTCCTGGCCGCCTCGGCGGCCCCGCGCGGCGTCACCGGCACCGCGATCTGGTGCGGTTTGGCGCTGGCGCTGTACGTCACCGGGATCAGTCAGCTCGCACGACGGGAAAGCGCCGCCATGGCCCCGGAGTCCTGGCCGTGCCTGCTGCTGGTGGCCCCCATTGGGCTGGCGGCCATCCTGAACGCGGGCGGCTACCGGACCGCCGCCTTGCTACTCTCGCTGGTGCTGGGACTGTGGATTCTTCGTTCCCTGCGGCCCGCGTTCTGGTCGGCCGAACGGGAGACGGGGAAGACCGTTTCGCTGCTGCTGGCCGGCATCGTGTTCGTGGACTGGCTGGCGGTGGCGGACCTGCCGCGGCAGTCCGGGTTGGTCTTCATCCCGCTGTTCCTGTTGGCGCTCGGGCTGCAGCGCCGGGTGCCCGCGACGTGAGCCGCCCAGCGCTGCACGCTCGACAAGGCCGCAGCGCCTCCGGAAAATCCTCCCGTGCCGGCCGTCGTCATTGAGAACCTGTCCAAAGTCTTCCGCGGTCCCCAGGGGGAAGCCATCCGTGCGGTCCAGGGCGTGAGCCTGAGCGTGGACGACGGCGAGTTGCTCACCCTGGTCGGCCCTTCCGGCTGCGGCAAGACCACGCTGCTCCGGCTCATCGCGGGCCTGGAGCCAGCGGACGGCGGCACCCTCTGGCTCGCGGGCCGAAACGCCACCGCGATCCCGCCCCAGGAACGCGACATCGCTCTGGTTTTCCAAAACGGCGCGCTCTATCCGCACATGACAGCGGCCCAGAACATCGCCTTTCCGCTGCAAGTGCGCCGCGTGGCGCGGGCCGAGGCACAGCGGCGCGTCCGGGAAACGGCGGCGTGGCTGGGGTTGAGCGATTGCCTGACGCGTCGGCCCGCGGAACTTTCGGGCGGCCAGCGCCAGCGGGTCGCCCTGGCCCGCGCGCTCGTCCGCCGGCCCAAGCTCCTCCTGCTGGACGAACCGCTGTCGAACCTGGACGCGCCGTTGCGGGCCGAGCTGCGACGCGAGTTGGTCCGACTGCACGGCCAGCTTGGCGCCACGTTCCTCCACGTCACCCACGACCAGGACGAAGCGATGGCCCTGGGGCAGCGCGTGGCCGTGATGAACGCGGGCACACTCCAGCAGGTGGACCGCCCCCTCACGGTCTATCGGCGACCCGCCAACCTGTTCGTGGCCCGGTTCATCGGTGCCCCGCCGATCAATCTCCTGCGGGGCCTCATCCGCCGGGACGGTCAAGGAACGTTTTTCCAACTCCATCCCGCGGCCGGTGCCGGCTCACCCCGGGAGCCTGCGCTGCGGCTGACCGACGAACAAACGGTGAACCTTCGTGATTTTGACGGCGTGGAGGTGGTGCTCGGCCTGCGCCCGGAGGCGGTGTCCTTGGGACCCACGAATCAGGCCTCGGGCAGCGACGCGCCCGTCGCGGCGGTGGTGGAGGGCATCGAGACACTCGGACACGAGACGCGCCTGCAACTGTCGCTGGCGGGATCGGTGTGGATCGTCCGCACCCGCGCCGAGGTGCCGCCGCTCGGTCAAAGGACACGTGTCTGGCTGGATCTGCGGGGCGCCCGTTTTTTTGACGTCACGAGCGGCCAGGCGCTTGCCTGAAACGTCAACCTCGCCGCCCTCTCGTCATGTTGCCTGATGCTTTGGGCGCCGGAGCGGCAACGGACCGCCTCGGCATGGGACGCGGACTGCTTTCAAGGAGATCGCGGCCCAGCTCCACCTCAGCGCACACACCGTCAACAATCATCTCTACGCGATACGTCAAAAACTGGGCGTTCATACCGCCATCGAGGCCATCAATCGCATCTGGCCCCACGGCCAGCCAGAGGCCAAAACGCGAACTCCGAAATCCTGACGGAATGGGCCGGAGGGATGGGAGAATCTTCCTATTGCCCCCGCTCAGCGGCCGGGCGTATAAGAGGCACCATGAGTGGGCAGTGTTCTTGCCAAGCGCTCGGGGTCGCGCTAGCAGCCGGCCTCAGCATTCTCTCCAGGCTTCGGGTTGGTGAAGCGACGCAGGCAAGCGGCTCAACTGCAGCTTCGACTTCACAACACGCGATCCGGATCCAGCCGCCAAGTCGCGGATTTCGCCGATCCAGCGGTTCAAGGTGTTTCTCTCGTCTCCGCCGGTGGTCGAGAGCTTGGTCTTCAGCGAGCGGCTGCCGCCGGACCCCAAGACGCCTTGGCGGACGGACATCCCGCTGACCACCTCGCACGCCTTCCGCTACTGGCACGCGCGCTGGCAACCCGGCGCCTATTTCTTACGCGGGATCGAATCGCCCGACACAGTTGCCGACCTTCGGATGCCGGGTTTACTGGCCGTGCGCTTCGAGGACCAGTGCTGGTAGGGGCCGGCGCGCTTGGGGTTGTTGCAGTTGGCGGAGGTAAGCTTGCGTCTGCCCGACTGGAGTGGTGCCCGGCGGGGGGTCGTGGGCCGGCGTTGTCTGGGCGAAGTGAGCAAAGGCAGTGGCGGGCACTTTCTGGGACGAGGCGCAGCACGAGTTCGAAGCGTATGTGACGAGTCTGCCGCTGGGCGACGTCAACGCCTGGCAGATCATTGAGCGGTATCGGCAGCGGGCGGACACAGAGAACGTGTTCGACGAACTCAAACACCAGTGGGGGCTGGAGGGCTTCTGCTGCCGGAAACGCAATGCCACGGCGCTGGCCGCCCGTCTCGGATTGTTGTTCTACAACCTGCGGCATTTGTTCCTGTGCCTGCTCGAACCGGACCGGCAGGTGGAGAGCGCGGGCGGGCGATTCGACAGCCGGCGGCGGTCGTCTATAATGGGCCCATGAAACCAAAGCTGATGCCAGCGCTGCCTATCTCCGCGGCGCTGCTTACCGGATGGTCAGCCGGGTTAGGCGCCCAAACAGTGGCCCCGCCCAATCCGGCCAACGCCTCCGCCGCCCGCACCAACCCACCCGCCTTCATGGATAAGTCTCCCACCGTCTCTCTCGCCGAACGCAAGAAGCGGCTCAACCCAATACAGTACCAGGTCACCCAGGAACGCGGCACGGAACCGCCGTTCCGGAACGCTTACTGGAACAACCACCAACCGGGCCTTTACGTGGACGTGGTGTCCGGCGAGCCGCTGTTCACCTCGCTGGACAAGTTCGATTCGGGCTGTGGGTGGCCCAGTTTCACCAAGCCGGTTTCGAACGCGGAAATCGTGGAGCAGTCCGACCTCTCCCACGGCATGGTCCGCACCGAGGTTCGTTCCAAACAAGCCGACTCACACCTGGGGCACGTCTTCAACGACGGCCCGGCGCCCACCGGGCTGCGGTACTGTATCAACTCGGCGGCGCTGCGGTTCATCCCGTTGGAGAAGATGGCGGCGGAAGGATACGGGGCGTATCTGGAACCGTTTGTGAAGGCCGGCTTGATCAAGCCGCAGGCGAAGCCGGCGGCGGGCACGCCGGCGCCCAAGGCGCCCGATCAGCATTGAGCGCCCCCCGGGGCGCGGAGGAGCCGCGCGGAACCGGGCCGCCGGCACAGCGCGTTCATGTTTTCCCACCGCGGGGCCGCGCCGCGCCGAGGTTGCTTCCACCAATCCACAGGCACTGCAGACCATGCCCTTGGTCTGCAATCCCCTCATCCGCTTGGCGGCCTATGAGCTTGTCGTTGCTGCAACGCCTTCCATGAGAAGGCAGCCAAGGGGAAATTTATTGGCACTTGGTTTTTTGATCCGAATGGGCGGGGTTGGCAAGGCGGGAAAGGATCGCGCTTCCATCCGAACTCGCGGTCACCAGCGGTTCATGGTTGGATCCGATGTCCTGGCAGACGGAGTGTGACCTTCTTGTTACAAGATACCATTCGAACACGATCCAGGGCGCACTGACGCCGTCAGTCGCCAGCGTTTCTTCGTCGAAATTCCCGCAAATCTCCAGAGACACCGCCATTGCCGTGAGGAACCGTGGGTGCTGCTGGCGCTCACGCACGCCGGGTACAAGCTTGACCGCGAGCGCGTCGGCCAATGGCTCTGTGCCAAGCGGATCAATGCCACCCTCGCTCGACTCAGCATCGTCCTTCTCGGTCAACAGAGGCGCCAGCATGTACCGTGGCATGAACGTCCTCCCAACTGAATTCGTGGCTTTGCCAATACGCATAAGATGATACAAAGGTCTGCTGAAATAAACACAGATGATTTACCACGGAAGCTTGATGCATGCGTTTTCCTCGGTCCGCGTCCATAACGCCGCAGCCGCCAACCTACGCCGCCAGCAGTTTAGCCGTGGCCGGGTCCGGTCATGAAAACATCGCGCAGCTTGACCAGTTCACACAGCCAACCGTATAGTTTCGATTCAAAGGGGTTGCTGCTAGCCACCCCATCCCTGAATTCCAGTAGAATCAATGGTTTCGTACGAGCCTTAACGTTCCCAAACGAACGGCGAAGGATCTTGTTTTGCCACTCCTTTGCCACCGTTGAATCATAGCGGTGTTCTACCCCACGCTCAATCGCCGCAGCTATGCTGGTCTTCATTGACGAATCCGGCGATGCCGGTTTGAAGCTCGATTCCGGCTCCACGGACTACTTCATCGTCACCCTGGTGGCGTTTGAGGGCAACGACGGGGCGCTTGCCACGGACCGGCAGATTCAGACACTCAAGGGACGGCTCGGCTTCCCGGCGCCGTTCGCGTTCAACAAGGTCCAAGGCGAATATCGCGAGGCGTCTCTGTCGGCGGTCGCCGGAAGCGGTTGGGTGCCCGACGCCCGCACTCCCCGTTTCAACCGCCTTGTTCCGGCTCAGAGCGTCCACCCCCTGCGATACGAGCGGTGCAGCAGTTGGTCGGCGGGCTTCGAGTTCAGCACGCGCCCACTGATGGTGTCGTAATCAACGGCCCCCTCCACCAGCGTTGCCAGATTGCACAGTTGCATCAGTTCCGTCAGCGGGCCGCCGATCTCAAAGCCGGAAAAGGTCGTGCCGTGACCTTGGCACGCGTCCACCCATTCCCGGTGATGGCCGGGGGAACGGGGCAGGGTTTGGGGCGGACCGCCTTGGACCGTCGCGAAGGTCTTTTCCGGCAGCAGCGCGTAGCGTGTGTTCCACGGACAGTCGGAGTAGATCGACCCCTTGGAGCCGATCAGCAAATCGCCCCACCCGCCCCGCGGGTAGCCCAGGAGCAAGGCCTCGGACGGTTTCTCCTTGGCGTAGAGCGTCAGTTTGACGGGCGGCAACTCGCCGCGCGCCGGTAAATTCACCTCCGCCCGCAGCGTGGTCGGATACCCCTCCTGGTCCACCTCGGAGGGATGCGCCTGGACCCGGATGATGACGCGCTTCGGCTTCTGACCGCCGGGGAATTTCCACAGTTGTTCCAGTCGCAGCGCGCGGAACATGAGGTTGCCCGTGTGGCAGCCGAAATCGCCCACGATCCCGCTGCCGAACGCCCGCCAACCGCGCCAACTCGCCGGCAAGTAACAGGGATTGTAGGGACGCTCCGGCGCCGGCCCCAGCCACAAGTCCCAGGCCAACGTCGGCGGCACCGGCGGCCGGTCCACCGGACGTTTCTGCGGACCATTGCCCCCGTCAAACCAGACGTGCGCTTCGCGGACCTCGCCGATGGTCCCCTGCCAAACGAACTCCACGGCGCGCCGCAGCCCATCCGCGGCGGACCCTTGGTTGCCCATCTGCGTGACGACCCGGTGTTGGACGGCGGTTTCGCGCATGAGCCGCGCCTCATGGACGGTGCGCGCGAGCGGTTTCTCGCAATAGACGTGCTTGCCGCGCTTCATCGCCGCTATGGCGGCGACCGCGTGGGTGTGGTCCGGGGTGGCCACCAGGACCGCGTCGATTTGCCGGTCCATCGCGTCGAACATGCGCCGAAAGTCGGTGAACGCTTTGGCTCGCGGCTGCTTCTGGTAGATGTCACCGGCCCGCGTTTGGTCCACGTCGCACAGGGCCACGAGGTTGACGCCCGCCCCGGCCAAGCTATCGAGGTCACTGCGGCCCTGGCCGCCGATCCCGATGCCGGCCAGGTTGAGTTTGGCGTTGGCTTCGTAGGCAAAGGCCAGCTTGCTATCCCGGAGGACCAAAAGGCCGGTGCCGCTCAGCGCCGAGGCGCGCAGAAAGGCGCGTCGAGAGCGTGTTGTTTTCATAGATGGGCAATCGTGTCGCCGGGTCTCATTGGACTCGTGAACCCAAGCTGCTCCGGGATCCGTTCACAGCGCAAGAAATTCCGCCTTCATCAACGGCACCCTCGGGACCTGTCGGCGGGCGCTCCATCGCTCTGCCGCCGAAGGAGGGAAAGCCGCTCGGCCGCGGATCGCCCGTTCCGGCCTGGCCCCGCCCTCTTTTCCCCGCCGAACCTCCGCGATGCGCCGCTCTCGGCGAAAAGGCGGTTGACAAAGCGAAGGCTTCAATCAAGTTATCCGCATCCGTTGATATGACGGATCTCATGCCGAGTGGTCGAGGGACTGGCCCGATGACGCCACGGCAACCGGTTGAAGGCCGCCCTTCAACGTCCAGGTGCCAATTCCAGCCCGGAGCCGGGTGCTTCCGGGAAAAATGAGAAGAGCCGCGCGAGTTTTCGTTGGACCTCTTCCCGGCACGGGAAGGGGCTTTTTTATTGCCCCGCCCCCCCGGCCCGCGGCCGGGGGACACGGACGAAACGCAACGTTTATGCAGAAAACCGAGAGCTACATGCGGGCGCTGAGGTGCCGCGAGTGCGGGCGGGAATACCCCCTCACGGCCACGCACGTCTGCGAGTTCGACTTCGGCCCACTGGAAGTCGTCTATGACTACGACCTCATCCAGCGCCGGCTGACGCGCGCCGCGCTGGCGTCGCGGCCCCAAACCATGTGGCGCTACCGCGAGTTGCTGCCGGTGGTGGACGAGCCGACCGTGGGCCTCCAAGTCGGCTTCACGCCGTTGATCAAGGCCGACCGGCTGGCCCGGCGCCTCGGTATCCGCGAGTTGTGGATCAAGAACGACGCCGTCAACTATCCGAGCCTGTCGTTCAAGGACCGCGTGGTCAGCGTCGCGCTGAGCCGCTCGCGGGAGCTGGGCTTCGACACGGTCGCGTGCGCCTCCACCGGCAATCTCGCCAACTCCGTCGCCGCCAACGCCGCGTCGGCCGGCCTCAGGGCCTACGTCTTCATCCCGTCCGACCTGGAGCAGGGCAAGATCCTCAACTCGTTGATCTACGGCGCGCGGGTGATTGGCATCCGCGGGCATTACGACGAGGTGAACCGGCTCTGCGCCGAGATCGCCGGCAAGTTCGGCTGGGCCTTCGTGAACGTGAACATGCGGCCCTACTACGCCGAAGGCTCCAAGAGCATGGCCTTTGAAATCGTCGAGCAACTCGGCTGGCAGGTGCCCAAACACACCGTCGTCTGCATGGCCTCGGGCTCGCTGCTGACCAAGATCCGCAAGGGCTACGAGGAGTTCCTCAAGCTCGGCCTGGCGCCGGAGACGGAACACCGCATCCACGGCGCGCAGGCCACCGGCTGCTCGCCCATCTCCACCGCGCACAAGGCCGGGCTGGATTTCTTCAAGCCGGTCAAGCCGGACACCATCGCCAAGTCGCTCGCCATCGGCACCCCGGCCGACGGGTTCTACGCGCTCAAGGCGATCAAGGAGACCGGCGGCGCGGCCGAGGACGTGACCGACGACGAGATTCGCGAGGGCATGCGGCTGCTGGCCGAGTGCGAAGGCATTTTCGCCGAGACCGCCGGCGGCGTCACCGTCGGCGTGGCCAAGAAACTGATTGCCGCCGGCGTGATTCCCGCCGAAGATTCCGCCGTGTTGTGCATCACCGGCAACGGGCTGAAAACCCTGGACGCGGTCACCGGCTGCGTCGGGCAACCGCGCGAGATCAAACCGAGCTTGCGCGAATTTGAGGCCCTGGTCGCCAACGAAGAAACCGTGACCGCTTGATATGGCCACCCAAGTCCGCATTCCCACTCCGCTCCGCAAACTCACGAACAACCAGGAGGTCGTGGAAACCACCGCCGCCACCGTCGGCGCCGCGATCAGCGAGTTGCAGGCGCGCTTCCCCGGCATCAAGGAACGGCTCGTGGACGAGAGGGGCGAGGTCCGCCGCTTCGTCAACGTCTATGTCAACGAGGAGGACATCCGGTTTCTGAGCAACCAAGCCACGCCGCTCAAAGACGGCGACGAAGTGAGCATCATCCCGGCGATCGCCGGTGGTTGAGCCGCAACCCGGAAAACCCCATGCCCCCACGCTCCCGCACGAGCGGCGCGACGAAAGCCGCCCCCGACGCCCGCCCCCAGCAAAGCCGGCTCTGGCTGACCTATCCGGCCAAGCTGATCAAGCGGCCGGTGCTCTGGGAGCTGACGCAGAAATTCCCGGTCGTGACGAACATCCGCCAAGCCAGCATCACCGATAAGATCGGCATCGTCTGCCTGGAGTTCGACGGCCGGCGCGCCGACATCAAGGCCGCCATCAAGTGGCTGGAAAAACTCGGCGTCAAGGTGGAGCCGGTCGAGTTCAACGTGATCGAGAGCTGAACGGAGAACCATGGAGCCGATTGTTGTGCGTACAATTTGCTGAGCGTGGTTGCCGCAGCGCGGCTTCCGCTCGCGTGCAACTCTTTTCACTCCCCCTATTGAATTCGCGCCGGTGCGTCTTAAGATGCGCACGATTTGAGCGCAATGAGATGAGTGATCCGAGTGCAGCCACCGCGGCGTGGGACGTGCCGCAGGCCCACGACTTCTACACCATCCGCCGCTGGGGCGCGAAACACTTCGACATCAACGACGCCGGCCACATCGTCCCCAAGCCGGTGCTGGGCGCTGGCGCGGCCGTCGATCTGACCGCGAAAACGGCATTGAAATGCCGTTCCCGCAGCGCGACTTCCACCTGCGCTCGAGAACGTTCATGCTGCAAACAGCGACGCCGCCGGCTGAGCGCGTCGCCCATCCCTCGACCGAAACTTGAAGCCGCCGGATCTCCACGATGATCTTTAGTTCCCCCATCTTTCTGTTTTTCTTCCTGCCGCTGGTGTTGACGGTGAATTGCCTTCTTCCGGGCCTCCGCGCCAGGAACCTGTGGCTCTTGGGCGCGAGCATTCTCTTCTATGGCTGGGGCGAGCCGGCCTTTCTGTTGTTGATGCTCGGATCGAGCGTCCTGAATTGCGCGCTGGGTCTATGGGTGGAGGAAACCGCTTCGCCGCCGGCCAGGAGGGCCGCCCTGGTCGTGGCGGTGGCCGTCAATCTCGGTCTCTTGGCCTATTTCAAATATGCCAACTTCGCGGTGGACAACCTCAATGCCCTGCTGCACCTGGCCGGACTGCACCCGGTCAGTCCCGAACCGGTCCACCTGCCGATTGGCATCTCTTTCTTTACGTTCCACGCACTGTCCTATGTTTTGGACATTTACGACGGGAAGACGAAGGCCTCGCGCAAACTCTCCGAGACGGCGCTCTATATCTTTCTGTTCCCGCAGTTGATTGCCGGCCCGATCCTTCGGTGGGGATGGATGGCTCCGCAAATCGCCTCGCGCCACTTGACATCGGAGCGATTTGCGGAGGGCGTGCGCCGGTTCGTTTATGGTTTAGCCAAGAAGGTGCTGATCGCCAACGCGTTGGCGACACCGGCCGATCAGGTCTTCTCCCTGTCGCCGGGCGAGATCTCTCCCATGCTCGCCTGGATCGGCATCGTCTGTTACACGCTCCAGATCTATTTCGATTTTTCCGGGTACTCGGACATGGCGATCGGCATCGGAAAGATGTTGGGCTTCGAGTTTATCGAGAACTTCAATTACCCCTACATTTCACAGTCCATCCGGGAATTCTGGCGGCGCTGGCATATCTCGCTCTCAAACTGGTTCCGCGACTACGTCTATTTCCGGCTGGGGGGCAATCGTTGTTCGAAAGCCCGCAATTATTTCAACCTGATCTTGGTGTTCCTGATGTGCGGCTTATGGCATGGAGCCAGTTGGACCTTCGTCGTGTGGGGGCTCTACCACGGGGCGTTCCTGGTCCTCGAGCGGACGCGTTTTGGCGCGTGGCTTCAGTCTCTGCCTCGCCTCGTGCGGCACAGTTATGCCCTGCTCGTGATCGTCATCGGCTGGTTGATCTTCCGCTCGGAAAATCTCCCGCAAGCCTTGGTCTTCCTTCGCGCCTTGTTTGGCTTTGCCCAAGTCTCCACCTCGTCAAATATGCTCTACATGGTGCTGACCAACCAAGCGACCGCAGTCATGTGCGCGGGGGTCGTCTTCTCTATCCCGATCACCGCCCGGCTCCGGGAGAAGATGCTCAGGACACCGTTGACGCGGGTTCGGCTAGGAACTCAATGGCTGCGATTGCTCGCCGAGCCGCTCTGGCTGGCCGCCTTGCTGGTCCTTTCGGCGGCATGGCTGGCGGACGGCACGTACAATCCATTCCTCTATTTCCGATTTTGAGACCCATGACGAGCACGCGCTGGTTGGAAAAATCCCAAACCGTCGCCAGGACGGTGCTCATAGTCCTTTTTCTCGGTTGGCTTTGGCTGCCGACGCTCGATTCGATCTTTCGCTGGGACACCACCGCGCAAGTGGACGAGCAGCGTCCGCTGGCGACCTTTCCCCGGTTCAGCCTGGAGTTCTCCAGCTTGCGGACCTTTATCCCCCAGCTTGAGGCGTATTACAACGACCACTTCGGATTCCGCAAGCGGCTGATCTATTGGGGACAGACCTGGAAACGACGCTGGTTTAGCGTACGCATCCAGAACAACGTCATCATTGGTCGGAAAGGCTGGCTATTTTATGCCTCGACCGACCCGCGAACCGACGCGGCTTTTACCGCCCAAGAACTGCAACAGTGGCGAGTCGTGATCGAAGGCCGCCGCGATTGGCTTTCCGCCCGCGGGATCGGCTACCTTTTTGTCATCGTCCCCAGCAAGCAGTCGATCTATCCCGAATATCTCCCGGCTTGGATGCAACACGCCGGAGCGACGACGAAGCTGGATCAATTCATGGCCTACATGAGATCCCATTCCACCGTCGAGGTCCTCGACTTGCGTCCGACCCTGTTACGGGCCAAAGACGCCCGACAGACCTTTTTTCGCACCGACACGCACTGGAACCAGTTTGGCGCGTTCGAGGCGTGCGAAAAGTTGATCCGCGCCCTCCGGGGGCAAGCGCCCGGACTCGAGCCACTCGGCCTGGATGCCTTCGAACTCAAGTCCACTACCCTGTTGAGCGGCAACCTGGCCGTGATGCTGGCCGCGACTGGAACGATGCCGGAGGAGGATTGTCCGGAACTGAAACCCCATCCGCCGTTGCCACGCCTGGCAGTGGACACGCGGGAAAAGGGCCTTGAGAGGATCAGCAGCGTGGAGAACCCGCGCCAATCGGGCAGAGTCCTCGTTTTCGGCGATTCGTTCATGGAACAATGTCTCCCCTTCCTGGGCTACCACTTTCAGCGCGCTGTCTTATACCGCGTCTATGACCGCGGCCGCCACCTGCAAGCAAGGGCCCACACCTGGATCCCAGAAGCCATCCAACACGAAAAACCCGGCACGGTGATTGATGAGATCGCCGAGGATTTCCTCAGAACGGAAGATCCGGGGTTGCTCCGACGCGAGGACCTGCTCCGCAACGACACCCAGGCAAAGTGAAGAGCAACGCTCGACACCTTACGCCGCCAGCCGCACGCCCCGCCGCAAACCCAGCCGGTGGCCAATCCGTTCGGTCTGCCCGCGCAACGCGTCGTCCGCGACGCGGCGGCGACGTCCGCCGTCCGCCAGCAACACCCCGCTGCCCGCGAGCCACAACGCGCCCGGCCCGACGCGCGGGCCAACCTCACTTCTGCGGCGGCACGGCGTTCCCCTGGGACGGCAGTTGATCGTCGCTGTGGACGCGGTTGCCGGCTGGATCAACGATCGTCGGCGTGACAAAAACGAGCAGGCGCCTGTTTTCCACCACCGGCCCCACCAGGACGAGCGTTTGGCCGTCAAAGACCCGGGCCTGTCCCTGCATCCGGCGAAAGCGCACGCGCGGTGTGGGCCGGGCCACGAGCTTGCGGCGACCGTCCTGCCACACGCGGACCTGGTCGCCTCGATTCGGCGGATCATAACCCAGAAATTCGGTGACGTTTGCATTGATCGTAAGGTCCACGGTTCGACCGTCGGGTAAAACCAGCGGCACCACGTCCAGCACCGGGCCGCACTCGAGGGAGGCGGAAAAGAACGTCGGAGACTTCGGCGCGTCTTTCGCCTTCGTGCCCGGTTGGACGATGACCTCCGGGTTGATCCCCGTGAGGACCGTCCGCGATTGGGTGGCCCGGACTTGCGCCTCGCGTCCGCTGAGCGTGGTGACCGTCGGCGGCATCAGAATCTCCGAGCCGGCCCGCTGTTCCAGGATGTGGATCGCGGCGCGGTACTGTGGAGCGGTGAAGATGCGCGGGAGGTCCGGTCCCAGGCCCGCGGTCACGTGGATGTTCCGGGCATTGGTGGCCGCGCGTCCGGGCCAGTCGAATTGGTCGCCCCGGAGTTCCTGCCAAGTGCCCCCAGGGACAGACTGGAGAGCCGAAACCACATAACTGAACTGCGCGTCCGTCCGAATGCCTGTTGTGAGCGTGCCGACACCGCTCGCGTTGGTGCCGGGGATCGAGATCGGAGCCGGAGCAGTGAAGACGGTGCCGGTTCCGTTGGTGCCGGTGGTGCCGTCTGGCGCGCCCGTTTGGCGCCCGCTCATCAGGAAGTTGCCCAAGAACCAGTCAAAGTTAAGCGCCCGCTCGTCTGACGCGGAAACCTCCGCGAACTTCGTTTGGATGTTCACCTGCGGCGGCGGCGTATGGAGCGTCTCCATCACCGACTCGATCGTGTCCAAATCCGCCAGCGTGGCGCGCACGATCAAGATACCCTGGCGCTCGTTGAAGAAGACCGACTTGCCGGTGGCGGGCGAGAAATCGAGACCGCTGGCCGTGAAGAAATCGCGAACGTCCTGCCGGATCGCGGCCGCAACGCCGGGCGAAGGCACGCTTCCCGGTTGGGAGCCGGGAAGGGGAACCGATGGCGAAGACCGCGCCTTCCGCAAGCCCTCCAGAAAGGTGTTCGGATCAACTTTGAATTGTCGCGTATAGAGTGGAACCGATTCCGTTGCCTTGGCAGAGAAGATGACCGCGTAGTCTTCGATCGCATACTGAATCGGTTTTTCCGCGGTCCTGACGATGGCGTCCAGCACATCGGCCAAGCGGATGTCGTGCAGTGGTTGGGTGATATTGATCCGGACGGTGCTCACGTCAGTCGGCATTCCCCTGGGTGGGGCGGCCCCCGGCAGTCCGGTGTTCGGGTCAATCGTCGGTGCCGCCGCCGGCGGGGGAGCGACCGGCATGAGGAGGAGATTGATCCCGGCTTTGTCCGGATCAAGTCGTCGCACCGCCATGCTCAGGCTCCGAAGCACTGCGCCCAGTTCCATCCCGTCGAATTTCACCTCCGGGAGCCGGAGGCGGTTCAGCTTGCTCATGATCGCCTGCCGTCCTTGGTTGGTTGAGGTGACGCGCCTGAAGAAAGGCGCCGGATTGGTCGCGCTGAGGTCTCCGGGACGGGCCTCCGCGATCCGGTTCACGTAGTAAGCGGCCGCGTGGTTGTCCGGATCTTCCTGGATCGCCTGCCGCAGCTTGGTTTCCGCTTCGTCGAGCTTGCCCATCTCATAAAGCAGCTTCCCGTCCTGCGTCAGCGCGGCGGCGTGCAGTCTGTTGCTCTGCACGTCCGAGTTGCTGGGGGCGGGCGGGTTCGTCGCCGATTGGTAGAACCATTGAGGCGCTCCCGATATGACCGAGTGACGAGTTACGCCTGCCCGGTCGAGAATCGGTCTCAACTCCCGGAGCCGCTGCTCACGCCCTTCCTCGCCTCGGAAGAGGAGCAGCACGTTCAAATCCGCATTGGTCCCTTTCGCACGGGCCAACCCGGCTTCCAGTCCGTCCAGTGAAGTCGGCTTGGAATCGAGCCTCAGTTCCCGGCCTGGTCCAATCAGCAGGATGTGCCCCGGCTCGCGAACCGAAGGCCGAACTTCAAAGGCGATCCCGGATGTGTTGGTGCCGGGAACGGTTATCTGCTTCAACTCGGCGTTGGGCGAAGCGGCTGGGGCCGGGGTGTTGGAAGCGCCCGCCAAGGCGAGTGCCTCCTCCACCACCGCCACAAGTGACGGTTCCGCGTCCCCTTGCGGCGCGGCCCAAGCCGCCACCGCCACCGTGAGCGCGGCGACAACGCACGGCGAAACGAGCAAGACGAGTTTCGCCGTCCAGGTGACGGGCCGCCAGGCCGCGCCGTCCAGTTCCAGCAACCGCTGCACGCGCCGGCCCAAGCCGGAGCGATAGCCGCCGCCCTCAACGCCCAGCCAGACCAGCGCCCGCCGCCGGTCCAGCCGTTTGCCCAGATCCACCAGGCACTCGGCCAGCGCGCACGGCCCGTCCTCCACGACCAGGCTCGCCTCGTCCGCCGCGCTCTCGCTCGCCGCGTGGAGTTGCCGGCGCGCCCACCAGACCAGCGGCTGCCACCAGAGCGCGGCGGTGACGACTTCGGCCAGGCCGTGCCAGAGCGGATCGCGCGCCGCCAAGTGCGCCACTTCGTGCGCCAGCATCGCCTCCCGCTGCGCCGGCGGAAACGCGTCGCGGAAACGCGCCGGCAAACCAATCGCCGGCCGCAGCACGCCGAAGGCAATCGGGCTTCTCAGTGCTTTGAATTCCAGCAGCCGGACGCGCCGCCGCACGCCCAGCCGGCGGCCAATCCGTTCGACCTGCCCGCATAACGCGTCGTCCGCAACGCGGCGCCGACGCCCGCCGGCCACCAGCAACAGGACGCGCGCCGCCACGAATCTCGCCAGCAGCAGCCCGCTGCCCGCGAGCCACAACCCGCCTGGCCACCAGCGCGCCGGCGGAGGCGGCGGCGCCGGGACCGCCGTTGCCTCCCACGGCGGCAGGGCGTCCACGGGATCGGCGGCGACGTCCGCCGGTTGGCCCGGAGCGCCGGTGAGCGGGAGATTGCCGCGCACGATGAAGTGCCGGGGCGGTTGGGGCCGCGCGATCAGGCGCTGAACGGCATCGCGCCCGGCCCCGGTGAGTTCGGCGCCGACGATCAGCCCCAGCGCCACGAACGCCGCCTGCCAGAGGGTCCGCCGCCACGCCGGCGAGCGCGGGATCCACACGGCCAGCGCCGCCAGCGCGAGGGCCGCCGCGGTTTCGCCGGCGATCCCCGCCAGCAGGTGGAGCCAAAAAGCGGAATCGGGCACGGGGTTCATAGGCGCTGCTTCCTTTCGGCGATGAGGCGCTCCAGCCGGACCAATTCTTCGCGGCTGACCTCGCGGGTCTTCAGCAGATGATTCACCATGTCGGCCAGGCTGCCTTCAAAGAGACGATCCACCAGGTGATCGGCCATGCCCCGCGAAACCACGTCGGCGGCCACGGCGGCGCGATAGACGAAGCTGCGCCCCTCGAGGCGATGCTTGACGAGGCCGCGCGCCTCCATCTTGCGGAGCATCGTGGCCATGGTTGTGTAGGCGAGGGCCCGTGTGCCGGGCAGCGCGGCGTGGACGTCGCCGACGGTGGCCTCGCCGCGGTCCCAGAGGACCTGCATGATGTGGAGTTGGAGATCGCCGAGGCGGTGGATCCGGGATGCGGTCATGGCCGTTCGTTTCAATTACCTGGGTAGTGTTACCACGGTAGTAAATACCGTCAAGAAAAAAATGGGGGGGGATCCGCCGACGGCGTCAGGCCTTGGGTGCGCCGTCCAATCCGAGCCGGCTGGCCACGCCCTGCATTGCGGTGATGACGTGCGTGATGTGGTCGTCCAACGGCAGACCCAGCAGTTGGGCGCCGCGCTCGATGTCCTCGCGCTTCACGGCGGCGGCGAAGGATTTTTGCTTCATCTTCTTGCGCACGCTGCTGGCGGTCATGCCGGCGAGTTTCTCCGGGCGGACGTAGGCGACGGCCGTGACGAATCCACAGAGTTCATCCACGGCAAACAACGCCTGGCGCAGCGGGCGGTCGAGCGGGTACTGGTCCTGGTTCCACTCGGCGTGCGACAGGATGGCGCCGATGATTTCCTCGTCCACGCCGCGTTCGCGCAGGAGGCGGGCGCCTTCGCGGGTGTGCTCCGGCGGGTTCGGCCAGCGCTCGTAGTCGAAGTCGTGGAGCAGGCCGGTCAGTCCCCAGAGTTCGGCGTCGCCGCCCCGCACGCCGGCGTAGTGGCGCAGCGCGGCCTCGACGGACAGCGCGTGCTTGAGCAACGACTCGGACTGGGTGTACGCGGTGAGCAGGCGCCAGGCCTCCTCGCGGGTCAGGGCGGCGGCGGGGCGGCCGGCAAGGCCGAGGTTCGCCAGGATGCGCGCGGTCGAATGCGCCTTGTTCAGCGTGTAGAAGTGGACGCCGGGCGCGCCGTTCCGGAGGAGTTCTTCGCATTGCCGGGTGGCGTATTCGATGCCGAACGCGGTCACGGCGGCGTCATCGGCGCCCAATTCGTCCAATCGGGCGGCCAGCGGGGCGGGGATGCGCGCGCCGCACATCGTGGTGAAGCGCTGGATCTGCGCGCCGCTGAGGATCGGGACGATGCCCGGCACGAGGGGCACGCTCACGCCGAGCTGTTGGGTGAGGTGGTCGCGGAACGCAAAGAAATCCGCGTTGTCGAAGAAAAGCTGGGTCAGCACGAAGTCGGCGCCGCAGTCGATCTTGTGTTTCAAGTGCCGCCAGTCCGCGAGCTTGCCTTCGCGGCAGGCCACGTGGCCTTCGGGGAAGCCCGCCACGCCGAGGGAGAAATCCCCGAGCTGGCGGGCGAAGGCGACCAATTCGGCCGCGAACTCGAAGCCGCCGTCGGTCCGGCGGAACGCGCCCCCGCCCGGCGGGTCGCCCCGCAGGGCAAGGATGTTGCGGCAGCCGAGCGCGCGGATTTCGGCGAGCAACCCGCGGATCTCTTCCCGCGTGGCCGCGACGCACGTCAGGTGCGCCAGCGCCGTGAGGCCGTGCTGGCGCTGGATGCTGTCCACGATCTGGAGCGTCTTGGCGCGCGTGCTGCCGCCGGCGCCGTAGGTCACGGAACAGAAGTCGGGCCGGGTCCGCCGCAGCGCGGGAATCGTTTTTTCCAGCAGCGCGCGGTCGCCCTCGTCGGTCTTCGGCGGAAAGAACTCGAAGGAGATGACCGGCTGGCGCGCGGCGGCCTTGGCGGCGTAAATGTCACGAATCAATTCCACAGGCGGGAATTATGCGCGAGGAGCGCGGC
>JAJXZI010000260.1 GCA_021780115.1 bacterium | reverse complement strand
CGAGCATGGCGCAGGGCAGGAGCAGGTGGTGGGTGGTGCGCGGGCGGCGTTGGTGCTTGGCGGCCCGTTGCCGGACCCACCACAGGCCGAGGGCCACGGGCCAGATCAAGGTGAAGTACTGCGCCGCGTTGCTGCGGTAGGCATAGGGGCCGAACTGCGCCGCCGCCTCCTTGTTGATGTGCGGTTCGACGAGCCAGAGCAATTTGCCGACGCCGCTGGTGCGCTGCAGGATTCCTTCCAGGGCCAGCAGGGCGCCGTTGACGCAGATGACCCAGAGCAACCGCCGCAACCGCTTTGGCAAGGAACCCTCGCGCGGCCGGTCCGTCAGTTTGAACTCCTCCCATCGTCCGCCCCGCTCCCGGTCGCCGCCGCCCAGCATCCAATCGCGGGCGGCCCAGAACGCCAAGGCGAGCGCCAGGTAGTTCGCAAGGAATGACCACGTGCTGACGGTGTCGTACGTGTGCGGCAGCCATGGCACGCAAGTGTGGTAGGCCAAACGGTATTCGCTGCGCACGTAGGTCGCGCGGGCGTTCAGCACGCTGACCAGGCAATACCCCAGGATCAACACCGTCAGCCCAGCCAGCAGGCGCGTGGGCCAGCGACGGATCCCGGCGCGGCTGACGCCCGTGCGCTCTTCCAGCGTCCGCCCCGTGGGTCGCCAGCCGGTGACGCGCCGGATGATCCACTTGGCGGCCAGCAATCCGCCCAGCAGATAACCGCCGACATCCATCACCTGCCGGGACCAGGGTTGGGTGGTGCCGAAGGCCCACGGACTGAACACCACCATGGCGTAGAGCAACCACTCGGTGGCGGTGTCGCAAAGCCAATGCCCCCGCGGTTCCTCGCCGTCGCCGGACCCCGACAGGGAGCCGGGCAGGATGAGCCGAAACCGGGTTTCTTCCGACCGCGGAATTCTCCGGCCCTCCCAGCGGCTGTTCTCAAATCGTTCCATGCCTGGCCGATTCAACCGGGGCCTCCGGCCTTCCACAAGCCCGAACTGTGGGAGCCGATGGCAACGGGCGGCTGGGATGTAATCACCTGATTGACCGCACAACCGTTGCAGGCGTAGCGTCAGGCCGAAGTCTGGAATGGGCTTTCAAAGGATGGGGCGCCTGACCCGGCGGCGGGATCCTCCGAACGGCTTTCCAGCGCTTCGCAGCCAAATGAAATTAACCCTCCACAGACGCGGCCGAAACGGGCCTCCCCGGCGCCTACGCCGTCGCCTCGCGAACCCCAAACCGGGGTGCGTTGATTCCCCACCGCGCCCGGCTGGCGCCGCCGTGTTCTCCGCCCCGGCTTGGAAGGCCATCGGCCGCAGCCTGGACCTGTCGTCGCGCGAATCCCAGATCGTGCGCGGGCTTCTGGATGGCCGGAAGGAATCCGCCATCGCTGCCGGCCTTGGGATCTCGTTGCGCACCGTTCACACCCACTTCGAGCGGCTCTACTGCAAACTCGGCGTGGCAAACCACGTGGAACTGACGCTGCGGCTCATGGCCGAATTTCTGGCGCTGACCGCTTCGCCGACCGGCGGACTTCCCGCCATTTGCCCCCATCAGGCGGCGGGCCGGTGTCCGCTGCGCTGAGGTCTTCCGACCGGGATCCACCGGACCCTTTCCGCTGTCGGCTGGTCAGCCGACTTCCCCTTATGCGCCGCATGGGGTATAAACAGAGTCATGAAGTGCCAAGCAACCAGTTTGTTCTGTCTCTTCTCCGCTGCAAGTCTGGGGCTGAGTCTGATATCTCTTCGCGCTCAAACCGCCTTGCCCACTGCCACAAACACGCCCCTGCCATCGAGCGCGCTCAACTGGCGCGCCGCCGCCAGGGATGGAATGTCCACGACTTGGGAAGCCACGGAACAGGTGACCAATGCCGTGACCGGCGTGGTCACGCCCATGCCGCATCGCTACGTCGAGGTCGCCTCCGGTCTGAACTACCTCGACCCGACAACCGGCCAATACCAGGAGTCGCAAGACCTGATCGAACTGACTGCGGACGGTGGCGCCGCGGCGATCCACGGACCGGCGAAACTCGCCGTCAAGGCGAACTTGAATTCCGCCGGCGCCATCACCATCGTCGCTGCCAGCAATCGTGTGTTCAAGACGCAGCCTTTGGGCATCTTCATGTACAACGCGGCTTCCGGACAGGCCCAATTGGTGGCCCCGCTCCAGGACTGCGTCGGTGAGCTTGTTCCCCCGAATCAGGTCGTCTGGAAATCCGCCTTCGGGCCGCTCGCGGACCTGCGTCTGACCTACACCAAGTCCGGCATCGAGAGCGACCTGGTGCTCCTGCAGCAGCCCCGGCTGCCCGACGGCTGGGACCCGCGAACCACGCGCCTCGAGCTTTGGCATGATTGGACCGGCTCGCCCGCGCCGGGCTTGACTCCCCGGGTTCTCTACCGTGAAACGAATGCCGTCGTTCGCAGCCAGATGCTCGAGCCGGACTTGACCGACCAAATCCTAGATTTTGGCGACCTGTGGTTTCCGACCGGCGCGGCTTACGCGACGGATGTTTCAAGCGTGGAAGCGACAAACACTGCGCGCGAAGTCCGGGTGCCGAACCTGGGGCGCGATCCCGCGCTCGTGCCGGTGGCCAAAACTTGGCTGCGTACGCCCAACGTGCAGGTCCTGATCGAAGGCGTCCGTTGGCCGGACGTCCAGCCAAAGCTGAGTTCGCTGCCGCCCGCCAGTCCGACCGAGTCTGCCTCCGCGCCACGGGACCGGCTCAGTTGTCTCGGGGAATTGCCCAGTCCCACAACAGACCTTCTCAGTGGGCCGCCCATTCAACTGGCCCCTGTTGGCTACAGCCCCAGCGGGCTCGTGTTGGACTATATCACCGTCGTCGGAAACGGCGACTACACGTTTTACTCAGGCACCACCTACCGGGTATCTTCGAGCGCCTGGTTTGGGGGAACACTCATCCTTCAGCCAGGCTGTTTCATCAAATATGACCCTGGCACCTTCTTGATGACTTATGGTTCGATCGTCTGTAATGGAACCGCAAGCTCGCCCTCCATCCTGACGTCGAAACGAGATCATGTGTTGGGGGAGAATTTTGACCCTGTTGGCTTTCCAAGTTGTGACGCGAATGAAGCAATCTGGGCATACTACACCCCCTCCGCCCCGTCGTTCAGTGGCTTGCGAATCCGTTGGCCAAAAGTGGGAGTGTTTAATGAGTCGTATCTTGCGAGCGCCTTCGTTTCGGATTGTCAGTTCGAATTCTGCCAGTACGGAGTTTACTCCGAGCCCGCTCCTACCATGACTTATCTGAGTGGTACTTACTGCGAAGTCATCAACCCGTGGTGGACCCGTTACGGAAACGTAACTGGTGGCTTGACTGACATGTGTAACCAGCCCATCCGTCAACAAATTAAGGCCGGGATGGCTTCGAAAATGGGCAGCCTTATTCCGACTAACGCCGCCAACTGCCCGGACAACTATGTGATGGGCATGTATCTGGACGATCACGTGTACAATTCGAATTGCTGGCTCGGCAACGTGGCTGGGAGGACCGCCTTCGCCTCATTCCATGATCTACCAAGCGGTGGTGGTGGTGTCGATCGTTGGCGGTCGGGACCCACGCTCATCACGCGGCGACACGCGGTTACCGCCTGGCACGCGATCACGACTATGGGGGAATTCGCAAAACGCATCAACGGGAACCCCGGAACGAAGATCACCTGGGTCGGCACTGATGGTTTCTCGTACACGAACGAGTGCGTGGACTATGCCCAAGTGCTGACCGCTCAAGGCTGGGACACAGACATCGCTGTTATTCTCCTCGATGCCGACGTAGCGGTCGCCGTGGAATCCTTGAAGCTCCTTCCTTCGAGCATCACCACCAAACTGCCCATGTTCCCGAACACAAGCGGGGATCGTTCCTGTTTCTATGGACAGCTCCCGGTGATTGCCTGCAACCAGCACAAACATGCTTTTGCGATCGACATGTCTTACTTGACTTCTGGCGTCGTGAAACTCGGTTTCGCACCTTCGTGGTCGTTCCCGTCCTGGTCGCTGACGGTGGTGGCGTGCTGCGGGTACGGGTCATGTTTTGCTTTCTTTCCAGCGGATGGGGGCGACAGTGGGTCTCCTCTTTTCCTGCTACTTAACAACGAACTCGTCTTGCTGACCACATGGTGGGGCCAGGAGGTAGGCACGTTCTATGGGCAGTACGCCGACAGGATCAACGGTGTCATCTCGGCCATTGCCTCTGCCAACAACGTCAGCGGTAATTACGAGGTGACATTGTTCGACCTGAGCGGCTACTAAACCGTGAGAGGAAGAGCATGAAAGCGATTCTCAGAACGGTGTGGATTATCGCCGGCCTCGCCGGCAACGCTCAGTTGAGCGGCCAAGGCACAGTGTTTCTCAACAACTATGATTCAGGAATGGGGGTTTACTGGTCCCCCGGAGTCGCGGCCCCCGCAGGCACCCGGATTGTGGTTGAGGGGGGACGGAGCCCCCCTCACATGGCCGCCCTCCAAGTCTCGACTGGGTTCGTTTTCACAATCACGGCCCAGGGCGTGGATGCCAGGGGGCCAGGCAGCGGTAGCTATTTTGACGTAGGCTCCGCTGCCGTGCCTGACGTGCCCCCCGGGGGGACCGCATTTTTTGAGGTGGTCGCATGGTGGGGAAGTTCCAACTACGGGGGAACCCCGTATGAGGGGACGAGCCTGGTCTGGTCGCAACCCGTAGGCACTGCCGACAGCCCAGTGCCGCTCAACATACCCAACCCCATATACCTGACCATCTCTGAACCGGGCAGCATGAGCTTGTTGGTCGTTGGCGCTTTAGTGGTCGCCTGGCGGGTACGGAACAGATGCCGAATCTGCCGACTGGAATAGTTGAATCTCTCATGCTTTCAACAGTCAGTGAACTTTG
>JAJXZI010000014.1 GCA_021780115.1 bacterium | reverse complement strand
CTACACGCTCAGCCCGGTGACGGCGCCCCACAACGTGACGGTCACTTTCAAGACCGCGGTCGCCACTTACACGGTCAGTCCTAGCGCCGGTCCCAACGGCAGCCTCAACCCGAACACGCCGCAGACCGTCAGCAGCGGGGGGAGCGTGACGTTCACCGCCACGCCCAACTCCGGTTACACGGTGGACCAGTGGCTCTTGGACGGCGGGGCGGTCCAGACCGGCGGCGCCAGCTACACGCTCAGCCCGGTGACGGCGCCCCACAACGTGACGGTCACGTTTATGACCATACCTCCCACGCCACCGCCACTCCCCATGATGTACATCACTACTTTCGCGGGACTCGCGGGCAACTCCGCCAGTGTGGACGGCACAGGGAGCGCGGCGCGGTTTTTTGCTCCGTATGACGTGGCCGCGGATGCCGCAGGGAATGTTTTTGTCGCGGACACTATGAACCACACGATACGGATGATTTCGCCGGTGGGCGTTGTGAGCACGCTGGCTGGCTCCGCTGGCAACAGTGGTGGTGCCGATGGAAGCACGAGCGTCGCTCGTTTCAACCAACCCGAAGGCGTTGCGGTCGATAGTGCCGGCAACGTGTATGTGGCCGACTCGGGGAATAACACGATTCGGAAAATCTCGACAGCCGGCCAAGTAAGCACGCTCGCGGGCTTGGCTGGGAACTGGGGTAGCGCCGACGGAACCGGCAGCACAGCCCGATTCAACTCCCCATCGAGCTTGGCCGTGGACAGTTCCGGCAACGTGTATGTCTCCGACACAATGAACCAAACGATCCGGAAAATCACGACCGGCGGTTTCGTTACCACTCTGGCCGGTTCGTCAGGCAACTCCGGCAGCGCCGACGGAACAGGAAGTTCAGCGCGTTTTTTCTACCCTCATGGCTTAGCCGTTGACAGTGGCGGCAACATCGTCGTAGCCGACTTTTTTAACTACACGATCCGGAGAATCACCCCCAGTGGCCAGGTTACCACCTTGGCGGGCACGGCTGGAAGTCCGGGCACGGCAGATGGGGACGGAGTCGCTGCTCGGTTCAGCGGTCCCTGGGGTATCGCTCTCGACACATTCGGCCGAATCTTCGTCGCGGATGACGGGGCTTACACGATTCGCATGGTGACGGCCTCCGGCAATGTAAGCACTGTGGCCGGAACCGCTAACACGGCGGGCAGTGCGGATGGAGTTGGAAGCGCGGCCCGGTTTAACGGGCTTCGCGGAATTGCTGTGGACCGCTCTGGAAATCTGTATGTGGCTGATACTGACAACGAGACAATCCGAGAGGGTACACCGACCGGCTCATTGATGGTGACAATAGGTCCTCAGGGAGCGGTAAGCGCCGGAGGGCAGTGGCAGGTGGACGGGGGAGCCTGGCACAACAGCGGCGACACGGTGAGCGGTCTGAGCGTCGGCAGCCACTCGGTGCATTTCAGCACGATCACTGGTTGGAACACGCCGCCGGACCAGGTGGTGACCGTCAGTAGCGGCTCCTCGATCACAACCACGGCGACCTATACTTCGCAGAGCGGCTCGTTGCAGGTAACGATCACTCCGCCAGGGGCGGTGACTGCGGGCGCGCAGTGGCAGGTGGATGGCGGCGTTTGGCAGAGCAGCGGCGCGACGGTGTCGGACCTGACGGTCGGCCCACACACGCTGGCGTTTTCAACCGTCAGCGGCTGGACCTTCAGCGGCTGGAGCGATGGCACCACGCAGAACCCGCGGACAATTACGGTGGTGGCGGGCACGACGACCTACACCGCCAACTTCACGCCGCCACAAGGGACGATTGTCGTGGCAGCCAATCCGCCCAATGGCGGCACGGTCAGCGGCGGCGGAACCTTCCCAGTGGGTGCGCAGCAGCAGATTGCGGCCACGCCGGCCAGCGGCTGGACCTTCAGCGGGTGGAGTGACGGCAACGCGCAGAACCCGCGGACGATTACGGTGGTGGCGGGCACGACGACCTACACCGCCAACTTCACGCCACCGCAAGGGACGATTGTCGTGGCAGCCAATCCGCCCAACGGCGGCACGGTCAGCGGCGGCGGAACCTTCGCGGTGGGTGCGCAGCAGCAGATTGCGGCCACGCCGGCCAGCGGCTGGACCTTCAGCGGGTGGAGTGACGGCAACGCGCAAAACCCGCGGACGGTGACGGTAGTGGCCGGCACCACGACCTACACCGCAAGCCTGAGCTGGGGCCAAACCACTAGCTACGTCGTGGACCGCTACGATGATCCAAACGAAGTCAGTGCGTGGTCTCACTGGTGGGGCAGCCCAGCCTGGACTCTGGATTACGATTCCACAGTGGACGCTGGCGGCGGCACCACGTCCGGATCGATGAAGGTAACGGTGAGTTTCGACGCCGTTGCCTACCCCCTCGACAACCAATTCTCGTTTGTGCGCGGTTTGAACGGGCAGACCATCAGTCTGGCTGCCTTCGCCAATTTAGCGATGGACGTGAAGTGGGACCCCTCTTCACCGACAAACTCGGACGGCAACTACGGGTATCTGGAGTATGGCGTCCGATTCAGCGATTACAGCCAGAATTACTTTGGGCACATGAATATCCCGGCAACCAATAACTGGGTTCACCTCGTGGCCCCGATTGACCAAACGATGCAGAATATCGACAAGGTCACCGGCATCACCTTCAGGATGTGGGCCGGTGCCGGGCTGTCCGGTCCAGCGACCTTCTGGGTGGACAATATCATCCTCAACGTCAGTGCTCCGCAGCAGTCGGTCATCGCCCTGAGCGGCAATCTGGCCTTTGGCAACGTGCCGGTGGGCGGCAGCGCGTCGGCGACGCTGACGATTGCCAACACGGGCAACGCGGCGCTGACGGTCAGCAGCATTAGCTATCCGGCCGGCTTCAGCGGCGCCTGGTCAGGGACAGTTCCCGCTGGCGGCTCGCAGCCGGTGAAGGTGGTCTTCGCGCCGACGGCGGCCACCAGCTACGGCGGCAACGTCACGGTCAATTCCGACGCGACTGAGGGTGTCGCCAATATCGCTGCTTCAGGGACGGGCATTCCAGCGCGGCCACCGAACGATGATTTTGCCAATCGAATCGCGCTGAGCGGCTTCGTCGTCAGTGTGACGGGGCAGAACACGAATGCCACCAAGGAGCCGGGCGAGCCGGACCACGCGGGGAATTCCGGCGGCAAGTCGGTGTGGTGGACTTGGACCGCCCCCGCCGACGGGACCACCACCATCGCCACCACGGGAAGCAGCTTTGACACGCTGCTGGCCGTTTACACCGGCTCGACGGTCTCGGCTTTGAGTTTGGTGGCGAGCAATGACGATGAGTTGCCGGGGGTTCTGACCAGCCGGCTTTCCTTCAGCGCGCAAGCAGGCACGGCGTATCAAATTGCCGTGGACGGCTGGGGCGGAGCCAGTGGCAGCATTGTCTTGAACCTCCAAGAGGCCGTGCCACTGCCCACGATCAGTGCGTTCAGCGTAGCTCCGAGCGCCATCGCCGTGGGTGGAGTCTTCACGATATCTTACACGGTGTCCGATGTCGGCGGCCCCGGTCTGGCCCGCGTCGGCTTGTGGCGCACGTCCGGGGACGGCTCCGCCAGCGACCCCGGCTGGCAGGAGATGGATGACCAGGCGCCGACCGGCAGCGGTCCGTTCTCAGGCTTCTTCCTGGACACGCCCGTCCTGCCCGGCGGCTATTGGTATGGTCTGAAGGTGTTTGACGGGGCGGGCAATGAAACTGACCGGACCAGCGCCGTGACGGGGGCGATCCATGCCACGGTGCTGCCAGCGCAAGCCAGGATCAACAATCCGCGGTTAGTGGGCCGCCAATTCAGTGTCAGCGTAACAACCTCCCTTGGGGCCAACTACACGCTGGAGTACAAGAACGCGTGGGCCGATCCCGCCTGGATGCCTGCGCAAACCGTGCCCGGCACGGGCGACACGATCACCTTGACCGACAGCACGGCGACGAGCCCGTCGCGGTTTTACCGGGTCCGCGTCCAGTAGCGAGTGCCAGAAGATTGCTCGCATTGCCGCTGGGGATTGCAGGCGTCCGCAGCGGCGGAGTCCGTGGCCTGCGTGCAACACAAAACCTCGAATGAACCATGCCGAACCGGTTCTTTGGCGACTGGAACCTCTGCGACTCACTGTGGTGATCCCTTCAGATGCCCAAGGTCCGGTGGGCATCCTGCTGGAGTCGAGCACGAACTTCGTGGATTGGATCCAGGCGCTGCCGGGTACCTACGGCACCTCCAGCCAGGCGCGCTACTTCCGCGTCCGCGCCGTGCGGAAATAGGGCAGGCCCCTGTCTTCGGCGTGTTGCTTGGCAAGCTTGGTGGCTTTGGCGCCACTCTTTGCCCAACGGAGCCGGCCGATGCGGTCAACTGCGCTTGTAGAGGTCGCGGCGGTGGCCGACGTAGTGGAGATAGACGCGTCCGAGTTTCACGTCGAATTCGTACAGCACTCAGTGGTCGCCTACGCGAAGTTTGAATTCGGGACGCCCTTGCAGGCGCTGGTGGGGAAAGGTATCCAGTCGTGCGCCCAGCTCATCCACCTTGCGCTGGACGGCTTCGCGGAGGGAGGCGGGCAGGGCGTCGAACGCGCGCGAGAAAGTGGGCGACCAGATTTGAAGCGCGGCGGCCACACCCTTATTGAGGCTGCCGCGTGGTGTATTGGCCCGCCGCAATCTCGCGGCGCGATTGATCGAGCTTGGCTGTGACCTCGGCACTCAACTCAAGCTGGTCCTCCAGGAACTCATCAATCCAGGCACGCAGGTTTTCCACCTCGGCGCGGGACAAGCGTGGAATGGCCGCTTCAATTTCTTGAACGGTGCTCACGGCCGAAACGTAACCCAAAGACGGCCAACGCCAAAGTCCAATCTCCAATCCGCGCTTCACTCCCAAGGGCGCCGCCATGATCCCTGCGGACGCCCGAGGGCCGGTGGACATCCTCCTGGAGTCGAGCACGAACTTCGTGGATTGGGTGCAGGCGCGCTATTTCAGCGTCCGCGCCGTCCGGAAATAGTCCGCGCCGGGTACAGTCGGGCCGGTCATGCTCACCACAGCACGGCGACGAATCCGGCGCGTGGAGGAGGGGTCAATGACAGCATGGGCGCGTTGGAGAGACTCCACGAGCCGCCACGGCCCGCGAATGGCGCCCCTCGACCACCGGGTCAGGGGACCCGGCCTACAACCGGCAGGCCGCGTGCCCTCCCGCGGCGGTTCAGGGGCCGCCTCGACCTCCTGCTTTGGACGCGCGTTGGAACCAGGAACCGCGCAGCGCAGTCGTCCCCCCGGCGGCGAGTGGGAGAGGCATCTCGCCGCCAGAACGTTCTACGGGCGAGACGCCCGTCGAACTCGCTGGCCGGAGGCCTGCGCTACGAGGCTCCCGGAAAGGGCCTCCGCGCACCAATGCAAAGCGGAAACTCAGCCGTCCTCCGGCAGCAGCTTCAGGTAGTCGCGGGCGTTTGCGTAACAGATATTTCGCACCATTGTCCCCACCAGCGCCAGATCATTGGGGAGCGCGCCCTGCTCCATGTCGCGGCCCAGCAGGTTGCAGAGCACGCGCCGGAAATACTCGTGGCGCGGGTACGACATGAACGAGCGGGAGTCGGTGAGCATGCCGATGAAGCGCGAGAGCAGCCCGAGGTTCGAGAGCGCGTTGATCTGCCACTCCATGCCTTCCTTTTGATCGAGGAACCACCAGCCGGAGCCGAACTGGATTTTGCCGGGGACGCTGCCGTCCTGGAAGTTGCCGATCATCGTGGCGAAGGCGTAATTGTCCGCCGGATTGACGTTGTAGAGGATCGTCTTCGGCAGCGCGTTTTCCCGGTCGAGCTGGTCGAGGTAGGCGGCGAGCGCGGCGGCCTGCGGGAAATCACCAATGGAATCGAAGCCGGTGTCGGGGCCGAGTTGGTTGAGAAGACGCGTGTTGGTATTGCGCAGCGGTCCGAGATGAAGCTGCTGGGTCCAGCCCTTCTCCGCGTCGAGCCGGCCGAAGAACAGCATCAGGAACGAGGCAAAGCGCCGGTGCTCCTCCGGCGTTGCCGCCCGGCCCGCGCGGGCTTCGGTGAAAACCTTCGCCGCCACCGCCTCGGGGCAGAACTCGGCGTAGCACCGCTCCAGCCCGTGGTCCGAAAGACGCCCGCCGAGCGCGTGGAAAAAGTCGTGGCGTCGGCGGAGCGCATCGAGGAACTGCGCGAAGTTGCCGACGGCCACCCCGCTGGCCCGCTCCAACCGTTCGATCCACGCATTGAACGCCGCCGGCTGATGGACACCGAGCGCCTGGTCCGGACGGAAGGTCGGAAACACCTTCGTCGGCAAGCCGGATTGCGCGAGGGCCTGATGGTACGCCAGGTCGTCGGCCGGATCGTCGGTGGTGCAGACCGCTTGTACGTGGAACTTTTTCAGGATGCCGTGGGCGCTCAGCGCCGGCGTGGCGAGCTGCTCGTTGGCCTGCCTCCAGATGCGCTCGGCGCTGCGCGCGTCCAGCAACTCGGCGATGCCGAAGTAGCGCTTCAGTTCCAGATGCGTCCAGTGGTAGAGCGGGTTGCGCAGCGTGTACGGCACGGTCGCCGCCCAGGCCTGGAACTTCTCGAACGGACTGGCGTCGCCGGTGATGAGGCGCTCGGGGACGCCGTTGGCCCGCAGCGCGCGCCACTTGTAGTGGTCGCCCTCCAGCCAGATCTCGCAAAGGTTCTGGAATTGCCGGTTCTCGGCGAGGCCTTTCGGCGGCAGGTGGCAGTGGTAATCCAGGATCGGCTGCCCGGCGGCGTATTCGTGGTAGAGCCGGCGCGCCGCCTGGGTGCCCAGGAGAAAATCGTCGTGAATGAAAACCATACCGTGTTGGATGTTGATCGGCCGGCAGCTTGCGGCCTCTGACGTTCCGGTCAAGCCCTTCCGGAAGGCCAGGTTCCTGGTGGGATGCGTCCCTTGCTCCTGAATCCCGTTGTTTCGGGACGCCCTGCGGAGCGCCTGCCGCCCCAAATGGGCTTGCCACCGGCCGCCCGCGTCTGGCAGTTTCCGACATGGCAGCTACGAAGATTTCCGAGAGTCTCGACGCCCAGTTCTACCCGCCGGCGGACGCGTTCTTCTCCGCGCACCCGAACCTGGCCCTGACGTATGACGACGTCACGCTGGCGACGCGCTATTCCGAAGTCCTCCCGCGCGACACCCAACTCGACACGCGCCTGGCCGAGGGCCTGCACCTGAACATCCCCATCATCTCGGCGGACATGGACACGGTGACGGAGTCCCGCATGGCCATCGCCATGGCGCTCAACGGCGGGCTGGGCCTCATCCATTACAACATGCCCGACCGCCAGCAACTCACGGAGGCGGGCCGCGTCAAGAACCACGTCCACGGCCTCATCCAGGATCCGATCAAGGTCGCGCCGGAGCAACTGATCGGCGACGTGCTCAAGCTGATCGAGGAGAAGCACTACGCCTTCGGCACTTTCCCCGTCGTGGATGCCACCGGCAAGCTGGTCGGCCTGCTCTCCGGCCACGTCGTCAAGCCGCGCTACGCCAAGAAAAAGGTGGGGGAGGCGCTGACGTCGCGCGGCCAGGTCCACACGATCAACAAAAAGGAACTGGGCCGCGACGCCATCGCCAAGGCGGACAAGTTTTTCACCGACCACCCGGGCATCCACAAGCTGTTGGTGGTGGACGATCAGGACCACCTGCGCGGTCTGTTCACCATGAGCGACGTGGAGCGGATCACCCAGGAGCGCAGCGCCCAGTTCAAGCCGGCGCGCGACGCCCAATTCCGGCTGCTCTGCGGCGCCGCCGTGTCCGCCACGCGCAACGCCTTCGGCGAGCTGGACCGCGAGCGCATCCTCAACCACGTGGGCGGCTTGATCGAGCGCGGCGTGGACGCGGTCGCGGTTTCCACCGCCCACGGCCACAGCCAGGGGGTCGGCGACGCGGTGCGGATGTTGCGCGACGCGTTTCCGAAACTGCCGCTCATCGCCGGCAACGTGACCAGCGCGGCGGGCGTCGAGTTCCTGGCCGACGCGGGCGCGAACGTCATCAAGGTCGGCCAAGGGCCCGGCTCGATCTGCACCACGCGGTTAGTGGCCGGCGTCGGCATTCCGCAACTGACGGCGCTCTACGTCTGCTCGCGGGCGGCGCAGAAGCGCGGCGTGACGCTGCTCGCCGACGGCGGCATCACCAAGAGCGGCGACATCGTGAAGGCGCTCACCCTGGCGCAGGCCGTCATCTGCGGCGGCCTGCTGGCGGGATGCACCGAGGCGCCGGGGGAGGCGCTGGAAATCGGCGGCAAACTCTATAAACAGTACCGCGGCATGGGCAGCCTGGCGGCCATGAAAATCGGCTCCGCCACGCGCTACGGCCACACGCCCAACGCGACGCAGAAAGTCGCCGCCGAAGGCATCGAGGCACTGAAAGAGGTGTCCGGCGCCACCGACCGCGTGCTGGCGCAACTCATTGGCGGCATCCAATCCGGCATGGGCTACCTTGGCGCCGCCAACCTGGCCCAGCTCCGGGCCAACGCGCGGTTCATCCGCGTCAGCCCGGCCGGCATGAAAGAAGCCGCGCCGCACGACGTGGTGGAGTTGAAGACCGGGAATTGAGCGCCCGCGCGATCCGCAGAACGGCCTCGCCGGGACGCGTGCCGCCGCGGGCCGGTTCTTGATTCACGAAGTCAGGGACGCCGTGGCCCGTTCCAGGCGACTATGGTTGCAGCCTCTCGAGGGCGGTGCGGTAGTAGGTGTCATCGTGCGGCTGTCGCCAACCGTTCGTGCGGGCGGGGAGCGATGGCCGGTGCCTGGCCCACATCTCGTTGATGAACGCATCCCAGGCCTGCCCTTGTCGCGCCCACTCCTTGTCGTGGTCCCGGCCGGTCGCTGCCTTGATGGTTTTCACGAACGCGCTGTCGTCCTCGTACATCCAGCGGTCCACGTAATCGAAGAAGGCGTCGTGGTGCCAGGCCGGCTCGGCGTGCAAAAGCCGCAGGGCCAGCGCCTGGGCGACCCAGCCGACGCTGGTGCAGCAGCGGCGGTAGCTCTCGCTGGTGTTCTGGCCCTCCTTCCATTGCGAGGGCGGCGTGTGTTCGTACGGTCCCCAGCCGTTGCCGCGGGAGCGGCCCGCGCCGGTGGCGGCGTCAATCCCCGAATGCCCGGTAAAGACGACCTTCGCGCCGGTCCAGCCTTCGCCATAGGCGGTCTGCTCGTCTTCGCCGAAACTCACCTTGGGGAAGGACTGGTTGATGTGGGCCAGTTGGTCGTCGCCGAGGAGCAGTCCCGCCAAGATGATGGGGAGCTTGCGCCCGCTGCCGTGTCCGCCCCAGCTCGTCCAGCCGGGATGGCCCGCGCGGATCATGCCGCCTAGATCAATGCCGATTTGAACGAAGTTCACCAGCAGCGGTTCCTTCTGGCCGGGCGTGAGGTCGGTACACAGCAGCAAGGCGGAAAGACCGACAACACGGCCGTACTCCAGACCGTATTGCGGCATGTTCTCCACTGGTTCCTCGAAGCCGAAGAAGCAGGTCCCGACCCAGGGCCGCTGCGTGAACCGGACGTACTGCGCCACGTTCGGCAGGCTGGGCGTTGCAGCCGCGGCGGGCAGCAACTCGCGCTTGAGATTCCGGGCGAGATAAATCTTCGGCCCACGATCGCAGAAGGCCGGACGGAACGCGTCGGGCGGCAGCGGTTGCGCCACACACGTGAGCACCGCGGCGGTGCGGATCGGGCTGCTGTCGCCTTCGCCGCGCTCAATCTTGTTTCGCAACTGGGCGTGGAGCACGAGCCCCTTGGGCATGCTGATGGTGGAGACCAGCGAGTCGCCGGGCCTCATGGCCACGGGCAGTTTTTGGACGAGCGCGGGATCGAACCAGTTCCGCACGCCACTGTCGTAGGCGACTTTCATCCGGGCCGGCGGATTGAGCATGAAACCGTTGCGGACGCGCTGGCTCTCCGGGCGCTCCTTTTCCAGGGGGTCCAATTGGCGTTTGGGGATTTCCGCGCCGTAGAGCGGCCGGGGGGCGATGGCCTGGATCGTCACCGGTCCCACGACGTACCAGTCGCCATTGAGGAACTGCCCGACGCGCGCCGGTTGCGCGAAGGTCCAAGTGATGCCGTATTGCGCGACGCTTTGCTTTAGGGGAAGATCCTCGATCTTGGGTGTCGCCGGGGCGTTGTCACGCGTGTAAACAGGGACCAGCCGCTTGAGACTCGCGTCCGCCGCGAGCGTCTTGGCGTCATACGGATCGGCCTCGCCGGCCGGAACGATCTTCACGGGGCCACCGAGCGTGACCGACAGGTCGTCCACCCAGATCGTCTGGGGGTTGCCCGGACCGTTGTCGCCCCAAATGGCCACGGCGTTGAAGCCGCGCAAGCCAGTTTTGGCGGAGTCCACCGCGTTGACCTCCCGGTCGTTGTGGAGCACTTGCAGGCCGTCCTCCGCATCGAAGTCAAATGTCCACTTGTGCCAGCCGGCGGGGGCGCGATTGACGCCGAGCCAGAACAATTGGTTGAACCAGTCTTTGCCGTCGCTGGCCGTGGCCGTGTAGCCCTCTGCGCCGCCCAGATAGCTGGCGTAAAGAATGCCGGCGGCCAACAGTTTCCCGTCACTCTGGACCAAGCCCCAGCGCGGACCGATCCGCGACGCCTTGGCGTTCTCGGGCCGGGTGCCGTCGTCGTACACCCACAGCTCGACTTTGCCCGCCCCGTCCGTGTCGCGGAGTTTGAGCAGAGCGACGCCGCCGGAGCCGACCTTGAGCGCGCCGCCCTTGCCCTCGCGCCCCTTGGCGGCGTCGATGGTCACATTGCCGGTGGTTTTCCAACCGGCCAGCGCTTCATTCCCGTCGAAGGCGAACAGCCGGGCTGCGTCTCGGTAAGGCTCGGGCGCGGCTCCGGATCGCAGCGCCAATGCGGCGACCCAGAGGCAGGCGAAGGCGGAGCGCGCCCGCCGTCTTCTGCTCAATGGGGAGTCCGAGTTCAGGGGTTTCAGGGCGGCGGCGCAAAAGACACCGCTGGGCAGCGCACTCAGTAACCGAAATAGCCGCGGCCACTCATGTCCGTGAATCCAGTTCGTTGCAGGTACCAGGCAAAATCCATCTTGCCGGCGGCGTCGAAGGGAATTTGGCTCGGATAGAAATATTGCACGGGGTATTGGGAGGCCCGGCTCAACCATTTCCTGATCTCCGAGTGGCCGTCGGCGAAGGAGAAGCCACCGGCGCCGTTATGGTAGGAGGCGGGAATGTCCTGCCAATTGTTGACGGTGGGATTATTGATGAAAAAGCCGTCATTGATGGAATCGGGATGCTCATCGAGCACCAGCCAGGTTTTGGCCGGCTTCGGCACTTCGGCTTGCTTGAGGTACTGCTTGTATCCGGTGACTCCCCAGGATTGGCCGCGGAAAGTGAAGTCCTGACCGCCGCTGCCGTCCGTCCCGTCGGTGTGAATGCTGAACCGGCCAAAGAGGTGATTCATCGAGAGACTGCGGTTGCGTTGCTGGAAACCGGCCGCGCGCTGGGCCTGGCTGAGGTAAACGTCGGCGGGACATTTGTAAGCGTTGACCGTCGCCGACATGTATTTCCCCAGCACGCCATTGGCGACCCAGGCATTGTTGGTGACACTGACATCGCCGGTGGAAGTGCCCGCTCCCCAGGACATGACGTTGTTGACCCAGTTGTCGAATTTCCCGGCCGTAATAGCCTCGATGGTTTGGTTGACCCCGTAATTGTTGGCCACGCGGTCGTTGTAATCGGGGCAATAAAGCTGCCAGGCGAGGGCGAGCTGCTTGGTGTTGCTCAGGCAGCCGATGCCCTGGGCCTTGGTCTTGGCCTTGGCGAGCGCGGGCAAGAGCAGCGCCGCGAGGATCGCGATGATGGCAATCACCACGAGCAATTCGATCAAGGTGAAGCCACGGTGCGGCAAATCAGGATCGTGCTGGAGCTTCATAGGCGGGCAATTCTAAGGCGAGTCAGACTTCCCGCGCGAGGGAATTGTCTCTTCCCGCCGCGCTGACAACCGGGATCCGTCGTCCAACTCATTGGAGTTGACTATATCACCCGGCGGAAGGGCGTTCCAGCCCTCAGTGAGGGACCAACGGAAGAGTCACAGCAGCAGCAGAAGCCAGCCCCTTGCCGGCGTCGCCATGAAATGCGCGCGTATGCGCCGGTCAATCCGTGGCGTCCTTTAGTTCCCGCAACCTCCGCGCCGCCTCTTCCGCGAGTTGTTCGCCGGCGCCGGGGGCGAATGGGCTGCTTTGGACTTCGTAGCCGCCTTCGGCGCAGCTCGGTCGCGTCGGCACATCTTCGCCCAGCATCGTGCCCATCAGGACCGGCTCCGGTACCCAACCGTTGGTGGTCCGGAAGTCCGGCAGGACGCGCACCTACGGATCAATGTTGACCGAGGCGCCGGCAAGCTCCAGCGTCACGATGCCTCCACCGACGTGCTTCTCCAGGAATTGCGCCGCCAGACCGTGGATGTTGTCGCTGACCAGGAAATTGCCGGGGCTGAGCGAAGTGCTTTGCGTGGCGTCAGCGAAGAGCACGGCCGCCAGCTCGTGGCCGGCTGGCCGCGCTGGAGAGGGGGTGTTCCCAGTCGGAAGTCACCAGGATTTTTTGGGTCCGCCGTCGGGCGATTCCCACGAGGGCGGCCCACAGCGCAAACAGGCCGGGGCGCCGGGGCTGCGCGCCAAGCGGCGCGGCCGGCTCTTGACGCGGCAGCAAAAGACGCTGGCCAACATCCCCGATCACTGCCCCGACCAGTTGAAGCTGCCGCTTTACCTGTGGACGCGCGCGGCGGTGGCGGTGTTGAGCTTCAAACAGTTGGGGCTGCGCGTTTCGGTCGGGACGGCGGGACGGCGGCGGGCCCGCTGGGGGGTTCACGGCACAGAAGCTCGTGTGGCGAGCCTTCGCGCAGGATTCCCAGGACCGCACCGCGGTGGGCTTGCAACGGGATTGGGGCCATCCACCGACGACCGATTCAACGACCAACGCTCTAAAATTTCCATCGGTCCTCACTATTTCGCCGCGCGGCTGTAAATGGACGCGTGGACGCAAGTGTCGAACCCGCTGAGGGCAAAACGTTGGAATGGAGCGAAACCAGGGGGGAAGAGCAATCAGTGTCAATCGTGAGGGCCGAGCCGCTCACAAAGCGCCAGCGGACTGGCGCATGGCGAACCGCCCCGCCCGCCGGTGGCCACCCGTTCAAGGACGATAGAGTTTCGGCTGTGCCGCCTCCCAAGCCGCTTTGCTCACGGGGTGCGCCTGGTGGAGGAAGACGAACACGCCTTTCTTGTTGCCCACAATCACGTCGGGCAAACCGTCGCCGTTCACGTCGGCAGCGACGACTTGCGTGCCAACGCCCGAGTCGTTGTCGATGAGGTAGGGGACGAAATCGACGGTCTTGTCCGGGTGGCGTACGGTCTTGAACCAGTAGAGCACGGCCGGCGCGTTTTGCTCCACGTCGCCGGTCGGCCCGTGCGCCCAGAAGCGTTTACCGGTGACGATGTCCTTCACGCCGTCGCCATCCATGTCCACCAAGGCGATGGCATGCATCTGGGTAAATTCCACGCCGTATTTGTTGTCCGCCGGCGTGCGGTTCAGAATCATGTGCTGCTTGAAACTGATTTCGCCGTCCTGGCGGACTTGCTCGTACCAGACCAAGCCGTATTGGTGCGGGTTCAGCGTCGTGAGCACGTCGTTCAGGCCGTCACCGTTGAAATCGTATGCATAGATTTGCGAGCCGCCGGAAGTGCCGGGGCCGGGGGCGAAGGGGAACTTGTGCTCGGTCCAGACCGGGTCGCCGTCGAGCGACGCCGGTTGTTCCCACCAAGCGTTGGCTTCCAGGAATTCCGCGCGGCCGTCGCCATTGACGTCGCCGAAACCGAAGCCGTGCGTGTATTTGTGCCACGGGCCTTTGGGCGTGATCGGGTGCCATTGCCACGGCGCGGTCGGGTGGCCGTAGTCCGGCTGGGCAAAGCCAAAGTAGCCACCGGAGTTGCCCATCATCACCGGGTGTCCGTCCTTAAACAGATCGCCGAACACGGGCGACTCGTTGTCCAGCACATCCATCGCCCGGTGTTTGGCCCAGTGCCCGGTGCCGTCGGCGGATTTCTGGCCTTTCGGATTTTCGTACCAATACACCGGCTCACCGGGCAGACCCACCACAATAATGTCGTCCCAGCCGTCGCCGTTCAGGTCGTGGACGAACGTGAAGAAATTATCGGAGTAATCGTTCTCGTGCCCCTTCGCGCCTTTCCAGCCGGGAATGGTGATCTCGGTCCCGTCGGCCTGCTTGATCTTCGAGGTCTTGCTGGCGTCGCGATATTCGTGGCGAACCTTGAAGTCCGGTCCTTCCCACCAGAACGGCCCGGCGGCGACGTCCATTTTGCCGTCGTGGTTGAAGTCGCCGATGTTGGCGCCTTCGCACCAGAAGTCGTCCGTCAGGACGATTTTCTTGAAGGTGTGGACGGTGTAGTTGGCGGCCGGCGTGAATTGCGCGCCGAGGAAGATCCCCGCCAGGAAGAGCAATGACTTGATCATGGCGGGGGGTGTAACACGGTTCTCCGCGGGGATCAATATCGCGCTGCATGCCCGACGCCAAGCCTGTTCGCGATCCGCAGCGGGGCCGCGTGCCGGCAGCGTCAGTTTCGCGTTTGGACGGCACCGGGGTTGGCACGGCGCGCAGTTTCCCGCGAATGGGCGGCAGCGATGATTACGCCGCCGGGGAGAAAGGGTGAAGCTTTTTGCGCACCTTGAACAGAACGCCAAAGATTTCTCGCTCTTGCGGCACCCGTCGACCTTGGTTCGCTCCGCCTCCCGCCGGCACGCGCCCTGCTTCGACTTGCGGCAAGTGTCCGGGGGGGGGGGCGCGCCGGCCCAGCGATGTCACCCGATTGTTGCGCACCTGTCATCGGGCCGACAAGGGGTTTCGGCAGCGTGTCCCGGTTATTGCCGTTGGTTTACAAGGCGCCTGCCGGAACTTAGAACCGGTCGCGCGTTTTGCCCATGCGGCGTGAGAACGCAGTTTAACTACCGTGGTACACAATGAAGACCGGCTACCTGATCGACATGGACGGGGTGATTTACCGGGAGAACCAACTCGTCTCGGGGGCGAGGGACTTCGTGAGGGCGCTCATCGCCCGCGGCGCGCCCTTCATTTTCGTGACCAACAATTCCGCTCCCACGCCGGAGGACCTTTCCGTGCGCCTGGGGCACCTCGGCCTGCCGGGACTTTCGGCGCGCCATTTCTACACCTCGGCCCTCAACACCGCCGATTTTCTCAGCGAAACCCATCCCGGCTGCACGGTGTTCGTCCTCGGCGAGGGCGGCCTGCTCGCCGCATTGCACGAGCAGAAGATTGCCAACGACGCCATCCACCCCAGTTACGTGGTGGTGGGCGAAGGCGCCGCCTCGTGGGAGAAGCTGGCCAAGGCGCACAGTTGCATCGAACGCGGTGCCCGCCTGCTGGCCACCAATCCGGACAACTGGTGCCCGGTTTCGGCCGAGGAAACCCGCCCCGGCGCGGGGGCGACCGCCGCGTTCCTGGAAGCCAGCACTGGACGGCGCGCCTACTATCTCGGCAAGCCCAACGGTTACATGTTCCACCGCGCCCGGCGCAAACTCGCGGAGATGGCCGGCGGCACCCCCGACCAGATCGTGATGATCGGCGACACGATGGAAACGGACATCCGCGGCGCCATTGAATCCGGGCTGTGCGCCTACCTGGTCCTCAGCGGCTCGACGCAGCTCGAAGCCGTCGGCGACTACGTGTTTCAGCCCACGCGGGTCTTGCAGAGCGTGGCGGACCTCGTCGAGGAGGTGCAGACCGGCCAGCCTTCCAGCCGGCTCGACAGTCCCGTTTTCCAGCACGCCGTCGCCAGCCGGGATCGGCGGGGCAGCCGCCACCGGACCGACGGCGAGCACGTGCAGAAGCCCCACCCCCGGGCGCCCATGACCCGCTGAACGGTGTTTCCACCCACACTACGAGCGATCCCCCCGTCCTCAGTCGAAACCGCGCAATCGCTGGTGCGGCAAAGCGCCCACCCTGTCTTCCGCGGGGTGTTGCGCTTGGGAAATGGGCCGCTGGTGATTCAGTTTCCGTATTCGGATGCCACGCGCAGGTTGGCTGAGCAAATTCCCTCCGCACCGGTTTCACCGTGGGCTTGCTCGTGCAGGCGGTGGGCCTTGTGCAGCGGAACGACGAGGCGGACTAGCCCCTTACCATAGGATCTACCCGCACGGTTCCGCCGGGCGTGAGGATCTGGTAGTGAGGCAGCCCATCTTGCTCGAAGTACTGGCCCAGGCTGAGGCAGGCGGGGAAATAGCTGACCAAGTGTGCTTGCTTGGGGGCGTTGGCCGGCTGTGCGTTGGAGCGGCGCTGTGGCGCGGTCGTGCTTAACTCCAGACACGGCTGCTGCACGACAATGACATCGGAATCCCTGACATCGATGACTCCGGGTTTGTCGCGTTTGAAGACCCTGACGTCAGAGGAGCGTACCTTCAGTGCGAGAGAAACGGTGCCACTGCTTCCTTTCTGGTCGCCCTCTCGCGTTTCGAGCAGCGTCAGGAAATCGGAGTCGGCCAACTCGATGTCCCCGGTGACATCGGTTTCTCCGCCGTGCTGGTGTTTGATGCGCAGCTTCCCTTTGATGTTCGTCAGGAGCAAGGTCTGGGTCGGCGTGGTGTTCATGGCTTCGTGGGGATTTCGGTGCGGGTGTGAAGGAAGTGAGGGACTGCACTAGAACGGGAGGGGAATTCACATCCGAATGCCGATGCTACCGCCGGGGCAGGTGAGTTGCCAGCGGGGCGAGGTGTTGTAGTAAAACGGGACAAACGACTGCGCCGGCGGGGCGTAAACGTAAGGATAGGTTGAACTGAGCTGCTGGGCGCCCGTCATCAATCCCGCTGCGGCACAGAGCGTGGTCGAACCCGAATAAACGACCGCCGCCAGCAGCGAACTGGGTACATCGTAGATATTGGCGCAACTGTTGTCGGCCAAGTTGACGAAGTCGGACCACGAGTTGGACGCCGCGGACTGTCCCTGGGGGATCGGGGTGCTGTTGAGATACACGGTGCCTTTGGCACATTTCACGTTCAGACTCATAGGTTTGTTTGTCCGGCTTTGGAACGCGCGTCAGGCGGCGGTCTGGATCTTCAATGACTGCAAGCCGATGACCTCCAACTCGAACCGGGCGCCGGGTTCGGGCCGGATGATTTCTCCCGACCACACCATGGACCCCTCCACCGCGTCGCGCTCAACGCCACTTATCAGGTCGGTAACGTTTATACCGCCTTGGACGTTGCGGAGCAAGGAAAATCTCAGGTCGCCCAGTTGCGCCTGCGCCAACTCCGCCGGATTCACCGCCCCGCCCTCCGACCGGGTCTTCGCGTGGTCGAGGTCCCAGCGGGCCAGCACGGGCCGCGCTTCCGGGAACGCGTGGAGCAGGCGTTCGATGAGCCAGTTCAGGAGCGCCAGCCGGGCGTCGGGGCAAAGTTTGTAAGCCAGCTTGGCCCGCCAGAGGTGCAGGCAATCGGGATTCAGCGGCAACCCCGCCGCGCCCGGCATCGCCCGCGTCACCGGCGCGACGGTCAGGCCCAGGCGCTGGCTGCACATCGGCAAGAGGCGCTGCTCCGCAAAAACCATGGCGTTGGTGAAGGCTGGCCGCCGGGCCGGGTCGGCGCAGACCTCGCGCGAGAAGCGCTCCATGAACGCCGTGGCCGTGTCCACATAGAACCGCGCCACCGCCGCGTCGCCGAGGTAAACCACGCCGGTGTTGAACGGATCGAGTTCCCAATTCCAGTCCGGGCCTTCCAGTCCAAACGGCGCGAAGTGCTGCCGGTCGTCGCGGTACCACCCCCAGTCCTTGCCTTCCGGGTGCAACGCCATGACCGGCGCCGCCGGCTCCAGCGGTTGCCAGAGCACGGCGTCCATGTCCACGCAGACGCAGGGCGGGCTGACTGATCGGTAGGCGTAGAGTTTGCCCGCCGCCCAGAAGATCGACGGATCCACCTCGCGCGGCACGGCCTCCAAGGCGGTGGAAATACCGCCGCTGTAAACCCATTCCAGGCCCACCCGCTGCACGGCCAGCGCGCCGCGGGCGTCCGTCACCAACCGGAGGGGCCCGTGGCGTCGCGCCTCCAGCGCGCTCAACAACCAAGTCAAAAACTCGAAATCCCAAAGGACCAGGTCTTGCGCTTCCGGCGCGACGCCTGGGTTCAACTGCGGCCGGGTCCAGAGCACGTGGAAATAGGTCATAGGCGGTGGCCTCGTCGAGGCGATGGAGGGTCAGGGATCTCGTTCGCAGAATGCTCGGAAACGATGTGCCGTTGGACTGGACCGCCACCGTCTCAAGAGGTTCCTCCCGGGCCGGGCAGGTCAGACTGCCAGGGAACCTCATAGACCTGGACCGGTTCGGGAATGCCCGCGAGGTTCATCCGTTCGATTTTTAGGAACGTCGCGGCCAGCGCCGGGTCGTGGCGCTGCACCTCCGCGAAGGTCGCTTCGGTCACCAGGATGCGGTCCGCCGCCGCCGCGCCCTCCAGGCGGCTGGCGATGTTCACCTCGCGGCCGAAGACGGTGTAGTTCGACAGGTGCGCCGCCGAGCCCATGAAGCCGACCGCGGCCACGCCGGAATTGAGCGCGCTGCCCACGCGCAACACCGGGAGCGGCTCCTGCGCGGGCTGACCGGCGGACAGGCGCTCGATGTTTTCCCGTTGCCGGCGTTCGTTTTCCAGCAGCCGTTCCTGGTTGCGGGCGTGGATGGCGCGCTGCACGGCGATGGCCGCCCGCACCGCCGCCACGGCATGCCGTTCGTCCGGCACGGGGGCACCCCAGAAGGCCATCACGCAGTCCCCGATGTATTTGTCCAGTGTGCCGTCGTGCGCCTTGATCACGTCCGCCATTTCGCCGAGGTAGAGATTGACCGTATCCAGGGATTCGCGCACGCCTTGCGCGATCAGCGTCTCTTCCGGCGGGTCTTTGCGGGTGTCTCCTTCCAGCCGCTTCCCGAGCGCGCGTCCTTGGAGCTGCTTCACGGTCCGCGCGTGGCTGTCTTCCAGGAAGCGCGTGAACCCCCGCACGTCGGCGAAGTAGATGGTCACGGGACGCCGGGTGCTGCTGAGCGCCGCCGCCGGCTGCTGGGCCAGCAGATTGAAGACGCTGGGCGAAACCATCTTCCCAAACACGCTGCGCATCCGCCGGCGGTCCTGGCTTTCCACGACGATGCGATAACTCACCAGGCACACGTACCCCATCACGAACGCGCCGCCGAGCGGCGTCGCCACGGGCAGCCAGTACCGGCGCGCCACGAACAGCCACGCCGCCAGGGCCAGATACCCCGCCACCACGACGACAAACGCCGCCACGCCCCAACTCACCCGCAGCCGCCAGCCCAAGGCGGCCGACAGCAGCGCCAGGCCGGCGATCAGCGCGTTTTCCGTCCACGGACTGGCGCGCGTGATGAACCGCCCGGTCAGCAGCGAATTGGCCACGTTCAGGTGCGACAGGAACAGCGGCGTCGAATCCGCCAGCGGCGTCGCTCCCCAGTCGGACGCCCGCCCGCCCGCCGCCGCGTAGCCGACCAGCACCACCCGGTCGCGGAACAAATCCGGCACGGCTTCGCCCCGCTCACGGCGCAACGCATCGTCATAGTAACGCGCGAACGGGCCTTCGATGATTTCCACGTCGCGTTGCGGCGCGATCACCCAGTCAATGTAGATCTGGTTCTGCGCGCCCAATGGCACGACCCGCGGCGGGCCGTGGCGCGCGGGTAGGAGGATGCGTCCCGGTTGGACCACGGCTTGGTCGATGTCGAGGTCCAGCGCCCGCGCGGCCAGCAGCAGCCCCATGTGCCAGAGGCGTTCGCCCGTCTGCGGATTCATCACGAAAGCG
>JAJXZI010000003.1 GCA_021780115.1 bacterium | reverse complement strand
AGTGCCGCCAAGTTCGGCAGCGGCTTCAAGGCTTCCGGCTTCCGTTCATTCTTCATGTCATCTCGCTTTCTGCCGGTTGAGGAACCTTTTACCCACTCATCCTAAGGACAGTGTCAAGATGCACCCGCGGTGAGCGATTGGCCAAACCGCTCGTTGCACCCCCGCGCCGGGTGGTGTATAGAAGCCGCCACGTTTGATGCCAGAACCAACACGCATCCTGTATTGCCACTGCGCCTACGCGGACGTTGTTCCGCGCGCGGTGAAGGAAGCCGTTTTGAAAAAATTGTGCGCCTCGGGCGTGGCGTTCGACGCGGTGGCTGACCTGTGCGAAATGTCCGCCCGGCAGGACGCCGCGCTGAAGACACTCGCCGTGGGCGGCGCGGTGAAAATCGCCGCCTGCTACCCGCGCGCGGTGAAGTGGCTCTTCGCCGCCGCCAACGCCCCGCTCGCGGCCGCGACCACCGAAGTCCTCAACCTGCGCGTCCAAGCCGCCGATGAAGTCTGCGCGGCGCTCCTGGGCGCGGAGTTGAAGCCGAATCTCCCGGATGGAAAAGTCGCCGCGGCCGATGCGCCGCAACCCGCGCCGGTCGTTGCCTGAGACCCATGACCCTCAGAGATCAAGCCACGCTGCGCGTCGTCCTCTACGAGGGGACCGGCAGCCAGCCGCTCGCGGCGGAGGAACGCTTCGCCGCGGTGAGCGCGCTGCTCGAGCGCGGCTACGCGGTCACACGCGCCAGCGGCCACGGCCGCCCGGCGGCGCAGGACGGCCGGGCGATTCTGGTGCTGGGCCGGTTTGACAACGGCCACCTGCCGTCGGCCGAGCCGGCCGATGGCCGCGTGGCGCTTCGCTGGCACGACCTCGGCGGGTTGGACGCGAACGGCGTTGTCGGGGTGGCGGACGCGGTTCGCGCCGAGTTGAGCGCGCCCCGGCCCGGTGAGTGGAAACCGTGGTTCCCGGTCATTGACTACGACCGCTGCACCAACTGCATGCAGTGCCTGAGCTTTTGCCTGTTCGGCGTGTACGGCGTGGACGACGCCGGCCACATCCAGGCGCAGCACCAGGACAACTGCAAAACCAACTGCCCGGCCTGCTCGCGCGTCTGTCCCGAGGCGGCGATCATGTTCCCGAAGTACAAGGCCGGCCCGATCAACGGCGACCTCGTCAGCGCCGCCGATCTTCAGCGCGAGAAAATGAAGGTGGACATCTCGGCGCTGCTGGGCGGTGACGTGTATTCGCTGCTCCGGCAGCGCAGCGAGCGGGCGAAGTCGCGGTTCTCGAAGGAGCGCGACGCGGACAAGGCGCTGCTCGAACGGAAGAAATGTCTGGTCAAGCTGGTGGAATCCGCCGACATCCCGCCGGAGGTGTTGATGAGTCTGCCGTCGCCGGAGGAAATCCAGCGTCGGGCGGTGGAAGCCAAGGCCAGGGCGCAGGCGGCATTGGCGAGGCAATAGCATGTTGTTCCCCCGTCTGGCCTTCCGCATTCTCCGCACGACCGATCCGCGCCTGCTCTGGAAGTTCGCGTGGAACTTCGGTTTCAAAGGCATGTTGTCGGTCGAGAAGTTCAAGCGCCGCCTCCAGCGCGGCGAGTATTTCCCGCCGTTCCTTTACATCTCGATCCTCAACTCCTGCAATCTCCGCTGCCAGGGCTGCTGGGTGGACGTCGAGGCGCCGCGCGAGATGATTGATCTTGCCGAGATGAACCGGCTCATCACCGACGCCCAGCGCCATGGCAACGCGCTCTTCGGCATTCTGGGCGGCGAGCCGTTCATGCACCCGCAACTGCTCGACATCCTCGCCGCGCACCCGGACTGCTATTTCCAGGTTTTCACGAACGGCCAGTTCATCACGGAAAAAGTCGCGAAGGAGTTGCGGCGCCTGGGCAACGTCAATCCGCTCATCAGCATCGAGGGCAGCGAAGTCGTCAGCGACCAGCGGCGCGGGAGCAAGGCCGTATTCAGCAAATCCATGCGCGGCGTCCAAAACTGCCTGCGCGAGCGCATCCTGACCGGCGTTTGCACCAGTGTCTGCCAGACGAACATTGACGATTTGTTGAGCGAGCGGTGGCTGAACGAGTTGATCCGGCTCGGCGTCCACTACGTCTGGTATTACACCTACCGGCCGGTCGGAGCGCGCATGAATGCGCCACTCGCGCTCAATCCGGAGCAGGTCGTGCGGGTCCGCCGGTTCGTCGTCGAGATGCGCGCCCGGGTGCCCATCGCCATTGTCGATTCCTACTACGACCACGACGGCGTGGCGCTCTGCCCGATGACGACCGGCATCAGCCACCACATCGGTCCGGGCGGCGACATTGAGCCGTGTCCGATCATCCAGTTCGCCACGGACAATATTCGTGACGCGCGCGGCGTGTTCGCGACGATGCGCGACTCGGCGTTTCTGCGGGACTTCCGCGAACTGTCCGCCCAGGCGACGCGCGGCTGCGTCGTGTTGGAACGCCCCGACTTGGTGAAGGCTCTCGTGCTTAAGCACGGCGCCCGCGACACCACCCAGCGCGGCACCGCGATGCGGGAACTGGAAGCGATGGAACCGCACTCCAGCCAATGGCTCCCAGGTGAGGAAGTGCCGGAGAAACACTGGATGTATCGCTGGTCAAAGAAATACTGGTTCAATGATTTCGGCGCCTACCGCAAGGCCGACCATGCGCAAGCCGGGAGAAATCCGCGCGTTGCCACCGCGGCAGAAGAGCAGGGCAGGGCGCCTCACCGGCAAGGTTGACAGCGAGGCTCTTTTTCCTTCTGCCCCCGGGCGGAACTTGCGACGCGGCGCGGATCGTCGCTTTGCGGTTGCGGAGAGCGGGAGAATCGGTCAGACAAAGGGCCGGCACAACGAGGCCACGCCCGAGGCTGGAGCGGGAAAGCGCGTTTGGACCAACCCAACCGCGGCGAGCAGCACGGTAGGCCGCCCTTGGTCGTTGTCGCGGCGCCTTTATTTGCGCGACCCGGTTGAGCTTCTGTGCTACGATGTAAAGCAAAAGCAGCCCGTAACGGCTCTGCCGCGGCAGGGTGGGCGGGCCTGAGAACCAAAACAGCAGCCATGGAACCGGTCGTCAGCAGCCAAGCTCGAATGCCGTCCTCCCCGGTCAGCATTCCGCGCCACGTTGTGCAGCAGCGGTTCCGTCCGCCCAAGGCCAACGTCCCGCAGACCTCCGCCGAACGGAGCCGCGTGCTCCAGGCCGTCCGGCACTACCTCGCGGAATACAACCCGGTGCCGCCGCTGCCGATGGAGCAGCTCAAGGAACACGCCGACCGTGTCGTCGGCCTGCTCCAGTGCGCCCCGATTTACCGGGACTACATCGGCGTGCTGCTCAACAACGAAATGTGGCGCGAGACACTGGCCAGCGTGCCGTTTGACCGCCGGCTCCTGCTCCTGCCGAAATGCCTGCGGGTCGAGGAAAAGTGCCCGGCGCCCTTCGACGAGTTTGGCCTGCTGTGCAAACAATGCGGCCTCTGCTCCATCCAGGACCTGCAGAACGAGGCGGAGAAACTCGGCTACGCGGTCTTGGTGGCCGAAGGCTCGGCCATCGTCATGTCGCTCATTTCGACTGGCAAGATCGACGCCATCGTCGGCGTCAGTTGCCTGAGCGTGTTGGAACGCGCCTTTCCCTACATGGAAGCGGCCGCGATCCCGGGCGTTGCCATTCCGCTGCTGCAGGATGATTGCATCAATACCACGGTGGACCTGGACTGGGTGTGGGACTACATCCACCTTTCCAGTGACGACCGCACCCGCCGGCTCGACCTCGGAGCGTTGCGCGAAGAGGTGGACTTCTGGTTCTCGCCGGTATCGCTCGACGTCATCCTGGGCAACGCTGAGGGTGACACCGAGCGCATCGCGCGCCAGTGGCTCATGCGCGCCGGCAAACGCTGGCGGCCCTTCCTCGCGGTCGCCGCGTTCCAGGCGCTCCGCGCCGATGCCGGCGAGCCACTGCCGGATGACTTGAAGAAGATCGCCGTCGCCGTTGAATGCTTCCACAAGGCCTCGCTCATCCACGACGACATTGAGGACAACGACGCCACCCGCTATGGCGAGAAAACCTTGCACGAGGAACACGGCGTACCCGTGGCGCTGAATGTCGGCGACCTCCTGATCGGCGAAGGCTACCGGCTCATCGGCTCCTGCAAAGCCACGGCGGAGCAGAAGGCCCAAATGCTTCTGGCGGCCGCCCAGGGCCAGCGCCAGCTCTGTCGCGGCCAGGGTGCCGAACTATGCTGGACGCGCCGCCCCGCCCCCCTCACGAGCCTCCAGGTCCTGGACATCTTTCGGCAAAAGACCGCGCCCGCGTTCGAGGTCGCTCTCCGCCTCGGCGCGCTCTACGCCGGAGTGGAGCAGCACGAAGGCGTTTCCGCCACGCTGAAGACCTACAGCGAAGCGCTGGGCATCGCCTACCAGATTCGCGACGACCTCAGCGACCTCGGCAGCCAGGGCGAGTCCAACGACATCCTTGGCTTGCGCCCCAGCCTCGTGCTCGCCGCCGCTTACGAAAAGGCGCAGGACGCGCCGAAAGCGCTGCTCGAATCCGTCTGGCGCCGCGCGCTCCCGGCCGGCGTGACCGGCGGCCAGATCGAGGCGCTCTGCCTCGAGTTGCAGGCCGACCACCGCGCCCGCACCTTGCTGGAAACCTACAAGGAAGAGGCCATCCGCTCGCTGCGCGACCTGGAAAACCCGAACCTGAAGGGCCTCCTCCGCCGCATCATCGGCCGGATTTTCAACGACACCGAAATCAAGGGCTGGTGCAAGGAATTCGAGCCGAAGAACGCCGCGACCGCGGTCCCTGCCGCCGGTTGAGCCGGCACGGCAATCCGTTCCGGCGACCGTTGATCTGGCAGGGGGAGATCCGCGCCGCGCCGTTGGCCGACGAGACGCCCGCCCGAATGATTTTGGGCGCAAC
>JAJXZI010000171.1 GCA_021780115.1 bacterium | reverse complement strand
CTCCAGTTCCAGCCGGCAGTCGCCGAAGCTCGCCTCGGTGACGAGGTTCGCGCCCTTTTCCGGGCTGACCAGTTCGCCGCCCGGCCCGGCGATCTTCAATCGCGCCGGATCGGTGTCGGCCAACGCGGCCCGACCGACCTGCCACTGGTTGACGCCTTTGCCGCCGATCGTCTTCCAACCGGAGAGATCCCGGCCGTTGAAGAGGGAGACGGTTGGGGAGGAATCGGCGGCCAGCGCGGCGGCGGCGAGAATCACGATCCCGGCGGCGAGGCCGGCCTGACGGTGCAAATGGATGTTCATGGAAGAGGCCGGCGCATTTTTAACGCGCCGGCGCGGCCAGCGCAATTCACTTCCGTCTGCGGTCTTGAGGGCACGAGGCTTTCGACGGGTCTGCCCGGACCGGCATTCAAGTGCGGCGGACGAAAGGGGCCAGAGCCTGACCCCGTTCAAGCCTCCAGCGTGGGGCAGGGAGCGTCCTGCCGCGTCAACTCCGCCCGACAATGGCTGGCGCCGATCTGCGCCAACCGGGCCGTGATGACCCGGTGCGCCAGTTCTGGCGTGTTACACTGACGGCTGAGGTGTCCCAGGTAGAGGTGGCGCAGGCCGGCGTGCATGATGTCCTGGGCGGCGTCCGCCGCCGCTTCGTTGGACAAATGGCCGTGGCGGCCCAGGATGCGCTGTTTCAGACTCCACGGCCGATGCGGGCATTCCTGGAGCATCTTCACGTCGTGGTTCGTCTCGAGCACCAGCACGTTGGCGTGCCGGATACGCTCGATGACCAGCCGGGTGACGTGGCCGAGGTCGGTGGCGAACCCGAAGTTGCCCGCCGCGGTGCGGAGGAGGAAGCCCACCGGCTCCTGGGCGTCGTGCGGAATGCTGAACGTGTCCACCGCGATGTCCCCGACCTCGAAGCTGGCGCCGGTCTGGAACAGGCGCCAGTTGAACTGCGTCCCGCTCACCTCGGCAATCGCGTCCTGGGTTGGCCGGTTGCAATAGACCGGGATGCCCAGCTTGTCGGCCAGTCCGTTCAGGCCCTGGATATGGTCGCTGTGCTCGTGGGTGATGAGAATGGCGTGCAGACTTTCGGGCGAGCGGGCGATGGTGGCGAGCCGGCGGCGGATCTGGCGGACGCTGAACCCGGCGTCGATCAAAATCCGGGTGTTGTCGGTCTCCAGCAGCGCGCAATTGCCGGCGGAGCCGCTGCCGAGGATCGTCAATCGGGCGGGCACGCCGGGACGTTAGGGACGCGTCTGGGGAGCGGCAATGATTTTCCGTGGCGGGTGCGGCGACCGCGTTTCGCCGAGACGCCGCAGCGTTGGTCGCCGCGAAAGTTGGGCCGCCGACGCCGGGGAAGATCCTCGTTATCGACTTGTCTTTTGCGCGGTCACAGTTAGAATGCAAAGCGATGACGCAAGGTTTGCAACTGGCGCCCAAGCTCACTCAGTCGTTGGTGCTCTCGCCACAACTGCAACAGTCCCTCGCACTGTTGCAGGCGCCCGTGCTCGAGCTGAAGGCCCTGGTCGAGCGGGAGCTGGAACAAAACCCGGTGCTCGAGGAAGTCTCCACCGCCGAGGCGGAAGCGCAACAGAAAGTCGATGACGGCGGCCCCTCCGCGGCGACCCAGGCCGATCCGACCGAGCCGCCCAGCGACCTCGTGTTTGATCCCGCGACGGAAAAAGGCTCCAACGGACCGGTGGACGATTTCCAGGCGGAATTCGAGCGGTTGGCGCAACTTGACCAGGAGTGGCGGGACCATTTTGCCCAGACCAATGTGCGCACGCGCTCCTCGGCGGAGGAGGAGGAGAAGCGGCAGTTCATGTTCGACTCGCTGACGGTGGGCACGTCGCTCCAGGAATCGCTGATGGAGCAGGTTCGCATGTCGGAGCTTCCGGAAGCCGAACGTTCCATCGGCGAGTTGATCGTCGGCAACATTGATGACAACGGCTACCTCAAAGCCACCGTGGAGGAACTCGCGGCGGGCGCCGCCGTGCCGGCGGAAGACGTGCTCCGCGTGTTGAAGACGGTCCAGACGTTCGATCCGCCGGGCGTCGGCGCGCGGGACATCCGCGAATGCCTGCTGCTGCAACTGGAGCGGGCCGGCCAGCAACACACGACCGAGTACCGCATCATCGCGGAATTCATGGAGGCCCTGGGCAAGCGGCGGATTCCGGAGATGGCGCGCGGCCTGGGGTTGAGCGTTGAGGAAGTGCAGGCGGCGCTGGCGCGCATCGCCCGGCTGGAGCCGCGGCCGGGCCGGGAGTTTCTGCCGGACAACGACCTGTACGTCGTGCCGGAGGTGTTCGTCCGGAAGGTCGGCGACGAGTTCGTGGTGAGCTTGAACAGCGACGAGATTCCCCGGCTGCGGATCAGCAACGCCTACAAGGACCTGATGTCGCGCAGCGCCGTCGATGTGGCGGCGCTGCAAGCCAGTTTTCCGGCCAACGACGCGGGCGTGGCGGAGGTGGCGGCGGCGATTAAGGCCGGCGACGACGCCAAGGCGGTGGCGGGGTTGCGCCAACTGGCGGAACTACCCGAATTGACCGCCGCGCAGACGCGCGCCGTGCATCAGACGTCAGCCCAAGTCAAGGAGCGCCTGACGTTCGTGGAGACCCGCAACTACATCCGGGAACGGATCGGCGCGGCCAAGTTTTTAATCAAAAGCATCGGTCAGCGCCAGCAAACCATCTCCAACATCGCCCGCGAGATCGTCAAACGGCAGAAGGAGTTCATGGAGAAGGGAGTCGCAAACCTGAAACCGATGACCATGGCCCAGGTGGCGGAAGTGGTGGGCGTGCATGAAACCACCGTCAGCCGCGCGGTGTCCGGCAAATACATGGAAACGCCGCAGGGCGTCTTCGAGGTGAAATACTTCTTTGCCGGCGGCCTCCAGACGGCGTCGGGCGACGGGGTTTCCAGCAAGAGCGTCAAGGACATGATCGCGGAGATCTTCCACAAAGAGGACGCCAAAATTCCGTTGGCCGACGACGAGGTGGCGCGGATGCTCAAGGCCAAGGGCATTGCGATTGCGCGCCGCACGGTGGCGAAATATCGCGCCGAATTGGGCATCCTGCCCTCGGCTCTGCGGAAGAGTTACTGATGCGGCCGGCGCTTCACTGGCCGGCCGGGCGCGTCAAAAAATCCTGGTAAGCCAAGCGCACGCCGGCTTCCAAGTCCACCTCGGGCTTCCAGCCCAACGCGAACATCCGGGAACTGTCCAGCAGTTTGCGCGGCGTGCCGTCCGGCCGCGAAGCGTCCCAGGCGATTTCGCCGGGGAAGCCGACGATCTGTTTCACAAGTCCGGCCAGTTCGCGGATGGTCACGTCCCGGCCGAAGCCAACATTGATGATGCGCTCGTCGCTGTAGTGTTCGAGCAGGAAGACGCAGGCGCGGGCGAGGTCCTCGACGTACAGGAATTCGCGGTAAGGAGCGCCGGTGCCCCAGCACGTGACCGCCGGAGCGCGGGCCGCCTTGGCGTCATGGAACTTGCGGATCAGCGCCGGCAGGACGTGCGAGGTCTGGAGATCGTAATGGTCGCCCGGACCGTACAGGTTAGTCGGCATCACCGAGATGAAATCGCAGCCGTACTGCCGGCGATAGGCCTGGCACAGCTTGATGCCCGCGATCTTGGCGACGGCGTACCATTCGTTCGTCGGTTCCAGCGCGCTGGACAACAGGTACTCTTCCTTAAGCGGCTGCGGCGCCAGTTTGGGATAGATGCAGGAACTGCCCAGGAACAGCAGCTTCTTCACGCCAGCACGCCAGGCGCCGTGGATCAGGTGGCTCTGGACCTGGAGGTTCGCGTAGATGAACTCCGCCGGCTGCGTGTGGTTGGCCAGGATCCCGCCCACCTTCGCCGCCGCCATGACGACGTACTCCGGCTTTTCCGTGGCATAGAACCGCTGCACGGCCTCGGCGTCGAGCAAGTCGAGTTCGCTGCGCGAACGGCCGAGCAACCGCGTGAAACCCCGGCGCTGAAGTTCGCGCCAAACGGCGCCGCCCGCCAGACCGCGGTGGCCGGCGACATAAATCCGCGCTTCTTGGTCCAACTGCACGGCGCAGCGTAGAAGTGCGGCCTCGGATCGGCAAGCGTCGGGCGGTGGCCGAATCCTGATTCTCGCGGCAGCCCGCGCGAAACTCCGGCGGCCCGGCGGTGTTGGATCGAGAGATGTTCCCTGAACGCCCTGGCGATGATTTCTGTCCACCCTCTGGCGGGGCGCGGGGTCATGCGTGCGGCAGTTTGCTGTTGCTCGGCGACCGCGGGTTGTTAGATTGCCAAAATCATCGCCGACGCGCCGGCGGGAAGAACGAAAGTATAACATGAAAATCCGAACCTCACCGCGAGCGGGCTTCACGCTCGTCGAAATCATGATCGTGATCGCCATCATCGGCCTGCTCGCCGGCGTGGCGGTGCCCAACTTCCTCAAGGCCACCCGGACCGCGAAGCGGCGCGCCTGCTTGATGAACCTGGAGCAGATCGACAACGCCAAGCAGTTGTGGGCTACAGAATATAAGAAGTCCGAGGACGACACGCCCACCGAAGACGACGTCAAGGCCTATCTGAAGGGAACCCGGATGCCCCAATGCCCCGAGGGCGGCACCTACACCATCAACCCGGTCAAGACGCCAGCGGCGTGCAGCGTGGCAACCCACCAACCGGACGCGAGCGGCAACTAGACGTTCGTTGCTCCGCTCGGGGAAGCCCGCAGGGCTCGGATGGCGCGGTGGGTTTCATCCGGGGGGGACGCCCCAGCCGGTTATCATTTGTGCCGCGGCCCGAAAGCGCGTGGTTTCGGGCTGTGGCGTTCTTCCGGACGAAACTCACCAGCGCCCGGCGGTGCCGGGAAAGAGCTTTGTTTTTGGCGCGGCGGGCGATTTAATGCCGGGCATGAACGTTCGGCAGGCGCAGGTCAGGCGCGTGACGCGGGAAACCCGCATCCGCCTGAACTTAAAACTCGACGGGACGGGCAGGGCCTCGGTGAAGACGGGTCTTCCGTTCCTTGACCACATGCTCGCGCTGTTCGCCAAACACGCGGTCGTGGATGTGGCCCTCCAATGCGACGGCGACTTGGAGGTGGACGCGCATCACACGGTCGAGGATTGCGGCCTCGCCTTGGGCCAGGCCTTCGCGCAGGCGCTGGGCGACAAGCGGGGCCTCCGGCGATACGGCGCCGGTTTTCATCCCCGGAATCCCTTTACCGGCGAATCCTACGTGCCGATGGATGAATGCCTGGCCCGGTGCGTCATCGATTTCAGCGGACGGCCGCATCTGGTCTGGCGCGGCTTCCATCGGCTGGCCCACAAGTCCATCACCGCGGCGGAGAGGCAGCAGGACATGTCCAGCGCCTTCCGCTTCGGGCTGGCGCGGGAATTCTTCCAGGCGTTTGCCAACGAGGCGCGGTGCAACCTGCATCTGGAACTGCTCTACGGCGAAGAGCCGCACCACATTGTCGAGGCGGTCTTCAAGGCGTTTGCCAAGGCGGTGGATTTTGCCTGCCAGCGCGATCCGCGCATTGCCGGACGCATCCCCAGCACCAAAGGGAAGTTGTGAGGTGATCTCCGGAACCCGGATGGCGAAACTCAAAGGAAATCGGAGATGCGAAATTCAAGGATGGAGTCCCAACACTCGACGCGCGACGCCCGCCGGTGGTTTTCCGGGCCGACACGCGCGCTCCGACGCGGTTGTGTTTCGGATGCCGGATGGCCGGGGCCGAACGGTTGAATAGCCTGCTCCCGCCCTCCGTCGAACCGATGACCGGTAACGCGCAACATTCCGCTGCCGCCGACGAGACGCTGGTGAAAGCGGCGCAGAAAGGCGACATGGGGGCGTTTGAGGAACTGGTGGCCCGCCACCGCGACAAGATTTACGCCCGGGCCTACAGCATGATGCGGAATGAGGACGACGCGCTGGATCTTTCTCAGGAGGCCTGGGTCAAGGGCTGGCAGCGGTTGCAGCAGTTCCAGGGAGACGCCAGCTTCGGCACGTGGATGACGCGGATCGTCATCAACCTTTGCCTGGACGCGTTGCGCCGGCGCAAGCGTCAGCAGGCCGAGTCGGTCGAGGTCTTGAACGAGGAGGCCGGCGGCGTCGAGCGCCACATGCCGGTGATGACCGTTAATCCGACCGAGGGGCTGGAGCGGGCGGAGTTGCGGGAGCGCATCGACCGGGCGATGGCCCAACTGACTTATGAGCACCGCACGGTCCTGATTTTGCACGAGTTCGAAGAGATGGAGTACAAGCAGATTGCCAAAGTGATGGACTGCTCGATCGGCACGGTGATGTCGCGCCTGTTCTACGCGCGGCGCCGACTTGCGGCTTTGATGGCCAATTGGAAAGACGAAGACGAAGGGACGAACACTCCCGACAAGCAGAAACCATGAACAACGATCAGGAGTTGAAACTGCAGGCATTCCTGGACGGCGAGTTGCCGGCCCGCGAACGGCCGGCGGTGGCGGACTGGCTGGCGGCGGACGCCGAGGCCCGAGCGCTACAGCAGGAATGGGCGCTGACCCGAAGCGCGCTGGCGGGCGGCGAACCGCCGCGCCCGCTCCCGGAGAGCCGCGAGTTTTACTGGTCCAAGATCCAGCGGGAAATCTTGCGCGGCGAGAAGGCCGGGGCCCGCGCCGCGGCTCGCCGCGCCGTTCCCTGGTGGAGGCGACTGCTTGTCCCCACCGCCGGCTTGGCGGTGTTGACGCTGGGGTTAAGCGTCGCGCTCAACTACTGGCCGCCGGGCCGACAACCTCACGTGGTGGAAACCGCCCTGGCCGATTCGGGCGCGTTCACCTATCGCGACCTGAAGGAAGGCATCACTCTGGTCTGGCTGTCTTACCCGGCCGATAGCGGGTTGGCGGACGACGCAGGGGCGGATATCATTGAGTGACCCATGAGACAGAAATTGAGGTCGCCGTCCCGGCTGGGTTGGTGGCTGGCGTTGTTTCTGCCGTTGGCGTTGGCCGCACCGTGCGCGCTGGCGGGGGATTTGAAACTTGAAGCCCTGCTCGTCTGGGGCACCAACGATGCCCGCTCCCCGGATCCCGACCACAAACCGGTCGGCGCCGATTTGCTGAAGAAGCTGCGGAGCTTCCCGCTCAAGTGGACCAATTACTTTGAAGTCAACCGCCAGCAGTTGGCGGTGCCCAGCGCGGGGGCGAAGAGAACCAGCTTGAGCAAGGAATGCGAAATCCTCGTCAAGAACACTGGCAGCGGCGAGTTGGAACTAGTGATCTTCGGCAAAGGCCAACGCGTTGGCCACATCAAACAGGCACTACCCAAGGGCGAACTCCTGGTGACCGGTGGGAACGCGCCCAACTTCACCGCTTGGTTCGTCGTCCTCCGGCAGGTGGACTGATCTCCACCAACGCCGCCCGCCCTCGCTGCTTGGCGCGAACGCCCCCCGGGGGGGCAGGCCCGCCCCGGGGTGATGACGCGTGCCGAGCCGTCAGCCGTTGGAGGCGGCCAATTCTTCCCCGTTGGCGACGTTGATGATCTTGAACTGCTCGGCGTGGAGCGCCGGCTCGGCGCGGAAGGAGAGCTTGCCGAAATAGCGTTTCTCCATCTCAATGAGGTGCTTCTCGTCCTCGGTGCGCAGCCGCTCGAGCACGGTCGGATGCACCACGATGCGCAACTGGAAATCCGACTCGTCGCGGGTCCGTTTCTTCAAGATTTCCGCCAATTTGCGCTGAATCTCCACGCTCATCGTCAGCGCGCTCTTCACCTTGCCCCGGCCTTTGCAGTACGGGCAGTCGTCGTACACCGCCTGATGCACGCTCTCCGAATGGCGCTGGCGCGTCATCTCCATCAAGCCGAGTTGCGAGATCGGCAAGAGATGCGTCTTGGCCTTGTCACGGCGCAGACCGTCCTTCATTCGCTGATAAACCTGCTGCTGGTCGCGCCGCGATTTCATGTCGATGAAGTCGAGCACAATCAGCCCGCCCATGTTGCGGAGGCGAAGCTGCCGGCATATCTCCTCCGCGGCCTCCAGGTTGACCTTGAGGATGGTGGTCTCCTGGTCCTTGCCGCCCTTGTGGCTGCCGGTGTTGACGTCGATGGCCACCAGCGCCTCGGTTTCGTCGATGACGATGTAGCCGCCGCCCTTGAGGTGGGCCTTGCGAGCAAAGGCGTTTTCCAACTGGCGGGTGATGTTGAATCGGTCGAAGATCGGCTGGGCCTCGGCGTAGAGCCGGATCTTGCGCGTGGACCGCGTGGAGATCTTGGAAATCATCTCCCGCATCCGATCGTATGCCTTGCCGTCGTCCACCACGATCCGCTCCACGTCCTCGGTGAGGAAATCGCGCACGGTCCGCTCGATCAAGTCCGGCTCCTCAAACACGCAACTGGGCGCAGGCCGCTTCTTGATCCGTTCCTGGACCTCCGTCCACTCTTCGAGCAGCAGGGCCAGGTCGCGCACAAAGTACCGCTTCTGCTGGCCCTCACCGACGGTGCGCATGATCACGCCCATGCCGTCGGGGATGTGGAGCTCGCGAAGGATCTTCTTCAACCGTTGTCGCTCCTGCGGATTCTCGATTTTTCGCGAGATGCCGCTCTGATCGGAGTTGGGTAGCAGGACGAGATACCGGCCAGGCAGGACCAAGCTGGTCGTGACACGCGGTCCCTTGGTGCCAATCGGTCCCTTGGTCACCTGCACGATGATCTCGCTGCCGGGCGGATAGAGCCGTGGCACGTCCTTCTGGGTGATGCGCGGCTTTTCGCGTTTGCGGCCCTCGCGCTCGACGATCTCCACGTTGCTGTCGAAATTGCCAGGGATGATGTCCCAGTAATGGAGGAAGGCGTTTTTCTCAAAGCCGATGTCCACAAACGCGGCCTTGAGTCCGTCCTCCAGGTTGCGCACTTTGCCCTTGAAAATGCTGCCGACCAGGCGCTCCTCGCTGGTCCGCTCAATGGTGAATTCCTCGAGCCGGCCTTCTTCCAGCACCGCCACGCGCGTCTCCAGCGTCTCGGCGTTGATGATGACTTCCTTGTGGATGCGATGGCTGGGTTTGATCAGCTCCTGGACTTTCTTGACGAGGGTGGCGGCGGTTTCCCGGATTCGTGCCACGAAGCCCTGGGGCGGCACCTCCTTGATCTGCGGCGGCCGATAGGCGGTTCGTTCCGCGGCTGGCGCCGGGATCTCCGGCTGGGGGCCGCGGGGATCCCGCCGCTCCCTTTCGCCCGCGGGAGGCGCGGTTCGGGCCGCGCCTTCCGGGGGCAGTCCCGCGGCGATGTTCTCGGCGCGTTCGATTTCCTTCACGTGGCGGTGCTCAAAGACCGCCTCTTCGGTGGATTTGCCGCCCAGCACTTCGGCCCGCGCCTGCTGGGCGTCCTTGTCGGGTCGTTGCGGGCCGTGGCCCAGGCCGCCGCTGGGGCGGAAATGCATGCCGCCCCGCCGGCGGCGGGAGAAACTTCGGTCGCTCATGTTATCCCTTTCGATGAATATAGATGTTCTGCAACAAGCCCATGGCGATCAACGAGCCGAGCACTGAAGACCCGCCGTAACTCAACAGCGGCAGTGGCACGCCCGTCACGGGCATGATGCGAATGTTCATGCCGATATTGATGAAGACCTGGCTGAACAGCAGGGTGACGATCCCCACCGCCAGCAGTCTGCCCAGGCGGTCGCGCGCCTGGCCGGCGGTCCGTAGTCCGGTGAACAGGACCACCGCATACAGCGTGATCACGACCACGCTGCCGACGAATCCTTTCTCCTCGGCAATGACGGAGAAAATGAAGTCGTTGTGCGCCACGGCCCGCGGCAGATAGCCGAGGGCGTTTTGGGTGCCCCGCCGCCAGCCTTTGCCCGCCAGCCCGCCGGAGCCGACGGAGATCAACGCCTGCCGCACGTTGTGCGAGTCGTCGAACTGCTGTTTGCGCAGGCGTTCCCGCTCCGCCTTGGACGCACCGGGCGGCGGAGCGTAGCTCTGGCCGAAATACACCAGCAACCGGCGGCGCTGGTAGTCCTGCACCTTGATCTGCCAATTCGGCGGAGCAAAAAACACATCCACGAGGAAGAGCGCGCCCAGGATGCCCAACACGCTGACCAGCCGGATCAGGTAGCGCCGCGGCGTCCCCGCGACGTACAGCATCCCCAGCCCCGCCGGCACCAACACCAGCGCGGAACCGAGGTCCGGCTCTTTCAAAATCAGAAGAAACGGCAGCACCATCAGCCCGAGCGATTTCCAGAAGATCCGGCGCAACTCCTCCGGCGGGCGGCTGAGGAAGTGCGCCAGGCTCAGCACGAACGCCAGTTTGGCGAACTCCGAGGGCTGGAACTGGAAAAAGCCCAGGTCAATCCAGCGTCGCGCGCCGTAGCGCATCGTGCCCAGCCCCGGCACCAGCACCACCACCAGCAGCAGGAGGGTGGTCCCGTAAACCACGAACGACCAGCGGGCCAGCACCCGGTAATCAAGCAGACAAATCGCCGCCCCCGCCGCCGCCCCCAGGAGGTACCAGACGATCTGCCGGAAGAAAAACTCGCCGATCAGCCAGCGCGCAAACTCCACCAGCGTCACGTCCCGGTATTGCGCCCAAAAGCCGAGCGGCTCGTTGACCATCGTCGCGCTATACACGAAGGCGACGCCCAGCACCATCAGGCCGCCAAGGGCCGCGAGCTGCACGCGGTCGATGCGCGATTCCGGAGCGTTGAGGTTGGCGGTGAACATGCGCGTCAGTTCTTTTGCGCGACCACTGGCAGCCGGAAGGCCCCCGCCCGTTCCAGTTCCTCGATCTTGAGGTAGATGTCGCGCGCCACCGGCGCGGCCGTGCCGCCGCCGGAGCCGCCACTCTCCACCATCACGACCACGACGTAACGCGGATCCTCGTATGGCGCGAAGGAGGTGAACCAAGTGGTGTGGTCCACGGTCCGGCCGCTGGCATCCTTGACCTGGGCGGTGCCGGTCTTGCCGCAGACGCGGAAGGTTGGGAGGACCGGTGCGCCGGGTTTGCCGCGGTGGAAGGCGGCGTAACCGGTGCCCTCCAGGTCCTCGGTTTCCGCCAGCATGGCTTCGCGCACAAGCTGCAGGTTGCGCGGCCGCACGCCCAACTCGTCGCGCACTTGTCCGCCCGGGAAGGACTCCCGGTCGCCGCCGGAAAACGGATCCTGCGGCGCCACCGCGGCGACCAGGCGCGGGTAGAGCACCTTGCCGCCGTTGGCGATCGCCGCCGTCACCACCGCCACCTGGAGCGGGGTGACATCCACCTCGCCCTGGCCGATGCAGACGTTGGCGGTCTCGCCGGCGGTCCAGCGGGCGCGGACTTCCGGGAGCGTGGGCATGTTGCCGCGCACCTCCTGCCGCGTGGGCAGGCCGCACAACTCGCCCAGGTGCAGCCGCCGGGTGAGACGCAGGATGTTTTCGATCCCGGCGCGCAGGCCGTTGGTGATAAAGTAGGCGTTGCTGGAGCGCAGCAAGGCGCGATGGAAGTCATAATCCCCCGGCGCAGCGAGGTCGCGGATCTTCTGCCGGCCGACGAAGATGCAGCCGTGGCCCGGGCTGGCTGGGTCGGGCTGGACGTGGTACGTGGCGCGGGGATCCAAGCCGCTCTCCAGCGCCGCGAGGCCGACGATGATTTTGAAGATGGAACCGGGGGAATAATTCTCCTGCACGGCGCGGTTGATCTGGGGACGCAAGCGGGCATCGCTCAAGTACCGGCCCTCGGCGGGGGTGAGACCGCGCACGAACATGTTCGGGTCGTAGCTGGGTGCGGAGGCCAGGGCCAGAATGTCTCCGTTGCGCGGATCCAGGACCACGACCGCGCCGCGCACCTCGGTCATCGCCTGCGCCAAGGCCCGCTCGGCGGCCTGCTGGAGGCGCAGGTCCAGGGTGAGGACGACATTCTCGCCGGGCAACGCGGCGGACCAGACGCTTTCGGACTGGCGGTAGCCCAGGTTGTTCACCAGGACGGACTTCGAGCCGGACCGGCCGCGGAGCTGGGCGTCGAACGCGGCTTCGAGGCCCACCGTGCCGCGAAAGACGGGTAGCGGGTAATTCAGAAACGAATCCTCGCCTTCGGCCGAGCTGATGTCGCGGCGCAACTGGCCGAGGAGGTGGGCCGCCGTGGTTTGGTACGGATACACCCGCACCGGTTGCATCTCCAGGTCCAGTCCCTCCAGCGTGACGGATTGTTCCTCGAAGCGGGCCAGGTTGGTCGGGTCCAGGTTCAACAGCACGGGGTAGGGCAGCACCAGCGCCGCGGCGTAATGACGTTGGAACTTCTGCTCATCGAGCGCGGCGGGTTGCTGGAGGCGGGCGCTCAGATAGGCCACAAGATTGCTGGCGACCTGGTAACGCGCCCGCTGGCGCAGCGCGTTCTTCTGGTCCGCCGACAAGGCAAAGCGCGCGCGTTCCTTGCGGGTGAGCGGGTGCTTCAGCGCGTGTTCCTGTTCGGTCATTTGCGCGTGGAGTTGGCGGCGGAGCGCGGCCAGGTCGGCGGTGTAGGCGGCGTCAAACGGCTTGCGCAGTTCCTCGAAGTAAAGGCTCGCGTTGAAGCTGGGCCGGCTGTCGGCGAGGGCCACGCCGGTGCGGTCGAGGATCTTGCCGCGCACGGCCGGCAGACGCACGGTGCGAAAGGACTGCGTCTCCAGCCTGGCTTGGTAGTCCCGCGCGGAAACGATCTGCACCCACCACAAGCCGGCCAGCAGCACGCCCAGGCCGCCCAACACCACCATCGTCAGCAGCCGTAACTGCGGGTCGTTCTTCTTCAGTTGGTCGAAGAAAAGCATTTTCTCAGTTCCAAGGTCCAAGCTCCAAAGTCGCGCCGCCAGCAAGCATGGCGACCGCAGAGTTTGGATTGGGAACTTTGGACTTCGGACTCATAGCTGGCGTCCCCGCCGGATTTCGCGGTCCGGGCGGAAACTGGTTTCGGTTGCCGGCTGATAGTTGAACGTGTGGCGGACCAGATCGAAGAAGCGGAACACGGTCGGCGTGAGCAGCGCGCCCGTGGCGCTGACCACGAGCCATTGCCAAAGTGTCCCCCAGCCCAACAGCGGCGTCTGTCCGGCGCTGAGCAGCACCAACAACGTCAAGGCCGGCACGCTGGCGCTGGCCAGCCAGCCCAGGACCCACTGGGCCGCGCGTTGATCGCGGAGAATCAGGGCGCGCCGGCGCTGGATCATGAAGCCGACGCCGAAGAGAGGCAGCACGCTGGCTCCGAGCGGATTGGCCGAGAGGGCATCAAAGCACAGGCCGCCGCCCACTGTCACCACGGCCAGCGTCACCAGATCACCCGTCAGGCTCGCGTACACCATCAACGCCGGCAGCACGTCGATCTGCGCCCCAAGCAGATGCCGCGTGAGGTCGAACGCCGACTCGGCAAACACCGCCAACAAGGCCGTGAGCAGGAGCAGGATGTTGTTGAGCCAGTTCATTCCTTGAGGTCAGGACCGAAGCCCAAGGTCCAGAATCCGGATGGCGCGAGTCGGCGCGACTTTGGACTTGGGACGGGCGCGTTCATGGCAGCAGCACCCACACCTCCTCCAGCCCGCCCAGATTGGCGGCCAGCTTCACGCGGGCCTGGGTGTAAAGGCCGTATTCGACCGGACGGGCATCAACGATTTTACCGATGGTGATTCCCTTCGGGAAGACTCCACCGAGGCCGCTCGTCATCACCCCTTGCCCCGGCTTCACGTCGGCGGCCGGGGCGAGGTAGTTCAGTTCCACCAAGTCCGTGTCCACCGGGCCGCCGGAGCCCAGGATGCCCTGATCGCGCTTCTCATTCTCGACCAGCGCGGAGACGCGGCAACTGGGGTCGCCCAGCAGCAGCACCTGCGAGCGGGTCAACCCGACCAACGCCACCCGGCCCACCAGTCCCTCCGGCGTCAGCACCGGGAGGTTGGGCACCAGGCCGTCGCGGCGGCCGAGGTCGATCTGGATCGAGCGCCACCAGTTGGCGGGATCGCGGAGCACGACGCGGGCGGGCTTGAGTTTCCACGGGGATTGCTTCTGCCAGCCGATCAGATCGCGCAGGCGGTTGTTCTCGCGCAGGGCTTCCGTACCGCGGGCGGCGAGGAGGCGCAACTCCTGGTTGTCGCGGTGGAGTTGCTCCAGTTCGCGGACCAGTTCGCGCCGGGGCAACAGGTTGTCGGCGCCGCGGACGAGCAGTTCGTGGGTGGTTCCGGCTAGTCCGAACAGCGGCAGGAACAGGCTGCTGACGGCCAGTTTGAGGCGGGCGGCCGTCTGGGTGGGCAGATTGAGCACCACCAACGTCAGCACGAGCACCAAGCCCAGGGCTATGTAATGCGACCGTTTCAGAATTCGTCACTCAAATCGTGACGAACGCCCGGAGGAATCACGTGCGGGAGTCGGAGGAGACGCGCTTGAGGAAGGCCAGTTCCTGGAGCACCCGCCCGGTGCCCTCGGCCACGGCGCTCATGGGATCGTCGGCAATGTGGACCGGCAACCCGGTCTCTTCCGCCACCAGCCGGTCGATGCCGCGCAGCAGCGCGCCACCGCCGGCCATGACAATGCCGCGGTCAATGAGGTCCGCCGACAATTCGGGCGGACACCGTTCGAGGGTGATGCGGATGGATTCCAGGATGCTGGACAACGGTTCCTGCAAGGCTTCGCGAATCTCTTCGGAGCGGATCGTGATGGTCTTGGGCAGACCGGCACTGAGGTCGCGCCCCTTGACTTCCATGGTTAATTCCTGCTCCAGCGGGAAGGCCGATCCCACCCGGATCTTGATTTCCTCCGCTGTGCGTTCGCCGATCATCAGATTGTAGGCCCGCTTCATGTGCGCCACGATCGTCTCGTCAAACTCGTCTCCGCCCACCCGCAGGCTGCGGCTGAAGACAATCCCGGCGAGCGAGATGATGGCGATTTCGCACGTCCCGCCGCCAATATCCACGATCATGTTGCCCGCCGGTTCATGCACCGGCAGACCCACGCCGATCGCCGAGGCCATTGGTTGTTCGATCAGATACACCTCGCGCGCCCCGGCATGGGTGGCCGAGTCTTTCACGGCCCGCTTCTCCACCTCGGTAATGCCCGAAGGCACCGCCACCACCACCCGCGGCGCGATCAGCTTCCGGTTTTGCACTTTCTGGATGAAGTGGCGCAGCATCGCCTCGGTGATCTCGAAATCGGCGATCACGCCGTCCTTCATCGGCCGGATGGCCACGATGTTGCCCGGGGTGCGTCCCAACATGCGCTTGGCCTCTTCGCCCACCGCCAGCACATTGGTGGTGCCGGCCTGAATGGCGACGACCGATGGCTCCCGCAAGACGATCCCCCGATCGCGGACAAACACGAGGGAATTGGCGGTGCCCAGGTCGATTCCAATATCATTGGAAAACAGGCTCTTGACTTGCGCAAACATGAATTGTGCCTAACGCAAGGCCGAGTGTGCGTCCGCCTGACTGCGAGGTCAAGACATTACCTGGACGGACAAAAGACGCGGATTGCGCCATGACGCCCCGCCCTCGGGGCCACTTCTCGCATCGAAGGGCCGCCCGTTCCGGTCAACCGCGGGCCGCTGCGCCTTGGAGGAGTTCTCGCACGTCCACGGCTTCCATCCCGGCGGCGCGAATGGCTTGCATCCCCAGGTCGGTGTCCTCGTAGGCGCGGCAGTGCTGCGGTGGCACGCCGAGGCGGCGGGCCGCTTCGAGGAAAATGTCCGGCGCCGGCTTCTGCCTCGCCACATCCTCGCTGGTCACCACGGCGTCAAAGAGGGGACGGAGGCCGAGATGCGCCAGGACTTGTTCGATGACGCGGCGCGTGCCGCCCGAGGCGACCGCCATTGGAATCCGGCCGTGGTGGGCGCGGGCGATGCCGACGACGGCGTTGATCGGTTCCACCTGCGCGATGAGCGGGAGGTAGTCTGCTTCTTTCTCCCGGGCAATGGCCAGGTGGTCCAGCGGGATTCCCTGTTCCTGGCTGAGCCGTTCGAGGATGTCCCGAGAGGGCACGCCGCCCAGGGAGTAGAACCGTTCCTCGCTCAGGTGGAAACGGTGCTTGCGGGCCAGCGCCTGCCAGACGCGCCAATGCAGCGGCATGGTGTCGGCCAGTGTGCCGTCGCAATCGAAGATCAAACCTTGGATCATGGGTTGAGTGTCGCGGGCCGGGAGACGGGAAACGGCGACTCCTGTCGTCGGTCCCCGCGCCGTTTTTCAGGTCTGGACGGCCGCCAGCCGCGCCTCCAGATCATGCGCCATGAGCGGGGCGATGATCGGGTCGGCGTCCCCATCCAGGACCGCGGACAGGTTGTAGAGCGTCAACTCGATGCGGTGGTCCGTGACGCGGTTCTGCGGGAAATTGTAGGTGCGGATGCGTTCGTTGCGCTCGCCGGTGCCGACCTGGGCCTTGCGTTGGGCGGCGTAGCGGGCGTTTTCCTCGGCCGTCTTGGCCTCCAGCAAACGTGAGCGAAGCACCTTCAGGGCCTTGGCCTTGTTCTTCTGTTGCGAACGCTCGTCCGCGCACCGGACAATCAGGCCCGTGGGGCGATGCACGATCTGGACGGCGGAGTCCGTGGTGTTGACGCCCTGGCCCCCTGGACCCGAGGCGCGGCACACCGTGATGTCCAAGTCTTCCGGTTTGATTTCAATGTCCACTTCCTCCGCCTCGGGCAGCACCGCCACCGTGCAGGTGCTGGTGTGGATGCGGCCCTGCGCCTCGGTGGCCGGCACGCGTTGGACGCGATGCACGCCGCTCTCGAATTTCAGCCGCTTGTACACCTCCGTGCCGGTAATCTCAAAAATGACTTCCTTGAAACCGCCCAGGTCCGAGGGGCTGGAGTCCAGGTTGTCCACCTTCCACCCCTGCTCTTCGGCGTAGCGGGTGTACATCCGGTAGAGGTCCGCGGCGAACAAGGCCGACTCGGCGCCGCCCGCCCCGGCGCGGATCTCGATGATCGTATTGCGCGAATCACTCGGGTCCGGCGGCACGATCCCCACCCGCACTTGTTGCGCGAGCCGCTCGGCCGCAGGCCCGAGCCGGGCGATCTCCTCCCGGGCCAACTGGGCGAGTTCTGAATCCGTCGGCTCCGCGGCGAGCAAAGCGCGATTCTCCGTCAGATCGGCCAGCGCCTTGAGGTACGCCTGGCCGGTCGCGACCAACTCCTTGAGCCGCGCATATTCCCGGGCGAGATCCTGGGCGCGTTGCGGGTTTTGGAAGACCTTCGGATCACTGAGCGCGCTTTCGACTTCGGCCAGGCGGCGGGAGAGCTTGTCAATGTGGGGACGCAAATCCATGGGCGCCAAAAAAAGTCCGCCCGCAGTCCCGACAGATCGGTCATGCGGGCGGGCAAGCGGGACCCGGCTACTTCCGCTTTTTCTTGCCGGCGGCGAACGCCGCCTGGGCGGCCTGGGTCTTGGCCGCGCGCTGCTGGAACTTGTCCACCCGGCCCGCGGTATCGACGAACTTCTGCTGCCCCGTGTAGAAGGGGTGGCAGACATTGCAGATCCCCACGACAATCGAGGCCCTGGTGGAGCGGGTTTTGATCACGTTGCCGCAGGCGCAACGGATCTCCGCATCCACGTATTTCGGATGAATATCAGCTTTCATGGCAAAGGCCGCTCACCATAGCGACGCCCGGCGGATTGACAAGGATGAACTTCGCGCCCCCAGGCCTCGCCTGGTTCCCGGTTAAGAGTCTTCCTTGCTTCCCCGCGCGGTCGGTGTACGATTTCGCCCGCGCAAACCGGGCGTTTCGGAAGCACAGCCACGGCGTTGCGGTTTGATCGGTTTAGAACCAGTGGGCCAGACGCGACATGCGGAGCGTGGGCAAGATCGGAGCGGGGTTCAAGTAATGCAACCTCAGCTTCCCGCACGGGGAAGGTTTGTCTCGTGCCGCCCAGAGATCCCGTCGCCAATCCGCAACCCCACCGTTGGGCGGAAGCGCCCGGCCGGACAGTGGCTCCAGGGTGGGAAAGCGCGCCGCGCCCGCCCCGCAACGGGGAAAAGCGGCACCCTCACGCTCTACCCTGCGGGAAACACGGCGTTCCTGACGCGCTGGCGGAAGGCGCTCCTCCTCGGCTTGCGCCGGGACGCGAGGGTCCGGAGAGGCCGCGGCTCCACCTGAGTGCCCGCGCCGTTTCCGTCGCCGCGTGGTTGGCTCTGGGGCTTTGGGCGCTCCCGCTGGCGCCCGGGACGGCCGGCGCCGGCCCGCTGGACCAATGGCAATGGCGCAATCCGCCAGACAGCGTGTTCTTATACGCTGTCGCCTACGGCAACGGCACTTTTGTCGCCACAGGGCGAGGCGCCACTGTGACTTCGCCCGATGGGGTGCATTGGACTTACCGAGGATCCGGCCGAGGATCCGGCGATTATTGGCTCTCTGGCCTCACCTACGGCAACGGTACCTTTGTCGCCGTCGGGACTGACTACAACCCCAATACCGGCGCCATAGTCACCGGCGTCATCGTCACATCGCCCGATGGGGTCAATTGGACGACTTCGGCCACAAATGGGTTTTCTAGCGTCACCTACGGCAACGCCACTTTTGTCGCCGTGGGAGGCAGCGGCATCACCACCTCGCCCGATGGCATCCACTGGACGAACGAATGGTCTGAAAGTTACCTGCTCAAGGGCGTCACCTACGGCAACGGCACTTTTGTCGCCGTGGGAGGTGGTGCCATCGTCTCCTCGCCCGACGGAGTCAATTGGACGAACCGGTGGTTGGGGTCTTATGACCTTAATGGTGTCACCTTCGGCGGCGGCGCTTTTATTGCCGTGGGGGACGGCGGTGCCATCCTCAGCTCGCCCGATGGGGTCCACTGGACGAACCGGCCTTCGGGCACCACCTGCTGGTTTGGTAGTGTCGCCTACGGCAACGGCATTTTTGTGGCTGTCGGGTATTTCCGGAGTGAACCCTCCGGCGCCAACGTCATCGCGACGTCGTCCGATGGTGTGAATTGGACAACCCAGTCTTCCGGCGCGCTCAGCGCCGTCACCTACGGCAACGGCATGTTTATCGCCGTTGGACAGTGGGGTGGCGTCACTTCATCTGATGGGGTGAGTTGGAGATCTCCTTTGTTCACTGGCAGCGGCGGCAACTCGTCTAGCGTCTGCTACGGAAATGGAACCTTTGTCGCTGTGGGGAACAATGGTGTCAGTGCCTCGTCAGATGGGGTGAACTGGGTATGGTCCTATTATTGGGGCTCCGCCAGCAGGCTCCTGTATCTTAATGCCGTTACCTACGCCCGCGGCATCTTTGTCGCCGTGGGGGCCTTTGGTGCCATCCTCACCTCGCCCGATGGGGTTTCTTGGACCCGGCAGGCTTCGGGCAGGACCAATACGCTGAATCGGGTCGCCTACGGGAACGGCACCTTTGCCGCCGTGGGGGCGGACGGTTTCATCCTCACCTCGCGCGATGGCGTCAATTGGACGAACCGCTGGCCGGAAGGCTATCACGACTATGAGTATCTGTCCTTTTCCGGCGTCACCTACGGCAATGGCGCCTTTGCCGCCGTGGGCGGGAAGGACATCGTGGCCTCGCGCGATGGCGTTCATTGGACGAACCGGTGGTCCGGGTATTATTCGCTTTCCGACATCGCTTACGGCAACGGCATTTTTCTCGCCGTGCCGGGGCCGCACTCGTGGAACGGTGTCAATCCCATAGCCACGTCGCCCGACGGGGTCAATTGGACGGGCGGGTGGATGACTTCCTGGAACGGGTCCACCTGGTTCCAGGCGTTGGCCTATGGCCCAGGCACCTTTGTCGGTTTGAGGAATGGGAATCAGTCCCGGGCCGCTATCGTCACTTCGCCCGACGGGCTGAATTGGACAAGCCGGTGGTCGGGCGTGGCCGCTAATTCGCTTGATGCCATTGCTTATGGCAACGGCACGTTTGTCGCCCTTGGTGGTGCCCTCGTCACCTCGTCGGATGGAGTGAACTGGACGAACCGACCGTCGGGCGCGAGTACTGGGTTTTATGGCGTTACCTACGCCGATGGGATCTTCGTCGCCGTCGGGCAGGGTGGCGCCCTTGCCACCTCGCCGGACGGGGTGACTTGGACGAACCGGCCTTCAGGCCTGACCAACTGGCTGCGCAGCGTCACTTACGCCGGCGGCGCCTTCGTCGCCGTCGGGTCCGACTCCAGCC
>JAJXZI010000270.1 GCA_021780115.1 bacterium | reverse complement strand
TGGACCTGCCAGCACGTCGGGCTGAACAGTGCGGACGGCACATACAGTGGAGACCAGACCGGTTCCAGCGTGAACCGTTCGGGAATACAATGGTGGAAGCTACAGTTGAACTCGACGGGCACTCCGCTCACATATAGCGCCAGCGGGATAGTGTATGACCGTGCAACGAGCAATCCCTGGTGGTATTACATGCCGTCCCTGGCCGTGAATTGGCAGAATGCGATGCTGTTGGGGTTCTCGGGGTCCAGTACGACTAACTACATCAGTGCGTTCCGTGCGGGGCGGACTGCTGATGGAACGCTCCTTGGCAATCCTATCGTAATTCAGATGGGCACTGCTTATTATACCAACGATGTTCGATGGGGAGATTACTCATACACGACAGTTGATCCCGCAGATAACCAGACGTTTTGGACGATCCAATCGTTCGCGACCAACAACTTTCCAGCTCCTGGTTGGTCCGATTGGCTCATGTCCGTTAAGCCTGGGCCTTAACTCCTTCAAACCAAAGGTTGCTGCGCATGAATACGCTATTTGTAAGTCGCCTGCATGCCTGGAATTTATTGTTCTCGTTTATATTGGGATGCGCTTGGGCTTCCAGCGCATTGAGTCAAAGCTATATCGGCTTCGACAACATTTATGTGGACGCGCCCATCTACGATGTGGACGGCAAGACTTTGCTGGCGGGACCGGCGTTCGCGGCGCAGCTTTATGTGGCTCTGCCAGGGAAAAGTCTGGAGCCGCTGGGATCTCCCAGTTCGTTTTCGACCGAGAGGCCAGGTTTTTTTGGTGCGCAGACATTTCTGGTGCCGGGGATGGGGGCCGGCGATTACATCTTGGCTCAAGTCGCGGCGTGGAGGGTGAGCGATGGCTCGACGTTTGAAGCCGCCAACCGTCCCGGTGGGCACGTGGGAGCATCGTCAGTGTTTAGTGTCGGTCCGCTGACAGGTGGCCTGCAGCCGCCGACTGTTTTGGAGGGCCTACAGAGTTTTTCGCTGCAGGTCGTCGTGCCCGAGCCGTCGGTTTTCGCCCTTGGGCTGCTGGGCGGGTTGGCGCTGGTTTTGGGCCGCCGGCGGGGCCGGTTTCGTTGAACTGCAGCCCCGCCGCCAACTGGTGCTCGTTCCCGGCCGCGGCGCCTGGGGACGCTGGGCGATCCGGCTGTTGCCGGCGCAGGACGGCCTTGCGGCGGCGCCGGTTTCGCTTCTACCCTGACGCCCTGACGACATGTTTTGCCGTGAGATCAACGCTTCACTCGTTGTGCGCGCCCGAATCCTCGCCGGCGCTCACTCACCAGCGCACCCACCACGCTGGCTTCTGGCGTGGGACAGCAGGCGGAATTTCCCCCAAGCGGGACTTGCGGGGCTATCCCTGGCGCTCGGCTTGGCGCTCTCCGGCGCAGCCGAGCCGCTGAGCCTGTCTCCAACCAACGGGACGTCCGGCCCGCCTTCCCAGTACTGGTCTGTCGAAGACGCCCAGGAGCGGGAGAAGCTGCCGCTCTACAAGGTGATCCCCGCGGCGAAGCCGGAGGAACTCACGTCCGCCAATGGTTTTCCGAAGCGCGAAACGTTCCTCACCTGGCACCGCTCGCACGGCGACAACGGCGGCACGCGCTACTCCGCGCTCGACCAGATCAATCGCCGGAACGTGACGAACCTCCAGGTGGCCTGGACCTACCATGCGCGCGACGGCAGCAACAACCTCCAGTGCAATCCCATCATTGTCCGCGGTGTCCTGTTCGCGCCCACGCCGGGCCGGCATGTCGTCGCCGTCAACGCCGAAACCGGCGCGGAACGCTGGCGCTTCCGCCCCGAGGGCCGGCCCGCCTTCCGTGGTTTGATTTACTGGCCGGGGCGCGACGGCGCGAGCGAGCGGATTTTTTTCTGCGCGGGGAAATTCCTCTACGCGCTCGATCCAAAGACCGGCCGACCGATCCCGGAGTTCGGCGAAGGCGGAAAGACGCGTCTGCCGGGCGTGGCCCAGGGCGACTTCGGCGCGGCCACCGCGGCGCCGGCGATTTTCCAGCGCGTCATCGTTGTGCCGGGCTTCGAGAAAGACGTGTGGGGCTTCGACTGCGTGAGCGGTCAGCATCGCTGGACGTTCCACACCGTACCGCACGCCGGCGAGTTCGGCTACGACACCTGGGACCAGCCTGAGAGTTACGCCGCGAACGGTTGGGCCGGCATGGCGATGGACGAAGTGCGCGGCATCGCCTACGTGACCACCGGCTCGGCCAAGCCGAATTTCCTCGGCGTGCGGCACCGCGGCCGAAATCTGTTCGCCAACTGTGTCATCGCCCTCGACGCCCGCACCGGGCGGCGGCTCTGGCACTTCCAGGAAATCCGCCACGACATCTGGGACCTCGACATCTCGGCGCCGCCGAACCTAGCCACCATCACGCGCGCCGGCCGGCGCATCGACGTGGTAGCCGCCTGCACCAAGATCGGCAACACGCTGCTGCTCGATCGCGTCACCGGCAAACCGATTTTCCCGTTTCGTCTGCGCCGCGCGCCCACCAGCGACGTGCCCGGCGAAGAAACCTGGCCGTACCAGCCGGACGTGGAACTGCCCGAGCCGTTCTGCAAGCAGGAATACACCCAGGCCGATCTGACCGACCGCACCGACGAGGCGGCCGACTACACGCTGACGCGGTTCAAAAGCATGCGCACCGGCTGGTTCCAACCCTGCACCGACGGCCGGCCCACGTTGTATTTCAACATTGATGGCGGCGCGGAGTGGACCGGCGCGTGCGTCGATCCCGAAACCGGCCGCCTCTACGTCTCCGCCAACCACATGGGCTGGGGCATTTCCCTTTTTCGTGACGACGATCCGCCGGACGATCCGCACGCGCCGAAGACCCGCGGGCAGATGGTTTACGAAGTCACCTGCGCGCAGTGCCACGGCACCAACCGGCTGGGCCTGGGCATGTATCCGCCCTTGCGCGGGCTGCGCCACCGGCTTACGGACGACGCGGTGGTCAAGCAGATCCGCGAGGGCAAGAACGCCATGCCGGCGCAACCGCAATTAAGCGACGCCGACGTGAAGGCGCTGGTAGATTTCCTGATGCTGCGCGACCGCCCGCTGCCGCCGCCCCGGCCGCCCGGCGAGCGACCGATCTACGGTGTCAACGGCTACCCGAAGTTTTACGACGCCGAAGGCTACCCGGCCAACAAGCCGCCCTGGGGCACGCTCAATTGCCTCGACCTGAACACGGGCAAACTGGTCTGGAAAGTGCCGCTCGGCGAATACCCGGAACTGACCGCGCAGGGCATCCCGAAGACCGGCACGGAAAATTACGGCGGCGCCATCGTGACCGCCGGCGGCCTGGTCTTCTGCGCCGGCACGCGCGACAACAAAATCCGCGCCTTCGACAAGGACACCGGCGCGGAGTTGTGGTCGGCGAAGCTGCCGTGGACCGGCAACGCGCCGCCCGCCAGTTACCAAGTCCACGGCCGGCAATTCATCGTGATCGCCGCGACCGGCGGCAACAAACTTGGCACGCCTTACGGCGACGCGTACGTGGCTTTCGCGCTGCCGTCGACGGACCAACCGGTCCGATGACAGTGCGCCCGGCCTGGATGCCAGCCGGCGCGAGCCTCCGCCGACTCGGCCTCGTTCTTCGAAGTGATCGAAGCCCGTTTCGAGGGCAAGAAGCAGGGACGAGGACGAAAACGGCCCTCTGGCGCCGGGCTTTCTCCCTCACCGAACTCCTCGTCGTCATCGCGGTGATCGCGCTCCTGGCGGGATTGCTGCTTCCGGCACTGGCAGGCGCCAAGGCTCGCGCCCGGCAGGCCGCGTGTCTTTCCAACCTCCGGCAGATCGGCCTGGGTTTCGCGCTTTACTTGGGCGACGAAGGCAACCGTTTTCCGGACCGGCGCGACCTGAAAGTCGCGTTGGGGTTCCGTCCGTGGACCGATTGGCCGCCTTCGGACCCGCGCGGTGGCTGGGTGCCGGGGGTGTTGAGCAACCAGCTCGCCGGCGCGTGGGTCTGGCTTTGCCCCGAGCTGGCGGCTTCCTCCCTGCGCGCCGTGCCGCAATGCGTCCAACTGGCCCGCCCGAACGACCCGGCGTCGCCGGTCGGCTACTGGCTGTGGCGCTTTGATCGCGTGGACGACCCGGTGCCGCTGGACGATTTTTGGAACAAGTCGCCCGAGGCGGCCCTGCTGGACTTGCGCGCGGCGGCCAACCCGATGGTCGGCATTCCCAACTCGCCCTCGGATGTCGAACTGGCGGTGGATCCGTATTTTCCCAACACGACGCCGACGGTGGCTGCGGCGTTGAAGGGCCGGGCGGTCCACCGCGGTGGCCGGAACCGGCTGATGCTCGACCAACGCGCCGAGTTCGCCCGCGATTCACGGCTGCGATAGCCGGGCCGGGACCGGACCGGTGACTGTCCGCGCCACGCTATCCCCAAGCTTGCCACGCGCGTTCCGGCGGCCTATCAAGGAAGCCAGGTCAACCATGCGCCGCGAATGCCAATGAACCATCCCGAAAGCCACTCACCCATTATGGAGCGTCAACGGCCAACCGCCGAAGCCACCAATGCCTCTCTGCCGGCGCCCGAAAATCCACACCGCTGGCGGCGGGATGCCGGGCAGTACGATTCAGAACGTAACCAACAGTATAAAGGTTGGCACTATTCGCAGGAGACGCGGTACGGAGCCCGTTTGTAAAGCCCGGCAAATTCTGTAACGTGGTTGTCGCCAAGTCGGTAAGATAAAGGTGATGAACTCTCGCCAATTGCGCCGTTGGGCTGTCGGTTCCGTGGCGCTCTGGGCGTCCGCCCTGGTATACGGACAGGTTATCGAATACGAAGCCAACGGGCTCAAATACCAGACCCTCAGCCGCAAAGGCTTGACGGTGATCGTGACTCGCATGCCGAATCACGTAGCGGGCTTCGGGTTGTACCAGGTATCGATTTCAAATGGATCGGACATC
>JAJXZI010000089.1 GCA_021780115.1 bacterium | reverse complement strand
GCGACATTCACTTCGAGCCGTTCGAGGATGAGTTCAAAATCCGCTACCGCGTGGACGGCGCGTTGTATGAGATGGCCCCGCCGCCCAAACAATTGGCGACGCCGGTGATTTCCCGCCTGAAGGTCATGTCCAACCTGAACATCTCCGAGCGCCGAATCCCCCAGGACGGCCGCATCAGTTACAGCGTGGCCGGCCGCGTGGTGGACCTCCGCATTTCGACGCTGCCGACGCAGTTCGGCGAATCGGTGGTGCTCCGCGTCCTGGACCGCACGGCCGTGAACCTCGAGATCGAATCGCTCGGGTTCCCCAAACACGTTTACGACTACGTCACCGAGATCATCCAGCGCCCCAACGGCATCCTCATTGTCACGGGACCGACCGGTTGCGGCAAGACCACGACGCTGTATTCCGCGCTGCGGCGGGTCAACACGATTGATTCCAAACTGCTCACGGCCGAGGATCCGGTCGAATACGACATCGAAGGCATCATGCAGGTGCCCATCAACGAGGCGGTGGGGCTCACGTTCAGCAAGGCCCTGCGCTCCTTTCTGCGCCAGGATCCGGACGTCATCATGGTGGGGGAAATGCGCGACCTGGAGACGGCGCAGATTGCCATCCAGGCCTCGTTGACCGGCCACCTGGTGCTGACCACGTTGCACACGAACGACGCGCCGGGCGCCGTCACCCGCATGGTTGACATGGGGGTGGAGCCGTTTTTGATTTCGTCCACACTGATCGCCGTCCTCGCCCAGCGCCTGGTGCGCAGCATCTGCAAGCAATGCCACACGCCGTTCGAGCCGACCGAGCACCAGTTGGAAATGTTGAATCTCTCGCCGCACGACCTCGGGGAAAAGATGTTTTATTACGGCCGCGGCTGCTCGAACTGCAACGACACGGGCTATCGGGGGCGGAAGGGCATTTTCGAGTTGCTCACCGTCAACGACGCGATCCGGGCGCTGATCAACGAGCGGGCGCCGACCGTCGTCATGCGCCAGAAGGCGGTGGAGTTGGGCATGATCACGTTGCGGGAAGACGGCCTGCGGAGTATTTTTGACGGCAGCACGACCATCGAAGAAGTCTTGAAATACACCTGACGAACACCCCGAAGCCAAAGGAAGCCCTATGCCAAAGTTCAGCTATGTCGCGATGGACGCCAAGGGCAAAGAGACCAAAGGCACGCTGGAGGTCGCCAACCAGAACGAGGCGATCGCCCGCGTCAAGGAAATGCAGCTTTTTCCGACGAAAATCGTCGAGGTCGAAAAAGAGAAGCCCGCCAAAGGCAAGGGGCGTGCCGCCGCGCCGGCCAGCAAAGGCGCCCGCAAAAAGGGCAAGCTCGATGTCAACCTGAACATCAAAATCCCGTTCCTCAGCGGGCGGGTAAAGTCGAAGGTCCTGACTACTTTTACCCGCCAGCTCGCGACGCTGGTGGACGCCGGCCTGCCGCTGCTGCGCGGTTTGCGGGTGCTGGAGAAACAGGAAAAGAACGCGACGCTCCGGGGGATCATCGCGGAGTTGGCGGTGGCGATCGAAGGCGGCAGCACCTTCTCCGAAGGCCTGGCCCAGCATCCGAAAGTGTTTAACCGGCTGTACGTGAACATGGTGAAAGCAGGCGAGTTGGGCGGTGTGCTCGAGGTGGTGCTCAACCGCCTCTCCGAGTTCATGGAGAAGGCCCAGAAGATCAAAGGCAAGGTCATCGCCGCCATGTTTTACCCCGTGGCGGTGATGTGTGTCGCGGTCTGCATCCTGACGGTGCTGATGGTCTATGTGGTGCCGAAGTTCAAGGAAGTGTTCGAAGGAATGCTGGAGGGCCAGCAATTACCCGCGTTCACGCGCTTGGTTCTGGGCATCAGCACGACCGTCAAGGACCATTTCTTCTGGACGGCCGTGGGCGTCGCCAGCGTCGTCGTCGCTCTGCTGCTGGTGATCCGGACCAAGCTAGGGCGGCGTATTTTCGACAAGCTCAAACTAAAAATGCCCGTCCTCGGCCCCGTTATCAGCAAAGTGGCCATCGCCCGGTTCACCCGGACGCTCGGCACCTTGGTCAGCAGCGGTGTGCCGATCCTGCAGGCCCTGACGATTGTCAAGGAGACCTCCGGCAACGTCATCGTCGGCAACGCCATCGGCGCCGTCCATGAAAGCGTGAAGGAAGGCGAGACCATCACCGCGCCGCTGGAAGCCTCCGGTGTGTTTCCGCCGATGGTCATCAGCATGGTGGACGTGGGCGAACAGACCGGCGCGCTGCCGGAGATGCTCTTGAAGATCGCCGACAACTACGACGAAGAAGTGGACAATGCCGTGTCCGCCATGACTTCGCTGCTCGAGCCCATCATGATCATCTTCCTGGCGGTGATCGTGGGCAGCATCGTGATTGCCATGTTTTTGCCGCTGATCGCGCTCATGCAAGGCATTGGCGACGACACCGGCGGGCGAAGAGGCGCCGACTAGGCCTCTTGATTGGAGCCGTTTCGGAGAGCCACCGGTGAAGGGCGGTGGCTCTTCGCATTTTTTATGGTTGACAACGCCCAGTCTATGTGTAAATACAAAGTAAAGACATTGCATGGGCGTTTGATTTACAATTGACTCGCACCATGGAGTTTGATTGGAACAACGTCCCGTTCAGTCTGGACAGTTCTTTGAATCAGAAAGACATCGAAGAGTCTTTCGAGGATCCCTTTGCGATCCGATTGCTGCCCGACTCTTCCCGCTTTGCCGTCCAGGCCCGCTTTTTCAACTTGGGCCTGTCCGCCAGCGGGGAAGGGGTCTTCAGTGTATATCGGACGAACGGGAAGCAGGTCCGCGTGATCTACGCGCGGCCGTTCGAGCCGGAAGAACGGTTCTTTTATCAGAAGAAAATGGACCAGACCCTGGCGCAATGAATCTGAATGAATGAGGGCGTGGCCGAAGCCGCGTCGAGCATGAACGCGATACTGAATTGGGAAGAAGTGCCCATCTTCGACAGCGAAGATGCTGAGGCGGCTTTCTGGGCCGAAAACAAGCCGCACGTGCGGCTGATGGAAGCGGCGGTGGCGGCCCCGAGCGAAAGCTCCGAATCCGTCACCATCACGCTGCGCATCGATCCGCGGATGCTGGCGAGGATCAAGCGGTTGGCACGGTCGCGGTATCTGAATTATCAAAGCATGATCAAGCAATGGCTGAGTGAGCGGATGGAACAGGAACTGCGCGAGCGGTGAACATCGTTTTCCGATGAATACTCCCTTTGAATCCGGGCGGCCGCGAGCGATGGCGTTCACCCTGATTGAACTGCTGGTCGTCATCTCGATCATGGGGTTGCTGGCGGCCCTGATCCTGCCGACCATGGGCGCTTTGAAGGCCAAGGCCACGGTCGCGCGCACGCAAACAGAACTGGCCCAGATGGCGACCGCCATCGACGCCTACAAGGCGGGGAAGGGCTTCTATCCACCGGACAACCCCGGGAATTTCATGGTCAATCCGCTTTACTTTGAACTGGCCGGCACCGTCTTGACGAACAACGGAAATCGCTACCAGACTCTCGACGGCACGGGCCGCCTGCCGGTCAAACAAGTGCCGTCCACCTTCGGAATCAGCGGGTTTCTGAACTGCTCCAAGGGTGGCGGCGACGCCGACGCGCCGGTCGCCGCGAGTTTCCTCAAGGGCTTGAATCCCAAGCAAGTGGGAGAACTTACGGCCGCTATTGACCAAAACACCGACATCAAGCTGCTGGTGGCTTCGGTGGGTTGGCCGGAAAGGTGGCCCACCCAACCTGTGCCGGGCAGGCCCGGCCTCAATCCTTGGCGCTATGTCTCCACCAACCCGACGAACAATCCCAACACCTACGATTTGTGGGTGGACATCATTGTTCAAGGCAAGACCAATCGCGTCAGCAACTGGAGTGACAAACCGCAGCTTGCCCACTGACTGCGCGAAACCTATGCCAACAGCACCGAAAACACGATCAAACGCGCCGCCAACAGTCGTGCCGTTGGTTTGGCAGGAATGCGCCTGGTGCCCCTGCATCATCGTCCGGTTGTGGATGCCGGAGCAGTGCCGCACGTCCAAGCTCGATCGTTTGTCTTGCAAGCGCGGTCCTCTGCCGGCTGCGCCACGACTCGCTCCTCGAACTCCGCTCTTTGGCCCTATGAAAACCATCCCGACGTACTCGCGTTCCCCGCACCGGGGGTTCACCTTGGTGGAACTCCTCGTGGTCATCAGCATCATTGGCATCCTGGCCGGGATGCTCCTGCCCGCCTTGGTGAGAGGGAAGGTCCAGACCCAGACCAAGCGGGCGCAGATGGAGATCGGCAACATCGTCGCCGCCGTGAACCAATATGAATCCACGTACAGCCGCCTGCCCGTCTCGTCCAACGCCCTGAACGCCGCCGTCGCCGTGAGCGACGACTTCACTTACGGCGGGATCTTTCAAAGCCCGGCCGGGCCGGTGACCGTGGCCGTGCCAGGCGTCTCCTACAAGGCCGATAACCGCGAGGTCATGGCCATCCTGCTCGACTTGGAGAACTACGCCAATGGCACTCCGACGATCAATCAGGGCCACGTCAAAAACCCGCAAAGGATCAAATTTCTGAACGCCACCACGGTGGGAGACACCCGATCGCCCGGAGTCGGTATCGATGGCGTCTATCGCGATCCTTGGGGGAATCCCTACGTCATCACGGTGGATCTGAACTACGACGAGAAATGTCGTGACGCCTTTTACCGGAACCCCGCGGTTTCCCAATCGGCGGCCAGTTCGCCCGCCGGCTTGAACGGCCTTTACAACGGGGCCGACGCTCAGGGGAATGGTCCGCACTTCGAACTGCCCAACGCCAAGGTGATGGTCTGGTCGGCCGGCTATGACAAGAAGATCGATCCGACGGTCAAAGCCAACCAAGGCGTGAACCGGGACAACGTTCTGAGCTGGAAGCAGTGATGTTGTGAAAGGCCCGTCTGCCCATCGCGGTTTTACGCTTCTGGAGTTGCTGGTGGTGATCTCCATCATCGGCGTGGTGGCCGCGCTCTCGGTGCCGGCGATCAAAAGTTTCGGCAAGGCCAACGCCATGGCGGCCGCCAGCCGCCAGATGTTGGACGACGTGGCGCGCGCCCGCCAACTGGCCATCAGCCAGCGCACCGTCGTCTATATGGTTTTCCTGCCGCCCGGTTTCTGGAACCAACCGCCGATCAACGCCTCGATCTTCTCCAGTCTGCCCGGCCTGGAGCAGGCCAAGGCCAAGCACCTCTTCGACAAGCAACTCACGGGCTACACTTTCGTCGCGATGCGCAGCGTCGGCGATCAACCGGGCCGGTCCGTGCCGCGGTACCTGGGACCGTGGCGGACGCTGCCGGAGGGCGCGTTCATCGCGGCCTGGAAGTTTGTCCCGCGCTCGGTTTTGGTGGCCCGGTTCGCGGATCCGCTGACGGGATGGCCGTTTCTCGTTTATGGCTTCAGCACGACGAACACGATCCCCTTTCCCTCGGAACTGGCGCCGCGGGCTTCGGTCTCGAATCCCTATCTGACGCTGCCCTACCTGGCCTTTGACGCCAACGGGCAACTGCTTTCGGGCCAGGATGAATTCATCCCGCTGGCCAGTGGGAGCGTGCTGTTTGCCCGTGACGCCAATCAAGTGGCGCTCGCCCAGCCTCCCGCGGCCACGGAAACCCCGCCCGGCAACAGCACGAACGCCTTTAACCTGATCCACATCGACTGGTTGACCGGCCGTGCTCGTGTCGAGACCCCGCTTGTGCGATGAAGACCAGCGACTCATTCGGCATGGCAGTGCCACCGCGCCCGCTGACAGCACGGCATCCGGGACAACCGTCCTCGTCCGCATCCTGCGTCCTCGTGCGCGAACCGGCCCGGGGTGAAAACGACGCACGAGCGCAGGGACGCGCTGGCCGTTGTGGACGCGGCGAAGGCGCCTTCACGATGGTCGAGATCGCGTTGTCGCTGGCGATCATCGGTTTCGCCTTGGTGGCCATCATCGGCGTCCTGCCGACGGGCATGAACGTACAGAAGGAGAACCGCGAGGAAACCATCGTCAACCAGGATGCCAATTACTGGATGGAGAAGATCCGGGCGGGCGCGCCGCCGCTGAATGATTTCGACCTGACGAACTATGTCACGTCCATCATCCAGTATGTCACGCCGTGCAATGCCAACGGGACGGCCGCGGGCGTCACCACCAGCAACGTTTACACGCCCGGCAACGCCTCGCCCAACTTCCGCCTGGTGAACAGCCAGCGTGTGATCGGTCTTCTCTCCACGCCCAAATACTTGGTGCCGACGAAAGGGCAGGGCGGGTATCTGAGCAACTACGTCGTCGCCTACGTGCGCGCCCTGACCGGCCCGGTGGCGGACAAACCCCCGCAAGGCAACCCGGACGTGCTGGACACGGCCTTCACCTACCGAATGGTGGCCGAGGTGGTGCCCCATGCCGGCTTTGTGGCGTTGACGCCGCCGCCCGGCCTCGGCAGTGACCGCTTCAGCCTGAACTTCGCGGCCAACCTCCAGACGAACCTGTACGACGTGCGGTTGCTGTTCCGCTGGCCGCTCCTGCCCAACGGGAACACGGGACCCGGCCGGCAGACGTACCGCACGGTCGTCGCCGGCCAGTTGGTCGCGGTGCCTCCTCAAAGGCCGTTGTGGTACTTCCTCGAACCTGATTCCTACGCCACCTCGCCGTAACCATGAAAGCGCGTTGTCAGCGTCGCAGTCTCGCTCAGGCCCGCCGGGCGCCGGACGGTTCCGGTCGGTTTTCCGCCTGCTGGGTCCATTCTGCGTTTTCGCTTGTGGAGGTGTTGGTCGCCGTCTCGCTGATGGCCGTGATGGTCATCGGCCTGCTCGCCATGTTCAACCAAGTCCAGCGGGCCTTCCGCGGCAGCATGACGCAAACCGACATTCTCCAGTCGGGCCGCTCGCTCCAGGAGATGCTCACGCGCCAAATCGAGCAAATCGCTCCCTGTTACATCAGCGCCACCAATCTGGCGCCTGGATCGAGGACCATCCTTTTGCCGGGGGTGAACATCGCGGTGCAACCGATCGTGGGTCAACTCCAGTCCCTGCCGGGCAGCGTCGAGTTCCGCTCGAACGTCCTCGAACGTTTCTACTTTCTGACCCGGGAAAACCAGCAATGGGTCACCTACGACTACTTGGCGGTGCCGGACACGGCGTATGCGACCCTGGGCGCACTGTATCTGTACGAAACGAACTTCCCCGTTTCCATGATACCGACGTCTCCGACCAACATCTGGTTCTCCAAGACACCGCAGACCCTGGCCACGCTGCGGCCCGGCCCCCGCCGGGTGGCCGATGGCATCATTCACTTCGAGGTGCGCGCCTACGACACCAACGGCATGCTGATGGTTCCGGCCGTCAACCTGCCGAACTTGCAGGTCATGCCCGGCCAGCTCGGCGTGCCGATGTACCGGTTCTACAGCAACGCACTGCCGGCGTCGTTGGAGGTGGAGTTTGCCATCCTGGAACCCCAGGTGCTGGAACGGTTCCGCTCCCTGGCCGGCAACCCCACCGCCGCCGCCAAATTCCTCGCCGACCAGGCCGGCCGGGTGCATCTGTTCCGCCAACGCATCCCGCTCCGCAACGCGGAGATCCTCGCTTACCCATGAAGTTCAAGTTCAAAGTTGCAGGTTCTAAGGTGCCGAGGGAAGGTTCTCTTCCTCTCCGCCGGCGCGGACCTGCCGTTGGCCACCTTCAACTTGCTGCTCAGCACCAACGCGGCATCGCCTTGGTCATCACGCTGATCCTGCTCTCAGTCATCACCTTCCTGGCGATTGCTTTCCTGGCGTTGAGCCGGCGCGAGAAAGGGGCCGTGGCCAACACGACCGATCAGACTACCGCCCGGCTGGCGGCGGACACGGCCCTCGAACGCGCCCAGGCCCAGCTCATGGCCAATCTCCTCGGCCGGACCAACCGATCGGCCTACGACCTAATGGTGTCCACTAACTATATCAACCCGCTGGGCTTCAATCCGTCCCTCGGGGCCAATCTGACCAACGTGAGCTACGCTGACGCGGCCGGCCGGCCGCTCGTGCCCGGCTCGCCGAACTTTGCCCAGATGGTCGCCAACCTCTTTTACAACCCGCGCCCACCGGTCTTCATCTCCACCAACCGCGCCTTCCCGTCGGAGTTCCGCTATTATCTCGACCTCAACCGCAACGGCCGCTTTGACACCAACGGCTACCTGCCGGTGCTGGACGGACTGGGCGCGCCGATTCTGGGTTCAGCCGGCGTGCCGTTGACCAATTTCTTCGTCGGCGACCCGGAATGGGTGGGGGACTTAGCGCGCTCGGACCAGCCGCATTCGGCCAACAATCCATTCGTGGACCGCTGGGCCTACTTGATCGTGCCCGAAGGAAAGGCGCTGGACCTGAATCGCATCCACAACCAGGTCAAGCTGGGCAATTCGACGAACCCCAAGCTGGAGGGCTTTCTGCGCAACCAAGGCGCCGGAACTTGGGAGATCAACCTGGCCGCCTTTCTACGCGATCTGAACACGAACGCTTGGACCACCTATAGTTACAACCCGTCCGGCGCCTATAGCTTCGGCTCGGCGTTTGACGATGCCTTGACCTTGCTGCGCTATCGGTACGGCGGTGACTTCCACACGCTCCTGAGTATGCAGCAGTTTTTTGGCGGCGTTCCGGCCTCGTTGTATCCGATTGATATTTACGGCGACGGACCGCTGATGACCGGGCCCGATGCGCTGCTGCCCTGGAATTACAAGCCGCAGTGGCCCTGGCCCGGCGCCGCCAACCTCAACCACTTCTTCTCCCCCCAGGATCTCTTCGATGCGACGAAGACTTCACCCGCCTTTACCAACCGTCTCTTACAGGTGGGCCTGCTCAACGATTCCTACGACCGCTACACCTATTACAACCTGTTGTCGGGGCTGGGCACTGAATCCAGCCCGGAGCCGCCTGACTTGATCTACCACGACCAGCTCGTGGCCACCTTGCCGCCGGCTGCGCTGCCCGCGACGCCGGCGCCGAAGATCGACCTCAACTATGTCAACCTCAACGGCGTCCCGGCGACCAACTTCATCGACTGGCACAACGCCAATCCCGTCCTGAACGCGGCGCTCGCCGGGGAGTTCTTTACCAATGTCGCCGACCGGTTCCTGCGCGATCCGGCGTTGGCGCCGATGCCGGGCTTGAGCATCACCAATATTCCCGTCTGGCCGGCGACCAATAACTACTACTCGCCGGCCGTTCACCGCCTCCTCCAGGTGGCGGCGAACATCTATGACGCAACCAGTCCCGATACCTTCCCGTCGGTGTTCCGGCCCATCTTCACGGTGAGCAACCATACCGTGCGCATCTCGGGTTACGTGTATGACACGAGCGTGGCCCACTACACCAGTTACAAACTCTGGACCGACCTGCCGAGTCTGGGCGCCGCGGCGAATGGCGAGTATCCGGACGTCATCGTCTATGGCGTGCCGCCGATCGTGGGCGCCAAGCGCGGGTTCCCGAATTTCAACGAGGCGGCGTTACAGAGCTTCGTGCTGGTCAGTCGCAGCCTGGAATTGCGCAAGGACCGGCTGGGCGGGAAGATCACCCAGACGAACCAGATGTACGTCATCGGGTTGACCAACGTGCTGGGTCTGGAGGCGTGGAACTCCTACCTGACCAACTACGCACGGCCGCTGGACATGTATTTCTCGATGGATACCCAGACCATCCTGTGGAATCCGGAGCGCATCCTGGCGACCAACTGGTTTCATCTGCCCGCCAACGCCCCGATGTTGCACACCGTCATCACCAACTGGCCCGGCTACACCGGGTACGGGAACAGCGGCATTCAAGTGCCGGCGGCGGGCGGCTTCCTGACCTTTCCGAATTCCATCTATTGGCAGGACCAGAGTGGCGGCGGCACCCTCGCTAGCTTGGGCGTCGGCTTCCAGCCCCAGAATCGCTTCGGCTTTCCGGTGCCACAGTTGTGGCTGACCACCACCAATCAGGTGCGTTACCTCCTGGTGGATCACAACACGGGCCGAATCGTGGACTTGGTCAGCTTGGGGGGCCTGAGCACCTTCATGGACATCTCGGCGCAACTCGGCTTCAACACCGCGGCCACCGGCATCGCGGGCGTCTGGCGCACCAATCGTCTCGGCGGCCTGGGCATCAATTCGCCTACCGAAGGCCTCCGCTGGCAGATCGAAATTTCGCTCGGCAATGCCGATTCCATGACCGCCGACTGGAGCAGCTATTCCCTGAATCCCATCAGTGGCAACGACAAGAACAAGGCGATTGACGCCTTTCGGGTGTTCTGCGGCCTGTCGCCGATCTACTACCCGGAAATGAGTGGCGCGATCACGAACCTGGCCATGCAGACGCCGTTCAATCCGGCGAGCCGCATCTACCTCAATACTTCCTGGCAGGCCAACGATCCGCTGGTGCATTACACGGCGTGGGACCTCACCGACCTGCTGCGCACCAACGATGTCGGCTTGGTCAAGCCCTCCGGCGTCATCCCGCCCACCGTGCTGATCCCCAACATCGGGCAGATCAACCAGCGCTACGATCCCTGGCCCGTGGATCCTTCCGTCACCAATACCGATTTGCACGCCCTGGACTTGGCGTTGAAGGATCCGATGGTGCGCCGCTCGGACGATTGGGATTTCCCGGCTTACAAACTGCCGAATATCGGCTGGCTGGGCCGCGTCCACCGCGGCACCCCGTGGCAGACGCTTTATCTCAAATCGCCGGACGTGTGGCTGGCCGACCCCCTGGCTTGGGCGCGTTGGACCGGCGACGGGTTCGTCTGGCCCAGCGGCCTGGCCGACGCCGCCGCGTTGCGGCCAATCAGCGACTGGGCGATGCTCGAACACTTCACCACCGCCCTCAGCGCCAACGCCACCCGCGGGCAACTCTCCGTCAATCAAGCCAATTTGCCTGCTTGGTCCGCCGTGCTCAGCGGCGTCCTCGTCCTGACCAACGTGGCCAGCGACCAGACGCTGGCGTCCAATCCTTTCGCCGTGCCGCAGTTCGCATGGCTGCCCATTCCCCCGGTGGGAACGGACGGTCTGCTCGCGCCGCTCAGCCGCATCGTGCAGGGCATCCTCCGCGAGCGTTATCGAACGGTGACCGCCAATCTGGGCGGCAAACTGGTGAGCAGTTATGTTCACCCCGACACGACTTTCTGGCGGATCGGCGACATCCTGTCCGTGCCGGAGTTGACTGTCTCCTCGCCGTTCTTGAACCTGAGTCCAATTCAGCGGGCGCGCGGCCTGACCGACGCGGCCTACGAGCGCATCCCGCAACAAGTCCTCGGCCTGCTCCGGGGCGACGACCAGCCGCGTTTCGTGGTGTATGCCTACGGGCAGGCCTTGCGGCCGGCGCCCGGCTCGATTGTGACCGCGGGCGGGCCGTTCTTCGGCCTCTGCACCAATTATCAGATCATGGCCGAGACTGCCACGCGCGCCGTGGTGCGCATTGAGCACGCGCCGCCGCCGTTGCCCACCCTGTGGCTGTTGCCGCCCGTCCAGCAGGTCTTGCTGCTCCGGGCCAACCCGCCGCGCGCCGTGGTCGAAAGCTACAACGTCCTGCCGCCCGACTGAGGCGGCCCTGCCGTAGAACCGGAACATGAAAACGCGCTGGCGAGGTCTGCGATGGTTGGTGCTGGTCGGGGCACTGGTGCTCGGAGTGGCCCTGTGGGTCCAGCGGGCCGGCCTCAGACGGGGGAGCGGGACGACGGTTTCACCAGCGTCCGCGGCGGGCAAGCCCGCGCCGCCGGGCGCGAAGGCGATTCCCCCGCGGGCGCCTTCTGCCGCGCTGTTGAGCCACCCACCGGCGCGCCCCCCCGCGGCTGCCCAATCGCGGCGCTATCCCTACCGCCTGAGCAACACGACCCAGTCGTTGACCGAACTTTCGCGCAGTGACGACGCGATCCTGCTGGCCAACGCGCTGATCAACACGCACAGCGGCGGGCCGCTGACGATCCCGGACCACTTGCGTGCCCACGGCCATCCGGGGGCCTACATCGTGCAGTCGCACGGCGCGGCCGACGGGACGTTCCGCGACGCGCTGGCGGCGGCGGGCGCCAGCAGTTCCTCGTACATTCCGAACAACGCCTACTTGGTGCGCCTCTCGGCGGACGCGGCGCAGCAGTTGGCCACCAACCCGCGCATCCAGGCCGTCCTGCCGTACGAGCCGTATTACAAGCTCGCGCCGGAACTGCTGCCACAGGCGGTCCCGGAGCAGCCCATGCCACCCAACAGTGGCCTGAACCTGACGCTGTTTCCCGACGCCCGCGCCGCCACGGTCACGGCGCTGGCAAAACTTGGCGCAACGGTCTTCGACGAAGGCCCGTCGCCCTTCGGCCCGGTGTTGACGGTGCAGGCGCCGGCAAACAGCCTGCCGGCGCTGGCCCAGTTGCCCGGCGTGATGCTCATCGAGGCGTTTCATCCTGTCGCGCCGGCCAACGATTTGAGCCGCGTCCGCCTCGGCGTGGCTCCCGACACGATCACCAACGCCAACTGGCTGGGCCTGACCGGCGCGAACGTGCTGGTGAACGTGACCGACACCGGCGTGGATGCCGCGCATCCCGACTTGGCGGGGCGGGTCACCGGCGACCTGCCGATCAGCCTGGTGGACACCAACGGCCACGGCACGCATGTGGCAGGGATCATTGCCAGCAGCGGCGCGAACGGCCCCACAGTCGCGACGGATACCAACGGCGTCTCCAACGTGCCCGGCTCCATAGCGGGCGCCAACTTCCGTGGCAAGGCGCCCGGAGCGCGGATTTTTTCGCTGGCGGTGGACATCACCGCCGGTCCCGGACAGAACGGCGCCAACCATCAGGAAGCCGCGGCCAACACCAACGCCTTCATCTCGAACAACAGTTGGAGCTACGCCGGCGCGAACGATTACACCATCGGCGCGGCCAGCTACGACGCGGCGGTGCGGGACGCGCTGCCGTCGGTGCCCGGCTCGCAGCCGGTGCTCTTCGTCTTCCCGGCGGGTAACAACGGCAACGCCAACTCCGACGGGTTGGGTGGCGATCCAGGCAGCATCCTCTCGCCCGGCACGGCCAAGAACGTCATCACCGTCGGCGCGCTGGAACAGTTGCGGAACATCACCAATGACGTGGTGGTGGACGGCGTGACCAATCAGGCGTTCCTGGCCGATAGCGACAGCCAGGACCAGGTGGCTGAATTCTCCGGCCGCGGCAACGTCGGCCCCGGCCTTGAAGGCGACGTCGGCCGGTTCAAGCCGGACCTCGTGGCGCCGGGCACGTTCGTGGTGTCCACGCGCTCCGGCCAGTGGGACACCGGCGCGTACTACAACCCGACCAATTACCACGACAACAGTTTCCTGAACCAGGTTGTCCAGACCAACACGCTTAACAACTATTCGCTGTTCGTCCCGGACAACGCCGTCGCGTTCACCATCACCGTGTCCTCCAATCGGCTTTCTCCCGCGCCGTTTCCGGCCCTGCCGATCTTCGTGAAGCTGTCGGACAACCCGACCGCGACCAGCTATGACTTTGTCGGCACGAACCAGGTGTCCATCCCGCCGAGCCTGGCGTTGACGACGGGCACGACCTGGTTCTACAGCGTCGGCAACCCGACGGCGCAGGCGGTGACGTTCAACCTGGCGACCGAGTTGGTCACGACGAACGACAACGGCAATTACTACGATGTGTTGCGCGGGTTGAACGACGCGCTGGGGCCGTATTACCGCTACGAGTCGGGCACCAGCATGGCGGCGGCGGACGTGTCCGGCGTGCTGGCATTGATGCAGGAGTTTTTCGAGCAGCGCCTCCACGTGACCAACAGTCCGGCCATGATGAAGGCCCTGCTCATCAACGGCGCGCGCTCGGCCGGCTTGCTCTACGATTTCGAGGTCCGCAGTGGCATCAACCACCAGGGCTGGGGCTTGCCCCAGCTCCCCAGCACGTTGCCGGGCGCGCTGGCCGGCGGCGTCTCGCCAACCAGCGGCACCACGCTGATGTTCGATCAGAACCCGACCAACGCGCTCGCCACTGGCGAGGGTCAGACGCGCACCGTGACGGTCTCCTCGGCGGCGCAGGGCCAGCCGTTGCGTGTCACGCTGGTCTGGACCGATCCGCCCGGCAACCCGGCCGCCAGCCTTAAGCTCGTCAACGATCTCGACCTGATCGTGACCAACCTCGACACCGGCGATGTCTATTACGGCAACGACATCCCGGCCGGGAGCCTGTTCAACGAAGCCTGGAGCACCAACGCGCCGCCGCCGCTGGATAACGTCAACAACGTGGAAAATGTCTATCTGGCGCCGCCCCTGGGCACCAACAGCTTTGGCAGCACCAATCTGGCGGATGCTCATTACTCGATCACCGTGTATGGCCGGCGGGTCAACGTGAACGCTGTCACTGCGCAGACCAATGACGTGGTGCAGGACTACGCCTTGGTCATCTCCAGCGGCGACGGCTTGGTGACCAACGCCCTCACGCTCGTCCAACAACCGCTGGTTTCGGCCAACTTCGCCAATGTGACGTTCCTTTCCTCCGCCAGCAATGGCATCCCGCTGCTTAACCAGCGCATCGGGGCGAACAGCCCATTGCTGGGCACCAACTTTGTGGGCAACGTGGTGACCTCCTGGGGCACCAACACGCTGTTCCTGGGGCAGACCAACCAGTGGAATTTCTACGTCGTGACCAACACCACCGGCTACACCAACGTCGCCTTTGTCACCTTCCAGGCAGCGACGCTGTCCGTGCCGCGCATTGGCGTGTGGGAAACGGCGGTCACGAATGCCTCCCGCGCCGAGGCGGACCTCGATCTCTACGTGTCGGGCAACGGCGCGTTGACCAATCTGGATCCGGCGGCGATCACCGCGGCGGACAAGTCGCTCGGTCGCGGCGGCACGGAGGTCGTCATCTACTCCAACTCTGTCCAAGGCCAGATCTATTACGCCGGCGTCAAGTCGGAGGACCAGATGGCCTCCGAATACGGCTTTATCGCCGTTTTCAGCCAGCAGCCCTTCGCCTTGAACAACGGCAGTGGGGGAACGGTGTTGCAGGGAGTGCCCGTACCCGCGCCCATCCCGGATGGTTCGCCAGAGTTGCCCGGCGCCGCGCTGATCTTCGCGATCAATCCTTTCCCCATGCAAGTCCTCCGGGTGGTCGTCAGCAACAACATCACGCACCAGAACTTCGGCGACCTCCTCGGCAACCTGAGCCACAACCAGACCTTCGTGGTGCTCAACAACCACGACAGCCTGGGCGCCGTCATCGGCGGGACGTTTATGTACGACGACAATGGGGACCTCCCCGGTTTGCTGCAAAGCGACGGCCCCGGTAGTTTGCGCGATTTCGTCGGCCAGGAGGGGGCGGGCGTCTGGCTCCTGACAATGGTCGATAACGCGCTGCAGAACACCGGCCAAGTGAACAATGTCAGCATCCAACTATTGCCGGTCCCGCCGCACGATAAGGCGATCACCGTCACCGTCGCGCCGGATAGCTTCGCCTACGATGTGATCGACGTGCCGCCGGGCGCGACCAACGTGACCGTGACCATTCTCCCCGGCAACCCGGAGCCGATGCAGCTTTACCTGCGCAAAGGTGCGTTCCCGACGCTCACCGCGTACGACAAGATGGCCAATATTCCCGCCACCGTGGGCGGAGCGCTCTCGCTCAGCTTGTCGGACTCGCCGCCGCTGAGCGTGGGCCGGTATTTCCTCGGCATTTACAATCCCAACGGTACCGCCCAAACCGTCACCTATACCATCCAGGTGGACATCGGGCTGGCGGGCGTGATCCCGGTGACTTTTGCTTCCACCGGTCCGACGCCCCTCCTTGACGACGCGGTCACGGACTCGTCCATCTTCGTGACCAACGACCTGCAGATCGCCGCCGTGGACGTTGGCGTCCGCATCGATCACCCGCGGGTGTCCGACTTGGCGCTGACGCTCATCAGCCCCAGCGGCACCCGCATTCTACTGGACGAAAACCGCGGCGGTTGGGACACGAATGGGCTGGGCCGGACCGTCTTGGTGACCAACCTGGCGCCGGTGTCTTTTTCCGGGGGACCGCAGCCGGCGACCAACACGATCAATGCCGGCGCCACGTCGGGCACTCTCCGCATTGACTATAATTTCGGCGCCCTCCCGGACGCGCTCTCGGTTTTTTACGAGTCGGGCCGGGTTTACGGACCCAATCTGTTCAGTGGGATCGGCTCGGTCAACGTGCCCTTCGGGCCGGGCGCTTCGACCGCCGTGACGATTGTCGTGAACGAAAGCGGTAACACGAACACCGCTGCCCAATGGAGTTACACGGTGAGTGCGACGCAGACGAACTACCTCTACACCGTCTTCACCGAGAACACGAACCTGACGACCACCCCCGTCAAGTTTGCCGTGCCGCCGTTCGCGCCCTCCGTCACCAACTTAACCGCCGGCGGCGGATTCTACCTCCCGGAGCAATCGCTGGTCCCGCTTGCGGGCGAGAACACCCGCGGCGAGTGGAAACTGGAGGTCTGGGACACGCGCGTCGGGGCCACCAATCCCGCCCCCACACTGGTCAGTTGGCAGTTGTCGGTGACTTCGGCGAACGCCACTACGCAGGCGCAGGCCTTGGTCAACGGCGTGGGCGTCACCGGCACCATCGGAACCAACCAGATTCAGTATTTCACCGTGGACGTGCCGCTCTGGGCCCAGTTCGCGACCAACAATCTGTGGTCGGCATCCGCGCCCCTGGACTTGTTGTTCAGCCAGACCGGCCTGCCGACCGGTACAAACGCCGGGGACGTGACTCTCCTGACTGGCGCGACCACAGGTAGCTTCACCCTGGCTACCAACGGCGTGCCGCCGTTGCTGCCCGGCCAGCGCTACTATCTGGGCCTGCGGAACCGGGGCGCGACACCCGTCACGTACGCCTTCGAGGTGGATTTCAACATCACCCCGCTGACCAGCGGCGTGCCGGTGCCGGGCCTGGCGGACACGGCGCCCCGTTACTTTCAGTTTGATGTCTCGACCAATGCCACGGCGGCCTGGTTTGCGCTGACGAACCTGGGCGGCAACGTGGACCTCGTGGTGCGCAAGGGGCCGCCGGTGCCGACGCTGTCGAGCTATGACTACCTAAGCGCCAATCCGGGCACGCTGCCGGAGACGATCACCGTCGTCACCAACTCGACGCCGGTGCCGCTCTCCGCCGGGAGGTGGTATCTGGGCGTGATTGACCGCAATGTGGGGACGGTGAGCTACACGATCGTGGCCGTGCAGAGCACGAATTCTTTCCCCGGCGTCCTGACGGCGACCAACCAAGCCGCGCTGACCAACACTATCGGCCCCAATCAGATCCAGTACGTGGCCGTGGACGTGCCGTCGTGGGGGCAGTGGGCGACGAACGTGCTGGCCTCCGCCTCCGGACCGCTCAACGTGTTCTTCAACCAGGCGGGCTTGCCGACGGGAACCGGATCGGGGGACGTGACGTTGCTTTCGGGAGTGACCAACGGGAGTCCGGTGCTCGCCACCAGCGGGGTGCCGCCGCTGGTCCCGGGCCAGCGCTACTACCTGGGCTTGCAGAATACCGGGTCAACCCCGGTTACCTATGCCTTCCAAGTGGACTTTGACGTTACCCCACTGACCAACGGGGTGCCGCTGGTCAGCGTGGCTGACGCCGTGTTTATCCCGCGCTACTTCCAATTCAATGTCTCCACCAACGCCACGGGCGTGACGTTTTCGCTGACCAATCTGAGCGGGAACGTGGATTTGACGGTGCGCAAAGGACCGCCCGTGCCGACGCTGGCGAGTTATGATTACCAGAGCGCCCGACCGGGGACGGCGCCGGAATCGATCCTGGTATTGTCGAATTCGCCGCCGGTCCCGCTGGCGCCGGGCCCGTGGTATCTGGGCGTGTTCAACCGGAGCGCGGCGGCGGTGACTTACACGGCGGTGGCGGTGGAAACCACCAATGCGGTGCCGATGGTGCTGACGGTGACCAACCAAGTGACGCTGACGAACACCATCGGATCGAACCAGATCCAGTACGTGATTGTGGATGTGCCGCAGTGGGGGCAGAGGGCGACGAACGTGCTGGCCACCGCCTCCGGGCCGCTCAACGTGTTCTTCAATCAGACCGCGTTGCCAACGGGCACAGGCTCCGGAGATGTGCCGCTGCTGTCCGGGGCAACCAGCGGCACCATGACCTTGGGGACCGGCGGGACGCCGCCGCTACTCCCTGGACAGCGCTATTATCTGGGCCTGCAGAACACCGGCCCGACTCCTGTCACTTACGCGCTCCAAGTGGACTTCGACATCTCTCCGCTGACCAATGGAATACCCGTGCCCAGCGTGGCGGATGCGGTCTTCATCCCGCGGTACTTCCAATTCAATGTATCGACCAACGCCTCCGGCGTGACCTTCCTGCTGACTAATCTGACGGGCAACGTGGATTTGGCGGTGCGCAGGGGGCCGCCCGTGCCGACGCTGTCGAGTTACGACTACCTAAGCGCCGGTCCGGGGACGGCGCCGGAGTCGATCTTGGTGTTAACGAATTCGGCGCCGGTGCCGCTGTCACCGGGCCTGTGGTATCTGGGCGTGTTCAACCGGAGCGTGGCCGTGGTGACTTACACGGTGGCGGCGGTGGAGAACACCAACGCGGTGCCGCTGGTGCTGACCGTGACCAACGGGGTGGCGGTGACCAATACGGTGGGGACGAATGAGATCCAATACTTGGCGGTGGATGTGCCCCAGTGGGGTCAGTGGGCGACGAACGTGCTGGGGCCCGCCTCCGGGCCGCTCAACGTATTCTTCAATCAGGCCGGCCTGCCGACCGGCACCGGTCCGGGCGACGTGACGCTGCTGTCGGGAGTGACCAACGGGAGTCCGGTGCTCGCCATCGGCGGGACGCCGCCGCTGGTGCCGGGGCAGCGCTACTACCTGGGGTTGCAGAACAGCGGGACAACGCCCATCAGTTACACCTTCCAAGTGGACTTCGATATCACCCCACTGACCAATGGGGTGGCGGTGGCGAGCGTGGCGGATGCAGTCTTTATCCCGCGATACTTCCGACTCGATGTGCCGACCAACGCCACGGGCGTGACCTTTTCGCTGACCAATCTGAGCGGGAACGTGGATTTGACCGTGCGCAAGGGACCGCCGGTGCCGAGCCTGACAAGTTACGACTACCGGAGCGCCGGTCCGGGGACGGCGCCGGAGTCGATCTTGGTGTTGACCAATTCGTTGCCGGTCCCGCTGTCGGCGGGGCCGTGGTATCTGGGCGTGTTCAACCGGAGCGCGGCCGTGGTGACTTACACGGTGGTTGCGGTGGAAAGCACCGGTGCGGTGCCGCCGGTGCTGACCGTGACCAATGGCGTGGCGGCGACCAACACGGTGGGGGCAAATGAGATTCAATACGTGGCAGTGGACGTGCCCCAGTGGGGTCTGTGGGCGACGAACACGCTGGCGTTAGCCTCCGGGCCGCTCAGCGTGTTCTTCAATCAAGCCGGCCTGCCGACCGGCACCGGTCCGGGCGATGTGACACTGCTGTCGGGAGTGACCAACGGGAGTCCGGTGCTCGCCATCAACGGCACGCCGCCGCTGGTGCCGGGGCAGCGCTACTACTTGGCAGTGGAGAACACCAACGCCACGCCGGTAACGTATGTGCTGGAGGTGGATTTCGACATCACCCCGTTGACGAGTGGCGTCCCGGTGCCGAGTGTGGCCGATGGGGTGTTTATCCCCCGGTATTTTCAATTCGACATTTTGACCAACGCCACAAGCGCGACCTTTACGCTGACCAATTTGAGCGGCGACGTGGACTTGGTGCTGCGCAAGGGGACACCGCTGCCGACCCTGTCGAGTTATGACTACCAGAGCGCCAATCCGGGCGCGCAGGACGAGTCGATCCTGGTTGAAACCAATTCGGCGCCGGTCCCGCTCTCAGCGGGCCGCTGGTATCTGGGCGTGTTCAATCGGGAAGTTCGGGACGTGAACTACACGATCCTGGCCGCCGAAACACTGCCTGTGCCGTCCACCGTCATCACGCTGACCAACGGGGTGGCGTATGAGGCGGTCAACGGCGGGGGGACGAACAATCTGGACTACTACCGGTATGTGGTGAGCGGGGGCGCGGCGCGGGCGCAGTTTGAGATCAACGG
>JAJXZI010000226.1 GCA_021780115.1 bacterium | reverse complement strand
GGGAGTCGCCGGCGGCGTGGCTCAGCTTTTGGTCGTTCGGCGGCGAGACGAGCATTTTAGGTAAACAACAACAACCAGGATATATGTATGAACATAGAACGCAAAAGTAAAAGCATGGCATTAGTTATTCCAGTGCTTTTGGGCATCTTTCTCGCGACAGCGGGAACCTTGATGGCGCAATCGCCTTCTTATGCCGGAATTTATATCGGCCAAACAAGCGATGCCGTGGGAGGATTTGCCTTGTTTGTGGATACGAATCAAAACGCCACACTGATTGGCGGCTATCTTTACAATGATGACAATGGCAACGCTTTCTACGGTTCATGTGTTGTCGCTCCAGGAGGCAACGGGTATTCTGACATCTCCAACGTCACCACGTCATTCACCATTTCTCCGTCCGGCTCCGTGAGCCTCAACGCGAACGACGACAGTGCTGCCTTTTCCTACCAGATGCAGGGCTACAACGTATTGAGCGGCGCTTTCCTTTCCACCTCCGGCTTATATACTGTTGACCTTGGGGGAGGCAAGACTCTCACGGCAATAGTGGCGCCGAATGGCTGGATTTATCGCGATTCACCAAGCTACGGCGGCGGAGGCCGCGTCCAAGTCACCGCCTATGGCCAGTCCGCAACCGAGAGTAGTTTGGGCCACACGGTGGGCACATTTATACTCAACCAGAACGCTACAATCGTTTACTCCGGCAGCTATACGATGAACCGTGTGGACTCCCTTCCCGCGCCACTCCCCATGCTGGGCACACCGAAAGTGAACATGGCAAACCACCAATTTGTCTTTAGCGTCAGCGGCTTGACGCCAGGAAGCACAAACGTAATCCAAGCGTGTGCCGACCTCAACCTCGCCGATTGGGTTTCGGTCGCAACTAACGTGGCGAACGCCGACACCGCCACGTTTACCAACATGGCAGCGGCGTCCAGACAGTTCTACCGATTGATACAACTGCCGTGAAGCGCGCGACGTGAGCTTTCGGCACCTTGAGCGTCGCGAAGAGATTCCCAGAGATTGTTTTGAGATACGAAGATTCTCCGGCTAGCACCGCGCTGGAGCCAACGCCGACTGCGCCTTGAGTTTATGGATGGTTTGAGTTATGCAGCGATTATCGAGTTTGCGGAGCCATTCGCCCGTCGGCGTGGCTCAGCTTTTGGTCGTTCGTCCTCGCGAGCCATGAAGGCTTCTGAGCAACTGAAATTTAGCGCCACGGGATTTGTAAGGCATCAGATGGGAGTGAGTTGGCCGCCGAGGTGGGCGGCGCTTTGCTCGAGGTGTTTGATTCTTTTCTTCCGCAGGTTTTTCCCCGGCGGCGGCCCATGCGCGGGAGCCATTGTCAAAATGAGCGGCAAGGACTCCGGGGTTGGCGGCACGATCATCTGCTTTTCCTGGGATGACTGTTTGGTGGAGCCGCCCGTGCGGCGCAGAACGGGTCAGCTTCAACGGGCCGAGCTTTCGATTGGCCAGTATGACTTCATCTCCTTGCTCCTGGACCCCGAAGGGAACCGGTAAGCTTCATCCGCCAACCTCAGAATCTCACCGGTGATACGTTGTCCCCGCTGTGGGCGGCTGGTCCTACTTCAGCTTCTTCGCCTTCATCCCGCCTTCGCCGACGGAGATGACGACGGTTTTGTTGTCGCCGTCGGTCTGGAACTCCGCCTGCACGTCGGTCGTCTTGGCGAAGAAATGCGTTGGTGATTCGGCGAACATCGTGAACGGCGTGCCGCCGAATTTGAGCAGGAGCGTGCCGTCCGGCCCGCGCGAGAATTCAGCGTTGAAGCCCCGGTTGAGTTCGTAGGTGCCGCTGTAGCCGTCCAGGACGGTGTTCGCCAGCATGAACTCCGGCTTGCCCCGCGGTCCCAGTTCGCGCACCCAGAGATTGCGGTAGCGCACCGGATTGCCGTGGTCCTGGAGAGAGAGGGGCAGTTTCTCGGGATGGGCCGAGTAGGGCGCGCGGGTCAGCCAACCGGTGGGGCCGGTCAGTTCGACGTGATTCTGCACCAGCACGCCGTTGTGGAAGAGGGTGACGCAGGCCTTGGAACGGAGTTTGCCCTCCGCGTCGAACCGCGGCGCGGTCCACACGATGTCGTACCACTGCCACTGACCGGGCGGCCGGGAGGCGTTCACCAGCGGCGGGTACTGGATATAGACCGAGGCGGCCGAGCCGTCGGCGTAGGTTTTGTTGCCGTAGGAATCGAGCACCTGGATTTCATAGCGGTCGAGGCCAAAGAACACGCCGCTGTTGCCCCGACCCTGACCTTCGCCATGGGGCGGCGTCGGCGTGGCAAACTCGACGTGGAGTTGGCAGTCGCCGAAACACCGCCGGGTGCGGACGTAACCGCTCCCCGGCACGCACTCCATGGCGTCGTTCCGGACCACCCACTTGGTTGGGCTGCCGTCCATCGCGCACCACGGCGACATGTCCTTGCCGTCAAAAAGCACCACCGCGTCGGCGGGCGGCCGACCGGGTTGTTCCTGCGTGCTCGACGTGCCCGGATCGACCGGCGTGGGCAGCGGGCGGTCGCGGTCGTGCGCCAGCCAGTGGGGATCGGGCGGCGCGGGAACGGACGAGGGCAGAACGACGCCGAACCAGAGCGCGAGGGCGGCGCGGGAGAAGCCGGGAGCAAAACGAACGTGTCGGGTGTTCATGGCGGTGTGCAGTTTTCCCGGAGTTAAACAGCTTCGCCGCCGCAGTTCAATACCGGGCGAAGGCCACGGCACGACATTGACCGAAGGAGGGCTTGCCTTTGCACGCTACTTGGCTATTGTTGGCGGCTCGGCTGCTGGCCCGGTGCGCCAGCGGCGGTTGGCGCAGTGGCGTGTTTTAGAGTTCGATTTATGGCAACAGCAAACGACCTTCGCCGCGGCATGGCGATCAATTACAACGGCGACATTTGTGTGGTGCTCGACAGCCAGCACCGCACGCCGGGCAATTTGCGCGCCTTCGTGCAGGCCACGCTGCGCAGCATCCGCACCGGCAAGTCTTCCGACGTGCGGTTCAGCTCGACCGAGCGCCTGGACACCGTGCCGATGATCACCAAGAAGATGGAGTTCAGCTACAAGGACGGCGAGGACTTCGTCTTTTCCGATCCGGACACGTATGAGACGGTCCACATCAACCCGGAAATCGTCGGCGAGGCGCAGAATTACCTGACCGAGAACGCGACTGTGACCGTGACGTTCGTCGAGGACAAGGTGGTGACGATCGAGTTGCCGGCCTCGGTCATCCTGAAGGTGATCGAATCCCAGGAGGGCATCCGGGGTGATTCGGCCAACAACGTGCAGAAGCCCGCGAAACTGGAGACGGGCATCACCCTGCAGGTGCCGCTGTTTATCAAGGCCGGCGAGAAGATCAAGATCGACACGCGCACCGGCAAGTACATGGAGCGGGCCTGACGGCGAGGGCATCTCGCAGTGAAAAGGCCCGCCGAACTGGCGGGCCTTTTCTCTTCGGGGTTGGTACTCGCGCTGCGCGAAATTGGGAAGGGTCGGCGAGCCGGGGCGGGTCAGAAATCCGCCGGTTCCAGCGGGGGGCGCCAGCCGTGCTTCTTCCCCAGCGCCAGCGCGGCGGGGAGCGGCTTGATGCCCGCCGTGCAGGTCGCGTCGGACAGGCAGGCGGCGGCGAGACAAACCCCGGCCTGAAGGCAGCGCGGCAGTTCCCAATCCTCGTGCAACCCCCACAGCATCCCCGCCGCAAACGCGTCGCCGGCGCCGGCCGTCCCGGCGATGGCCTTGTCCGGCAGCTTCACCGAGGATTGCCACAGGTCCTCGCCTTTGCGCGTGCGGGCAAAGCCGCCTTCGGGGAAATGGATGATGACCAACTCGCGCACGCCGAGTTGCAGCAAAGCGCCGGCCGCGTGCCGCAACGCCACGGTATCGAGTTTGCCGTCGGCCTGGCGGGTCTTGAAGCCGGCCACGCGGCCCGCTTCCAGTTCGTTCACGATGAGGTAATCCGTGTATTTGAGCGCCGGGGGGACGATGCTCCGGAAGCGGTCGCCGTCCTCGCTGACGACATCCACGCTGGTCTTCAAGCCCGCCTCCTGTGCCGCGGCCAGCAGACGGGCGGCCTTGGTTCCAAATCGGGCGTCCGCCTCGTCCAGCGCGTCCAGGAGCAGCAGGTAGCCGAGATGGAAAATGCGCGCCCGGGTCTTGCTGAAATCGAGGCCGTCGCCGCGCCACAGGGAGTTCGCGCCGCGGTAATGGAAGAACGTGCGCCGCCCGCCCTTTTCCTCCGTCATCACGTCCGTGTAGGAAGTGGCGGCCGCGTCCGCGCGCTGGAGGAACTTGGTGTCGATATGGTGGCGCTTGCAGTCCGCGAGGATGGATTCGCCCAGCGCGTCCTGGCCCACCAAGCCGGCCCCCGCCAGCGGAAACGGCGCGCCGGCGCGGGCGAGCCCCACGAGGACGTTGTAGGGTGCGCCGCCGGTGCCCGGCGACTGGCGGCGGATGTTGGCCAGTTGTTCCGGCTGCGGATAGACGTCGATGATTTTGACCTGGTCAGTAATCCAGTTGCCGCCGGCCAGCAGGCCCCGGCGGGCGGGAGTCGTTTTGCTTTTCATGGAAGCCGGTTTCCGAGACGCGCCCTCGTGCGGACAGAAATTGACGAATAGAAAGCCAATATGTTAGCACGCGACCCGCACAACTCAGCGACGTTCAGTGAAGGAGATTCGCGGCGCCCGTGGCAAGGCGAATCTTTCAGCCGGGGACGCAGCGTGATGAGCGGGCGAACCGGGCCCGCTCAAAGGCCCAGCTTGGCCAATTCCGTTTCGAGAGCCATTTGGAACTGCTGCACGTCCGCCGCCGCCGGCCGGTAGCCGTTCTGCTGCGGCGCCAACCCCAGGCGACCCAGCTCGTCGAGATACCAGGCCGCGCGTTGGCCGTCGCTAAAAGTGACCTGGCCGCTGACGAGGGCGCCGGGCCGGGCCAGCGCATCGACGCTCATCGTCACCGAGCCGACGCCC
>JAJXZI010000262.1 GCA_021780115.1 bacterium | reverse complement strand
CGTCGGCTCGTCCGGGGGGACCACCTTGAGCGACACCCCCGTCGCCTTCCGGAACGCGTCCTCATAAAACCGGACGACGGGCAGACGCGCCAGATCGTCGTACGTCAGTTGCTTCACGCCCGGAACCGTAATCGCTCCCCGGCGCGCGACAAGCCGGCACCGCGAAGCAGGGGCTGCGGACCCGGCCAGTTTGGACTTTGAACCTTGGGCGACGGAACTGGCGCCGAACGCCGCTTTCTTTTCGAGTGAGGCATTTTGGTTGTCCCCTGGCTCTCGCGGGGCGATGGACAAGCGGAATATCGGGAAATCCCATCTCGTTTTGCTGCATCCCGTTGGACAGCGTCCGCACGCCGGCGGAGCCAAGCGACGCAGCCTCTGACATTTAACCCTTTAGGTCTGGACACCGGCGCCCAACTTTTTCACCTTCGGGCGCATGAAAGAGTCCGTGCGCCTGCTCGCACCGGCCGAGATCTCCCGCTTCGATCGTCTCTTGGAGCAGCACCACACACTGGGCGCCGCGTGACCGGTCGGGGAGCATCTGCGTTACATGGCCACCGACGCCGCGGTCATTGGCTCGCCCTGCTGCTCTTTGCCGCGCCGGCCAAACACCTGCGGCACCGCGACCGCTGGATCGGCTGGTCCGAAGAGCGGCGCCGCTGGCGGCTGGGCTTCCTGGCCAACAACACCCGCTTCTTGCCGCTGGTCGAGTGTCCCAACTTGGCCTCGCGCACGCTGGGCCGCTGCTGGGCGCGCGGCTCTCCGCCGACTGGCAAGCCCGCTACGGCCACCCGATTCTCCTGGTCGAGACGTTCGTCGATCCGGCCCGCTTCCACGGTGCCACTTACCGCGCCAATGGTTGGACCGAACTGGGGCCGACCCAGGGCCACGGACGCTGCGCCCGCGATTACTATGTCGCCCACGGCCAGGCTAAAATGCTCTTCGTCCGCGAACTCAATAACAAGGCCCGGCGCACGCTTCAAGCCGAGCATCTGCCGCCGGCCTTGGCCGCGATCGAAGCGCGCGTGGCGCCCCGCCGCTCCGCCCCGGCAACTGCGACCGCTGTTGGAGCATTTCGATGTTGTGCCCGACTTCCGCACCCGCATTGGCAGTAGTCATTTGAGCGGACTGTGGGCCATGATCGCTTGTGCCCACTGCGGCGGCGCGCCCCCGCCCGACGAACTGGTCGTGCTGGACGGCAAGGCCCTGCGGCACAGCCAAGGCGCTCAGATCGTCACCGCCGTCACCGTGCCCAGCCAGCACTACCTGGGCAGCGCGCTGGTCGAAAACAAATCCAACGAGATCCCCGCCGCCCGCCAGCTCCACGACCAACTGGATCTGGCCGGCCGACTGGTCGCCTTGGACGCCCTGCACACCAACGCCGAAACGGCCCGCCATCGGGGGCAAGACTGTGGCGCCGATTATCTCCTCACGGTCAAAGACAACCAGTCCACCTTGCAAGCAACCCTGAACCAGTTACTCCATGCCCGCGTGGGGGAGGCCTTTCCCCCCTCGGCCTGAAACGGGCTGGCGCACCGCCCGCACCATTCCTTGGGGTCCAATCATTCCCGTCTGCCGAGGTGAGGATAGGGCTTATAGAGTAGCCCGCCCCGGAGGCTACTACGAACTGTCCGGCACCCCACGCCACGCCGTCATGCGTACCGTAAACGAAATTGGAAGCCCAGTTGCGTCTGCCTTGAGCGCCAGGGGATTTATTGCCGCTCGTTACGCTTACCCGAACGTGGCCATAAACCGGGGCGGACGTGATCGTCACGACTGTGGAGCGTATCACGGCTTGACATTATGTTTCCGGACAATAAAACTCATCACAATCCCCAAAGTGAGGTACCGTTTTGAAGCACTGGGGGGCAACAACTTGAAATCTTCCACTTTGCCGCGACAACTCTCCGAACCACACCGGCAAGGCATCGTGAAATAATCTTCGTCCATGGTGGTGGAGTAGTCATATCGAATCTCAGTGCCCGCCGGGATGTCAGTCAACGCTACCAATTCTAAATCGGCGCGAATGCCCGCGTTGGGTTCGCACGAGTGATTGGCAAAGCACCCTGGTGGGTCAAGATCAATATACTTATTGTCATCGATCTGGAGCGGGTAACATTCCTTCTCCCCCTTGCTGGCTGCCTCAGCGAAGCTGATCATTGGGCCGCTGAACCGGCAGATCATAGTGCCCGCCCGGATTTTGCGCCGAGCAAACAATCCCTTGCCAAGATCACCCTTCGACACATAGGTCAGCGTGCCGGCACCGGATAAGCCGAAAGTCTTATTTGATCCCGTCTTGGAAGCGTTAATTACTACCGGTCCTTTACCCATGTCATCAATGATATAACTTTACGCCTTCGCCCGCAATGATCCGGCGAGCAACGTGAGGATGAGGTTTATATTCCATTCTCCGTTTCCATATAGCGGTTGACCAAGTGTATGGCTTTTTTGAACCCGGCGATTTTGTCCTTCTCCTCGGCGGCCTTTTTTGCCTTCCGCAATTGATTGGCAGCATCATTGTACGGCTTATGGTGCTTTGATCTCCGCCCGGACTGGCCTATTTGTTTGTGCAACGTGTCAGCTTTGATCATCTTGGCATCGGCTGCGTGCTCCCAGGCTCGGGCAGCCCATTGCAGCGCCTGCGCATACGCCGCGGCGCACAGGCTCTGGAGTTCGTGAGCGGGGCATTGCTCCTGGATAAGCGCGCGAAACACACTGTGGTACTGTTGAAAGAAGTGATCGAGGGCAAGGGCAAGTTCCCTTTCGGCGTCGTAATCGAGCCGGTGCAGATTGTCCCATGCTTCATCGAATTCTTTTTCCCATAATTGATCCATCCTTTCGAGAAAGTCGCCAAGCAAGCCGCCGTTTTCTCCAGCGCCACGGCGCGTAAGCGCGCCTAGAAGCAGGCCGCGGCCTCGGAGTTCTGTGAGGAGAGGCGGGACTAGATTGTGGAGCAATGCTGCGTCAAACTGCACGGTCACCAATTGGCCGAGTACGTTGCTGGGAAGCTCAACGAGCCGCCCTTCCCGCATCTCTTGGAGTACCAGGGTGTCGGAGCGTTTGAATTGTCTACAGCGCGCCATTTCGTCGTAAACATTGGGCCGCGCCTTCGTCGTGTTTTTCTCTGACTCGTCAAAGGTGACGAGGACGAGAGGGATCAAGCAATCCTTGATGTAGTAGTCCACCCGCTGTTCCTGAGGTTTCTTATGAGAGGGGAGGTCGAGAACGGTCGCAGCACGCAGGCCGAGACTGCCGATCAGATCCTTCAGATAATCGACAATGTTCTTGCTCATGCCGTGGAGAATCAAAACATCCACGACATCTCCGGCGTTGGAGCGTGCGGCCATTTTCACGATCTTCGCCACGCACGATATTCGGCGGCGCGACGGGGCGTCAACTGTTCTTTCGGTCGCGGTTTCCAGGCTGGCGAGGTATTCTCAGCTTGATCGGCGGATGGAACTTCCAACCGTCACTGCCGTATCAGCGGGAAAGCCAATGGCACCTGCGTTGGCCGGTTCCCCGCGCCGCCGGTTATCCTGCTTCTCGCGGCAACACGTCCCGCCTTTGTTGTGGTGCAAGGCGCGGTACGCTGAGAAGCATGGATACCAGCGGCACCGTACTCGGAGCAAACACCACACCGGAGACCAGTGGCGAATTGAGCGTGGAGCCGCTGAAGCCCAAACGAACGCCCCGGACGCTGAAGGAAATCGCCAGATTCGGCTGAATTCCCGGATGTCGTCTCCTTCAGTTGCATACCGTTCAGGGCCGGCAACTGGCGGGTGCGCGTTAATTCTGCTGCGCTACTCAAAACGCATGGACGGGTCTCAATTACGGCGGGGTTGTGTTGCCTCGAAGATGTCCCCGCCGAAGGAGTGACAGCTGGCCTTGACCATGGCGCGTATCTTCTTCTCATAGGTTCGAGCGTCGTCCCTCCCCCCCGCGCCGCCCTCAGCGAAGCCGAAGTGCATTGGCGCACCCTTCTGACCAGCCTGCAAAAACGCGGACTCCACGGCCTGCAACTCATCGCCAGCGACGACCACGCCGGTCTGGGGGCGGCGCGGGCCGCCCTCTTTCCTTCGGTCCCCTGGCAGCGTTGTTAGTTTCATTTGCAGCCAAACGCCCAGGCCTTTGTGCCGCGATTGGACCAGCACGCCGCCGTGGCCGCCGTCATCCGCGGCGTCTTCAACTGTCCCGATCGGCCCAGCGCCGAACGCCGCCCCAAGGAAATCGTCACCGCTCACACCGCCACCGCCCTCGAACGGGTCAATATGGAACTCAAATGCCGCACGCGCATCGCCGGTCTCTTTCCGAACGAAGCCTCGCTGCTGCGCCTGGTCAGCACCTTGTTGGCCGAGACCAGCGACGAATGGGAAACCGGAAAAGCTTACCTCAACCTGCAAAGCCAAACCTAGCCCTCAGTTTCATGCTCAAAGAATTTACAGAAACAAATTGCGCCGCCTCCGCACAAGAGTGCGCTGGCCACCACCTCGATTTTCTACGCACCGATCCACGCCCGTGGTTAGAGACCCTTTGCCATTGCGGAAGGGCGTCCGCAACTCCCAGCGAAGCGACTCGTGTGCCGAGCGGCGCGCGCAGAGTTCATTCATTCAATTCCGATGCCGATTCCGTCTGCATGTTGGTATTACATGTGTGAAATGTATAATATTGATAATCTGCATTTTACAACGTAAGTATCCAATCTTATGATAACAACATGCAGGGGCCTTGCGTGGCTTCACCCGCAAGCGAAAGCGAGCGATTTCTCGACTGGATTCGCCTGAAACACCGCGAAGATAGCCCCGAATATCTGCGGCGATTGGTGGTTTCCTGCGCTGAAGAGTTCGCGAGAGACAAGAATCTCACACAAGAGAGACGGGGAGTTAGCTATGGTCGAATTCGACGGGAATTACGCCTACTCAACGATGCGCGTCTACGTAAGCACGCACAACTGCCTTGCTGCTCGTGAGCGAGCAATTCCACGCGCTG
>JAJXZI010000155.1 GCA_021780115.1 bacterium | reverse complement strand
TCGCCGGCCTGTTCGTCGAGCAGCCGGCCGGCGGCGGAGGCCCGCGCGCTTACGAAATCACGCCGGTCATCAGCGGGACGGTTTCCGCGCCAGCCCAGTCTCCGGCCGTTCAAAGCGGGAGTCGCTCGCTGCCCGGCGTCCTGGTGTTTGCGTTTCTGGCGGGGCTGATCCTGAACGTCATGCCCTGTGTGCTGCCGGTGATCGCGTTGAAAGTCCTTTCCTTCGTCAGCCAAAGCAAGGAATCGCCCCGGCGCGTCCGGGCGTTGGGTTTGGTGTACGGGCTGGGCGTGCTGGCGTCGTTTGCCGCGCTGGCCGCGCTCGCGGTCGGCGTGCAAAAGGCCGGCGGACTGGCGACGTGGGGCATGCCGCTCTCCAACCAGGTCGCCCGCGTCGTCATGACGGTGCTGATCACGCTCGTCGCCCTGAATCTGTTCGGCCTTTTTGAAGTCACTTTGAGCGGCCGGGTGATGGGCGCCGCGGGCGGACTAGCCGGGCGCGAGGGCTATCCGGGCGCGTTCTTCAACGGCATCCTGGCGACGGTGCTGGCCACGCCGTGTACCGCGCCGTTCTTGGGCACGGCGCTGGCGTTTGCCTTCACGCAGCCGCCGGCGCTGACGCTGCTGGTGTTCCTGACCATCGGCCTCGGTCTGGCCGCGCCGTTCGTGGTGCTCTGCTGGCAACCGGCCTGGCTCAAACTCCTGCCCAAACCGGGCGTCTGGATGGAGCGGTTCAAAACCGCCATGGGTTTCCCGATGCTGGCCACGGCGGTCTGGATGTTCTGGTTCACCGCGCCCGAATACGGCGACGGCGGCGTGCTGTGGCTGGGGCTGTTCCTGGTCGTCGTGGCCGCGGCGGCCTGGATCTGGGGGGAGTTTGTCCAGCGGGGCGGCCGGCGGCGCGGCCTGGCGGGAGCGGTCACGCTGGCCTTGCTGGCCTTCGGTTACGCGACCCTCCTCGAAGGACAGTTGGACTGGCGCGCGAAGCCGAAGGGACTGGCCGCGTCCGGCTCGCTCCAGGAAAGCGCCGACGGCATTGACTGGAAACCCTGGAGTCCGGAAGCGGTCGCCCAGGCGCGGGCCGACGGCCGGCCGGTGCTGGTGGATTTTACCGCGAAGAATTGTCTCACCTGCCAGTTGAACAAGCGCACCAGCCTCGAAGTTCCCCGCACCCGCGAAAAGCTGAAGGCGATCCGCGCCGTCGCGCTGCTGGGCGATTTCTCCGATGAGGATCCGCGCATCGCCGGGGAACTGCGCCGCTACGACCGGCCGGGCGTGCCGCTGGTGCTGGTCTATCCGCGCGGCGCGGGCCAACCGCCCATCGTGCTGCCGCCGCTGCTGACCCAAGGCCTCGTGCTGGACGCGCTCGAGAAGGCGGCGGAGTAAATCGCCGGCCCGCGCTGGCGGAAGCGGGCCGAGGAGCGCGCGACTTCCCGTGCCGTCCCGCCAGCGCTATTGGGTTTGCCGTCCGGATCCGCTCCCGTTCTTCCGTCTCACCAGTTGGTCCTTGAGGAAGCGGTCCTCCGGCGCGTGCCGCCAAGCCGAGAGCCACAGGTCGCCGAGCAGTTCGCCGCCGCGAACGAGCTGGCCTTCGAGAAAGGCCCGGCCTTCCTGCCCCTTCTCGCCTTCGCCCGAGAGTTTTTGCTCCGCGTAAAGCTGGTAGAGCGGCTCGACTTGCTTCTGCTGTTCGACGACGAAAGCCAGGATCCGTTGGAAAATTTCCCCGGCCCGGCCGCTGTCTTCCAGGACTTGCGCCGGCCGCGCGCGGGCGGTCAGCTTCGGCACGTCGATGCCACCGGTCTGCGCAAAATAGCCGCCGTCGATCCAGCCGTGGAGGGAACTGTTGGTCGCGTAGTGACGCGGATTGTCCCCGACCCAGCCGTGGTGGTGGATCGTCGTGTGCAACGGCTGCGCGGCATCGGCGGCGAAGTGGCCCATCACGCCCATGACGTACAAAATGTCCTGCTGCGCGTTGAGGACTTCCGGCGGCGTGCCCGCCTCCTCCAGCGCCTGGAGCGAGGAGAAACCCGACTTGAGCTTGCCGTAATACTCGGTGAGCGCCCACGGCAGGAAGCCGGCCAGTTCCCGCGTGTGGTCCTCATTCCGGAGCGGATCCATGGCCGGAAACCGCTCCGGATGCGCCGCGCGGGCCAGCGCCAGTTGCGCCGCGAAGTCGTAGCGGAACATCGGCAGCGTCTCCGGCTTCAGGCCGTAGAGCACCAGTTGTTCCAAGTCGAGGTAATGGTCCGGGCCGTTGTCGTGGCGCAGCGGCAGGTCGGCGACGTTGCGCCAGCGGTCGGCCTCGCCCCCCAGGAAAGCGAGACGTTCCCGCGCGGCGGGCGGGCGGACCAGCGACGGAAAGTTCGTCGGCAGCGACGCCAGGGCGATCAGGTTCACCGCGCGGTGGCCCTCGTAATCCCAGGCGCCGAGGCGCGGCGCGGCGAGCGGTCCCAGGACGAGGAACAGGAGCGGCAGGGACGACAGCGTCTTCATTGTTGGATTGTCAATTGCGGGTGCGGGTGCCAGTCTAGTCGGCGCGAGCCGGGGCGCAAACGGCAAATGGGCCGTTCGGCGGGCCGCGCCGGAGCGCGAAGCTTCGACGCCGGAAAACGGGTGCGACGCCGCGCCGCTCGTCCGACGTTAAACATGGTCATCATCACCGACGAACACTGCACCGGCTACGCGCAGACCGGCCACCCGGAGAAGCCGGAGCGCGTGGCCCGCGCCCAACTCCGGCTCCGCGAGCCGAACGGGCCGCCGATCACTTGGATCGAGGCGGCCCCGGCGGAGGACCGCGCCATCCTCCGCGCCCACCACGCCCACCATCTCCACCGCCTCGACGAACCGGATGACTTCGACGCGGACACGCCCAACTTCCCGGGCATGGCCGATTACGCGCGGCGTTCGGCCGGAGCGGCGCTGCAGGCGCTGCAATCGGCGCGGACCGGGGCAACGGCGTTCAGCCTCATGCGCCCGCCGGGGCACCACGCCATGGCGGACCGCGCGATGGGTTTTTGTTATCTGAACAACATCGCCATTGCGGCGCTGGAAGCGCTGGCCACCGGAGTCAAGCGCGTGGCGATCTTCGATTTCGACGTGCATCACGGCAACGGCACGGAGGCGATCCTGCTCGACCGGAGTGGCGTGGCGCTGTTCTCCGTGCATCAATCCCCGTGCTATCCCGGCACCGGACGGCGCAACGCCGGCACCAATGCCTTCAACTATCCCGTCCTGCCCCGGACGCCGCGCCCCGAGTACCGCCAGGTGCTGGCCCGCGCCCTGGAAGACCTGAGGCGATTCCAACCGGAGTTGGTGGCCGTCTCCGCCGGGTTTGACGCTTACGTCCACGACCCGCTCGCCCAGGAGACGCTGGAGGACGAAGACTTCCACTGGCTCGGCCAGGAGTTGCGCCAGCTTGGGCTGCCGGTCTTCAGCCTGCTCGAAGGCGGTTACAGTTACGACCTGCCGGAATTGATCCTCGCCTACCTGCTGGGATTGGAGGGGAAGTAAGCCGCGAACCGGCCCGGTCGCCGGCGACAACAAAAAAAGGGACGGCGCGAACGCCGTCCCTCGTGAGCGGTTTGCCTAAAGATCAAACCGCCTTCGGCATGGCCGTCCAGGCGCCCTTCTTCACGCTGCTCTTGAGACAGGTTTCGATAAAGGCGAGGCCCGTCCAGCCGTCTTGGACGTTGGCGTACTTCGAACCGTCGCAGGCGAACTTCTCGCCCGCCTTCCACTTGCGCACGTCGGCCTCAAAGCACCGATGCAGCCGCGCGAAGGCGTCGTGGAACGCCTCCGGATGACCGGCGGGAACGGTCGGCTCCGCCATCAGGTCGGCCGGCACGTCCTTGGGCAGGAAGCCGTCGCCGGGGGCGACTGCGCCGCGCCAATAGACGCGATCCGGCTGGTTGGACAGGTGGATGGTGAGGCACTCGGGATCTTCCTGGCGCCAGCGCAACGTGCCTTTGGTCCCGGCCACTTCGAGGCCGAGATCGTTCTTGTGGCCGATGCAAATCTGGGAGGCGCGGACGAGCGCCTTGGCGCCGTTGCTCAGCTTGCAGTAGATGGTGAAGTGGTCGTCGAGCGGCCGGCCTTCGACGAAGGTTTCAAGCTGCGCGGAAAGTTGCGCGATTTCCAGACCGGTCACGTAGCGCAGTTGCATCAGCGCGTGGGTGCCGATGTCCCCGCCGCAGCCGGAGCCCCCGGCCATCTTGGGGTTGGTGCGCCAGACGGCCTGCTGCACGCCGGTGGCCTCGACCTTGGTGGCCAGCCAGCCCTGGAGATAGTAGGAATCCACCCAGCGGATGTCGCCGAGCAAGCCGGCCCGGACGATGTAACGCGACAGCCGGCTGGTCCAATGGCCGAGGTAGGTGTGGGTGACGCCGAAGGGAATGTTGCACTTGCGGACCGCCTTCACGAGGTCGGCGGCTTCCTTGAGGTTGACGGTCAGCGGTTTTTCGCAGAAGACCGGGATGCCGGCCTTGAGGGCCTTCATCGCGGGATCATAGTGAACGAAGTTGGGAGTGACGATGAGGATATAGTCCAGGCGCTGATCTTCCGGCAGGCCCTTTTGCGCGGCGATCATCTCGTCGTACGAGCCGTAGCCCTGGATCGGGTAGGGCCATTTCTCCGCCTCTTCGAGCGCGACCTTGGGATCAGGGAACAGCGCGCCGGCCGTGACGCGCCGGGTGCCGTCAAAGTGGATCGCCTTCTGGTGCGGCTGCACGATGAACGCGCCTTTGCCGCCCCCGATCAAACCGACATTGAGAGGTCTCTGTGCCATAGAATCGTTCGCTGTTGTTGGTTGACTGTGCTGTTCGTGCCGGAGGAAACGCGGACTCCCTCCAGACTGCGGCGCGACACTAGACCAGGACGGTTTCCGGGAACAAGGAATTTCCTTCGGCGCGTCCGTCTGCGAGTTGACTCAGGATAAAGGTTGCCGGGGCGGGGAGGTGGACGAGGGGGCTGCCGATAGGTTGACTCAAGTTCGTGGTTGCCCAAGCCC
>JAJXZI010000121.1 GCA_021780115.1 bacterium | reverse complement strand
GCAGGTTGGTCAACATATTTGAGATGGTGCCCCCCGTCCAAAGGTTGCCACATCCCGAAAACTCTTCTACCCCGACCGCTTTCCGCCGTCAATCCAGTTTGGCAACCCTTGGACGGGGGGCAATCCCAAACCTTATCGAGGTATGCTGTGTTTGTTGAGAGAGTTTGGCAACCCTTGGACGGGGGGCAATCCCAAACGATGATCCGCGACGACGACCAGGTGTTGGGAGTTTGGCAACCCTTGGACGGGGGGCAATCCCAAACCGTCGCGCTGCTTGGCCCGCACGGTGGCGTCAGTTTTCCTCAGCAATCTGGAGCGGTTCGCTCCATCACCTCACGCCGACGGCTGTTTTTTAACGGGCTGTTAAGCAGTGGTCCAGTTTTTTGGGGTACACCTCAATACTGTCGAGAAGTCAGGAGTGCCAAAACCAGGGGGCAGCCGTGCCGCGTGACGTTTGGCACATGACGTTCGGGCAGGAAACGAATACATTTTAGCGCATGGCCGAGACGCGCCGCGACACAACAACCGCCGGACCACAACCGCCATTCTGGCGGACCGCCTGGCCGGAAACGGACGCGACTGATTCGGACTCCCTGCGCCGGCGCAACCTCGCCGTTCGTGCCGGGCATCTGGCCATGGTGTTCATGGTGTTTGTGGCGGCGGGCGGCGCGCCGCTGGTCAATCCAAAAGATTACACCTCAGCGCAACTCGTCGGGTTGGCTGTGGCGACGGTGGTTTATGTATTTTGGAACATTATTGGCACAACCGGTGTTGTCAGGCTCGTCCTCTGGGAACAGAAGGAAGCGCCGCTCGCCAGTCTGCGAAAGCCTCCGTGCGGTGTGCCGGTGTTTTTTGTCGTTCAGCTTGGCCTGGCGGCGTTGATTTATCTTTTGTCGGATCGCGGCCGAATTCCCAATCCGGCATGGCTCGCCTTGCTGCCACCGATTGCTTATGCCGTTTTCATTTTGGAATGGCGCGGCATCGCCACCGTTTCGGTGTTGATGCTGGCGGTGCTGGTTTGGAGTTCTCACCCTTGGCACGACTGGACCTATGTCGGGTATGCCGGACTGGCTTTTTCGTTTGCCATTCTGTTCACCATTGTTTTCAGCGTGCTGGCGGTGCAGGCGGAAAAGGCCCGCGGCGAAGTCCAGCGGCTGGCGGTGGAACTTCGCGAAGCCAACTTGCGCTTGCGCGAACAGGCCGTGCAGGCCGAGGAGTTGTCCGCGACGCGCGAGCGCAATCGCATCGCCCGCGAAATTCACGACAGCCTCGGCCACTTCCTCACCGTCGCCAACATGCAACTGGAGGCGGCGCGGGCGCTCGCTCGGAACGATCCCGCGCCGGCCGACGAGGCGGCGGGCAAGGCGCAGGCGTTCATCCAGGAAGGCTTGCGCGACATTCGCCGGTCCGTCGCGTCATTGCGCAACGCGCCGCTGGACAACAAACCGCTGACGCAAGCGTTGCAGGAACTCGTCAGCGTCAACAATTCCGAAAAACCAACCGTGGAGTTAGCCGTTTTCGGAACGCCGCGAAATCTGCCGTCGCCCGTGGAACTTTCGCTCTATCGCGCCGCGCAGGAAGGATTGACCAACGCGCGCCGCCACGCCCAGGCCGCACAAGTGCGCATCCTGCTCGATTTTCAGGCGAAAAAAACTGTCGCGCTTTCCGTCCGTGACGACGGAATCGGGGCGGGCAGCCAGCCGGATCCGGGCGGATTCGGTTTGCACGGCTTGCGTGAACGGGCGCAACTGCTCGGCGGCTCGATGAATATTGAAACTGCGCCCAACGCAGGATTCACACTCCAATTCGAGGTGCCGGCATGAAAGAAATTTCCGTGCTGCTCGTGGACGACCAATCGCTGTTCCGCGACGGAGTCCGCACGTTGCTGTCCGTGCAGCCCGGCGTGCGCGTCATGGCCGAAGCTGCGAACGGCAAGGAGGCCGTCGCTTGCGCCAGGCATCTGGAACCACAGGTCGTGCTCATGGACCTACGGATGCCGGTCATGAACGGCGTCGAAGCCACGCGCGCGATTCGCGACGCGGTGCCGGGCTGTCAGGTGATCGTGTTCACCACGTTCGACGACGACGAAGAGGTTTTCGATGCGTTGCGCGCGGGCGCGCTGGGATATTTGCTCAAAGACGCGCCGACGGAAAGGTTGGTCGAAGCGATTCACGCGGCGGCGCGCGGCGAATCTTTTTTGCAGCCGTCTATCGCCGCCAAGGTGCTGGCTGAATTCAATCGCCTTTCGCCGAAGCGGCCGGCCGAATTGTCGGGAGGTTGGGAAAAGCTTTCCGGCCGCGAAATCGCGGTTTTGCACCATCTCGCCGAGGGCAAAAGCAACAAGGAAATCGGCGTGGCGCTGAACCTCGCGGAAGGCACGGTGAAAAATCATTTGAGCAACATCTTCGGCAAACTCGGCGTGCTGGACCGCACCCAGGCCGCGTTGCTGGCGCGTGAGCGCGGACTGATCTGAGATTTCCCGGGGTGACTTCTGGCACATGCCAAGCCGGTGTTTTTTGGGGTATGCTAGTTAAAAATGGCGCTCGATATGAAAGCAAAGTCCGGCAGGTCAAAATTCTGGCGGGTCGCCGTCATCTGCATGGCCATCTTCGTCGTGCTCGGTGCCGTCGTGGTCCATCGCGTCCGGCGCGTCTTGCCGCCTGAATTGATGCAGGACATCAGGGCGGGGATCGCCGCGCGGAATATTCCGGACGCGGACGAGCGCTTCGAAAAATATCTTGAATTGCGTTACGGCCCGCAGTCCGATCCTGCGAACCGCCAGAAGGTCTTCCTGGATTTTTTCAACCTCGACCACATCCGCGCTTTGCAGTTAATGGTGAAACATTCGCCGGAAAACCAGCGGCAAGCCAACATCAACGCCACAGCGAAGTGGGTGGAAAAATACCGCGAATCGCTCACGCCCCAGCAACGTGCTGATTTGAGCGCGCGCCTGCAATCGCCGGGCCAAACGATGCTGCAGCAGGCCACCGCCCAATACAACTCCCAGGATGTCCAGTATCGCGGCCAAACCGCGCCGGTCATTTCGCAACTACTCCAGACCATCGCCAGTTTGCCGAAATAATAAACCGCTCGGTCGTATGAACGCTAAAAAGAAATTCTCCATCGCGGGCATTCAGGATCCCGGGTTCACGTTGATCGAACTGCTGGTGGTCATCGGCATCATTTCGCTACTCGCCTCGTTGTTGCTGCCCGCGCTGGCAAAAGGCAAGAACAGCGCCAAGTCCATCGCTTGCGTCAGCAACTTGCATCAGATCGGCCTCGCGTTGAACGTTTACATCCAGGACAATCGCGACCGCTTGCCCGTCTGCGCCGGTTATCTGCCCAGCCAGATGCCGAATTTGCCGCCGATTACCACCACGCTTCTCAGCAGCCCAAAGACGAATCGTGTTTTCGCCTGCCCCGCCGACCAGAACATTTTTGACAAGGAATTAACCAGCTATGAATGGAACTTCTGGCTGAACGGCGCGCCCTACTCCGCGCCGCAATGGGCCACCATTTACACCAACGAAGCCAGCGTCATCGTCAACACGCTGTTTGGCGGCCGCAATGAAACCCCGATTCTGGGCGATGCTGATCCGTTCCACGGGGACCACGGCCAGCTTATGGGCAAGAACGCGCTTTACTTCGACGGACGCGTCGAAAAGGCGCGCTGGCCGTGATGCCTGAGAGCGTGTCTGAAGAAGATGGTTTTGCACAATAGTTTCAGTGCCGGCCAATAGGGGTTGAATCCGCGGCCAAGAGAGGCGGATTTGCCTGAAAATCGGATGGTGCGATGAGAAATCGGAATAAGAATTTTGGGTTTAAGCGGATCGGCTGTCCCACAACCTCAGCCATAGCTCGGCAAATAGGCTTGTTCGGGCCGGCCCAGGCAGCGTCCGCCGCCTTGGGCTGTCCCGCAGCTTTCCAAGAGGCTGCGCAAATCCAGTTTTTGCCAGAGCGCGGAGCGGAGCAAGGCGAAGAGGCGGGTGAAACTGTGGTTCCAGCGTCCCAGCCAGGCGCAGAAGTGGGCCTAAGCCGGTTTGATGAACCCGGAGGGCGGGGCGCTAAACCAAAGCCCACATGCCCAAATCGACCGTCACTGAAACGCCCAAGCCGGCCTCGCCGGCCTCGGGTTGCCAAAGCAAACGCTACGACGAAGCCTTCAAACGCCAAGCCGTGGAGAACTGGACTGGATCTGCTCCGGCCAGTCCGGCACCCAGATCGCCCGCGACCTGGGCGTGTCTTCCCCCCCGCCTCAAGGACTGGAAACGCCGCTACGGGGGGCGACGCCACGCCCCAGCGCGCCGACCTGGAGTCCGAGAACCGCGCCCTCCGGGCCGAACTGGCCCGTGTGCGCGAGCAGCGCGACATCTTAAAAAAGTCTGGGCATCCTCTCCGAACCATTGAGGACCGTTGCCCAGCCGTCCAGGCCCTGAAAACCGAGCATCCCCTCGCTTAGCTTTGCGCGGCCTTCGACGCCACCCGCTCCGGCTCCCCGGCGGACATCTGCGGGACGGGGTTCCCCACGGGCGTTCCGTGTAATTGCCTAGAAGCATTTCTACGGAGCAGAGAACGGAGTCATAAGTGCGCCAATCTCTCCGAGAGATGGCGTTCCTTCAAAGAAAGTTTCCGTTCGTTGGGGAAGACGCGCATGCGGTTGGTGTTATCCTGCAAGGCCACCTGCTGCTCCATGCTAATTATGTAGGGCCGCAGTATCTCTGCGGCCCGCCATGGTTGCGTTTTTCCTTCCTGTAAGGCTTTCTTTTCTTCTGGTCGTGTCAGTAGCATAGGGATACATTTTGTCCTCACCGGGGGCGCTCGTCAATTGCAGGAGAATAGGGAGTTCACCGGGTAAGGTTCCCCGACCGGAGCGAAGTCGAGCCGGAGGTCGTAGCAGGCGCTGCGCCCGAACTTCGGATGGACCAGGAAAAACTTCTGGATCGGGTGCGAGGAATTGAATGCCTCGGTGAGCAAAAAGCCGTCCACCCCAGGGAACGCCCCGTTGACAATCACTTCGCTGTTGGTGTGGAGTTTGGCAACCCTTGGACGGGAGGCAATCCCAAACCTCTCCACCTATCACATAATTCAACTAAAGCCTACGGCCAGTGATTCTTCTGGCGCCGCTCCCGCTCAACGTCTCGCCGATATATGTCGCGGAACAAATCAAAGATAAGAAACACGGCCAAGCCCACTGATCCGAGCAGGAGCAGACCGCCGATGAATATCAAATCCATACAGCCCCACTCTTCCCCCCTCGCCGCCAGTCTGGCAAGCCCAGACTCCGCGCGTTGACATGCAGTTTGGCAACCCTTGGACGGGGGGATCCCAAACGATGCTATGCGGTCGCCGTTTGAATGGTATGTGGACACCAACCCTGTGCCTGCCGAGCCGGGTTTTCGCCATTTCCCGTCTTCAGATTCCGGGTCGGCAGGAGTTCCTCGTCCCGCCGCTTCGTTTTGTCCGCAATAGCTGCTGGGAGGGCGACGGACTCACGCTGTGTGTCGCGGAGGTTGATCGAAGAACGTCGGGTACGCCTCGCCCCGCGCCGCGCGCCAGAGCAGCAGCGCCAGTTCGCGGGCGTGGTAATCGCCCCACAGCGAGCTTTCGCCATTGGGCACATTCTGACCAGGGGCGACAAAGTCCCAGCCGTTCGGGCGGTGATAAACCGAGTGCAGGAGCAGGCCGTGGTGTCGAGGGTTGGTCGAGAGATAGGGTTCGGAGAAAAGGGTGTTTGCAATCGTCAAGGCGGCTTGGCGGTAGCGGCGGGCCAGGTCCGAAGTCCGAGGCCCGAAGCCCGAAGCGGAGCGGCGCGATTTCAAAGGGGCGCCGGCCAAGCTGGCCCAGTAGTTTCCCAGCCGCCACAACCCTTGCGCTGCGATGGCGGCGGCCGAACTGTCCACCGGCTCCCAGCGATTGAACGGTTCGGATCGCTTGGCCAGATAATTCGCCGGCAGGCGATGCAGATTCGGCGCGGCGGTGTCCCACATCGGGATGCCGTCGGCGCAGCAGTGGGCGAGGTAGAAGTCGGCGGTGGCGACGGCGGCCTCCCGGAATGCGGCCAGTGCCTTTTCCGCAGGTGCTTTCCCCAACGAATACGCGGTCTTCACCCACCGAGGCCGATGGCGTCCTCGCCGTGTCCGAGTTAAGTCCCGATAAAGCTGTGCCCATCGGCCACCGGCGGTGGCGTCTTCGAATTCCTCCTGCGCCACGGTCCGCAGAAACTCCAGTTGTTCCGCGAACCCGCAGATCGCCCACGCCAATCCGCGCGTCCAGGTGCTGAACGGCGAGAAGCCCTGGTGCGTGTTCGGGCAGCGGAAGACGCCGCTGGCGGTGTTGAAGACGGCTTCGTGGGCGGTGCGGCCGCGCACATCGTAGGCGTCGCGCCCCTCGCCGTAATAGACGCAGTAGCGGGCCGTGTTGAGCGCGTGCTGGACGAGCCGCTGGAGCAGCGAAACCTTCGCGTCCTGCTCGCCCATCAGCACGTGGCCGAGTTGGTGCGCCACCGCCAGCGACCGCAGCGAGCGGACGGTGTCCACGAACAGCGAATGCGGGCCGTTGAACGAGTGGATAAAGCCGGTGCCGTCGGCCAGACGCGTCCAGCGCGCGGCCTGCACGGCGCCGCTGACCTTGAGCGCCAGTTCGTAGAAATCCTTTTCGCGCTCGTTGAGGGGAATCTTCCCCTCGCGCATCAGGCGCCAGAGGTTGCCGTAAGTGGAGATGTTGTTGAAACCGTGATCGTGGACGCCGGTATGCGAAACGTGCGGCGCCATGCGCTCGATCGTGTTGCGGCGACCGATTTCGAGAAACTGCTCGTCGCCCGTGGCGTCGAACTGAAGCAGCGCGGAGCCAAACTGGAAGCCTTGCGTCCACTCCGTCCAGCCGCGCGCCGTATAGCGGCCCTGCACCGTGAAGACCGGCGCGCCATCCGCCGGCTTCCAGGTCTTCTCCAAGCTCAGAATTTTCCCCGCCGACAGCTCGAACAGGCGCTCGATCTGCGGCACGAGCTTTTGCGGCGTCAGCGTGGCGTCGGTTTTGATGGGCATAGGGCGGCGATCTGCAATGCGCCCGCCGACGATGCCTGGAAACGGGCTGACGCGCCAGCGCGGCGATGGGGGAGAGGCCGGCAGCCGGTTGGCGGGCTATTCGTGCAGCAGCTTTTCCAGGAGCGCCTGGGCCTGTCCGTTCCCCTCCCAGGCGCAACGCTTGAGCAGCGAGAGGGCCTTGGCCCGATCGGGGCATCCCGCCTCGGGCGCGAGGTGTAGCAGCGCCAGGTTGAAGCGGCCGGTGAGGTTGTCGTTCTGGGCGGCCAGCCGGAAGTAATGCAGCGCCTTGGCGAAATCCCGCGGCACTCCCAGGCCGTTGTAGTACATGAAACCCAGGTTGCATTGCGCGCTGGAGTAACCCAGTTCCGCCGACTCGGTGTAGCAACTCACGGCGCGGTCCAGGTCGGGCTTCACCCCGTAGCCGTGCTGGTAAAGCCAGCCCAGGTTGTTCTTCGCCGGCGCGTTGTCCAGGTCGTCCGCCATTTCAAAATACTCCCGCGCCTGGAGGTAATTCCTCGGCACCTGGAAGCCCTTGTATTCCATGCACCCCAGCAGATTGAACGCATCGCCCGACCCCCGCTCCCCGGCCTGACGCAACGCCTCGCGCCCGGCGGCGAAGTCCGCGTAAATCGTCTCGGTGAAGATCAGCAGGCGCCCCAGATTGTAGAGCGCTTCCAGGCAGCCGCGCTCCGCGGCCTGGCGATAGAAGCGGAGTGCCTCGGCCGTGTCCGCGGGCGTGCCGAGGCCGAGTTCCTTCATGTAGCCGCAATTGGAGATCGCCACGGCGTGCCCACGCTCGGCCGCTTCGCGATATTTCTCAAACGCCGCGCGGAGGTCCCGCACGCAGCCGACGCCGTTCTGGTAGCACACGCCGAGATTGTTGCTGGCGTCGAGATTGCCGAGGCCGGCCGCCTTGAGATAACACGCGAACGCCTGGACCGGATCGAACTCGATGCCGTACCGGCTGCCGTGCGCGTGCATGACGCCGAGGTTGTAGAGCGCCAGCGCGTTGTTCGCGTCGGCGGCTTTCCGCAGGTAGCGCAGGCCCTTTCCGTAGTCCACCGGCACGCCGTCACCGGACACGTACATGGCGCCCAGTTTCGACTGGGCTTCGTGGTCGCCGCGGTCGGCGGCCTGGTGGAGCATCGCCAGCACCAGCTCGTTGTAATCCGGCGAGGAGACGAAATGCGTCCGCGCGAACGGCGCCGTCACGGTGGAAACCACCATCTCCGCGGTCGGCTCGCGTTGCAGGGCGCCGGGCATCAAAGCGTCCCGGTAGTCCTGCCCCGCCGCCGCCAAAGTCCCGCGTTCCGGCGTTCCGGCGACGCCCTCCGCAGGCGCAACTCTGGCGGGATCGGGCGAGGGCTTGGCTCCCTTCGGACGCGTGACTTTCTCGGCGGCCACCAAGTCGGCCAGCAGGTACGCCATCCGGGCGTAGCGGTCGCGCAACTCGCGGGCCATGGCGGTCGCGGCCATCTGCGCCAGGTCCAGATGCGCCGCCGGGTTCAGTTCGCTCACCGCCCGCGGCGGGCGCGACAGGATCGCCTGCCGGATTTCCTCCTCCGTGCCGGAGTACGGTGGCTGTCCGGTGAGCATGGCGTAGAGCAGCGCGCCGAGCGCGTAGATGTCGCGCCGTCCGTCCTCGACTTCGCCCCGGACGACCGCCGGCGAGAGATAGGGCAGCGTGCCGGCACAGGCGGCGCCGGGAACGTCCAACATGGAATCGTTGAAGGTGGCCCGCGCCAACCCGAAGTCCGCCAGCACGGCGTCGCCGGCCGTGTCCAGCAAAACGTTGCCCGGTTTCACGTCGCCGTGCATCAGACCTTGCTTGTCCGCGTGGTCGAGCGCTTCGGCCACCTGCCGGGCGATTTTCACCGTCAACTCCGGCGCCAGCGGCCGTCCGGGCGCGAGCAGATCAGCCAGGCTGCCCCGCTCCAGGAACGGCGTGACCAGGAACGGACCTTCCGGTCCCTCGGCGATCTCCAGGATCGGCAGCACCCGCGGGTGCGCCAGCTTGCGCATGTGCCGCGCCTCGCGCCGAAAACGGTGGACGGCCTGGGGCGACTTCGCCAGTTCCGGGCGGAGCTGCTTGACGGCGACGCGCTGGCCGGTGCGCTTGTCCCGCGCCTCGTACACCACCGCCATGCCGCCGACGCCGACCAACCGGCCCAATTCGTAATGCTCGGAGGCCGGCCGCGCCGCGCCGGCCGTGCTGGGGCGACTTGCGGCCGACGGTGGTTCGGTCTCCGCGCTGTCCTTGCGCGTCAGCCAGGAACCTGAATTGCTGGTCTCTGCCATCCGGAAGCGGCGGGTTGAAATGGCTGGGGAGAAGTTAGCGGGCCGGGGACCGCGGCTCAAGCGTCCGGGTAACGGAGCGGCTCTAGGTTTCAGGCTGCAGGCTTCAGGTCCGCGCGGCGCGCCCGCCGGCAACCGGCAACAGCTCACTCCTCGAACAGCGCCGCCCGCAGGTCCGCCAGCTCCGCGTCCACCTCCGCCTCATCCCGCGCGTATTCGCCGACCACCCGGCGCAGCGCGCGCCGGAACCTCTCCTTGCCGCTCTGGAGCAGTTCCCGGCAGGCGCTCTCCGGGACGCCGAGTTGCGCCGCGAGTTCCGCGTAAGGCCGCTGCCCGCCGCCGCGCATCGGCGCGAGGGCGCGTCCTTCGAACACGATCCAGACGGATTCGCGTCCCCCGCCACAGCAGGCCGCCCGCATCCGTTCCGCCGCCGCGTCCACCAACGCCAGCGCCCACGCCCGGTCCAGCGCCGGGCCGTCGGCCGGCGGCGCGGACGGTTCCGCCACTTCCGCCAACGGCACGATTCCCCCGGCGGGACGGCGCTTGATCGCCTGCGTGTCGCGCTGCCAGTTGGTGACGTAATTGTCCACCGCCCGGAGCAGAAAATTCCGGAACCGCCCGCGGGCTTGGTCCGCCTTGGCAAGCACGTTGCCCACCAGCACCTTGTTCAGCACGAAATCTTGCAGGACATCCTCCGCGTCCTCCGGTCCCAGGCCGAAGCGCGACCGGACATGCGCGAGCAAGGCCGGCGCGTAGCGCGGCAGGAGGCGTTCGAGCGCGTCCCGGCGCCGGTCCCGATCCGCGGCGCCGGCCGCGGCCACGTCCGGCCAGTGGGTGGCGGGATAGGCCGCGGACGGAACGCGCGCGGGTGCCGGATCTTCGGCGTCGTCCGATGAAAAAATTTCGTCCACGATGGGAAAATGTGACGGCCAACCGGGTAGAGATAGATGGAAATGAACGCAAGACTGTTTCTTCGGTCATCAAATCTGGGGCTGGCTGCAAACCCAGCCGCGGCCGCGACGTTGCAGCGCCGTTGCGCCCCCCCGCTAACGCTGGAATACGTATGAAACCAAACCTCCGTCCTTTGTGGCCGTGGCTCCTCGCCTCGGCTCTCGTCACTGTCCCTGCGCTGCGCGGGGCCAATCCGCCGGTGGCGGCGGTGTCGGTGGCTGATCCGACCCTCCCAAGGAGCGCCTCCGCCGGTGGTGATTCGTTCGCGCTGGCGCTCACGCCCGATGGCGCCTTCGTGCTGTTCACCAGCACGGCGGGCAACCTCGTGACCAACGACTTCTCCACCGGCTTCGTGGACCTTTTCCTCCGGTGCCGCACCAACGGGGCGATCCAACTGGTGAGTGCCAACACCGCCGGCACCGGCGGCGGCAATGGCGACTCGGTCTATGCCAGCGTCACGCCCGACGGCCGGTACGTCGTCTTCCAAAGCGACGCGAGCAACCTGGTGACGAATGATGCCAACCAGGCGAGCGACATTTTCGTGCGCGACACCGTGGTCAACACGACCGCGCTGGTGAGCGTGAACCAGGCCGGCACGGCCAGCGGCAACGACGCCTCCTCCAGCCCGGTCATCACCCCCGACGGCCGCTACGTGGCGTTTCTGAGCGCCGCGACGAATTTGGTGGCCGGCCCATCCAACTACCTCCAGAGCGTGTTCGTGCGGGATCTGCGCACTGGAACCACGACATTCGTGGGGCTGGGGGACGGCGGCACGGGGGCTTATTCCGATAATCCGGTGATCACGCCAGACGGGCGGTTTGTGGCCTTCACCAGTTCGTCCTCGGCCGGTTCTGGAGTCTATTGGGCTGATCTTGCGCTCGGCCAAACGACCCGCGTGTTCACGAATGACGCCGCCAGCCTCGTCCTGAGCGACGATGGCCGGTTCCTGGCTTTCAACACGAGCACCAATGTTGCGCGCCTTGATACCCAAACGGGGACTCTGCAGATGCTCTCAACCAATGTGATCTCCAGCCAACAAATCACGACGCTCGGAGAAATGACTCCTGATGGTCGCTTCGTGGCCTTCATCGGTCCTCTTCCCATCGAAATCAACTGGACTCGCACCGCGGTCTGGCGGTGGGATGCCCTGACGGGAAGCGCTTCGCCGGTGAGCGTGAACCTCTCGGGCCAGTTCAGCGTCAACAACTCGTACTATACTCCCGCGATCAGCCCGGACGGGCGTTATGTCACCTTCCTGAGCGACGCCACCGACCTCGTGACCAACGCGGTGAACGGGAATCTCCAGGTTTATGTCCGGGATATGCAAACCGGCACGACAAGGCTCGCGTCGGCCGACGCCGCCGGCAACGGCTCCGGTGATGCCGAAGGCGCGCTCCCGGCCCTCTCCGCCGACGGACGGTTCGTGCTGTTCGACAGCCGCAGTGACGTCTTCGTGCCCGGCGACTTGAATGACGCCTACGATGTCTTTGTCCGAGACATGGCCGGCCCGACCAACGAACTCATCTCCGCCCGCGATCCCAGCCTCCCCATGCTTACCGCCAACAAGTCCAGCGCCATCGCAGGCGAAGCCGTGAGCGCCGATGGCCGGTTGGTGGTGTTTGTGAGCCTGGCGGACGACCTGCTGCCCGGCGACACGAACGGCCTGCAAGATGTCTTTGTGCGCGACTTGATCGCCGGCACGAACGCGTTGGTGAGCGTGAACCGGTTTGGCGGCAACGCCAACGGCGCCTCGCGCAGCCCGTCCCTCAGCGCCAACGGGCGTTACGTCGTGTTCATCAGCGCGGCCGACGATCTGGTGGCCAACGACACGAACAGGATGGAAGACGTTTTCGTGCGCGACCTGGTGGCGGGCACGACGGCGCTGGTCAGCATCAGCACGACGGGCGGCAGCGGCAATTTCCCGTCGTCGGCCGCGGCGATCAGCGCCGACGGACGCTGGGTGGCCTTCACGAGCGCCGCAAGCAACCTGGCGCCCGGCACCCCGTCGTCCCCCAACCTCTTCGTGCGCGACCTGGCCGGCGGCACGACGACGCTGGTGGGCACCAACTACGCCGGGCCGCCGCTGATCAGTCCGGACGGCCGGTTCGTGGTGATCCAAAGCACGCCGCCGACGGTGAAGGATTTGCAGACCGGCGCGACCTTCGCCATCGCCTCCGGGCCGCTGCCGGAGCCGGCCAACGCCCTGACGTTCAGCGACAACAGCCGCGTGTTCGGCGCGCTGTGCGGCGCCATGAGCAACCTGCTTGTCCTCAGGGATTTGATCGCGGGCACGAACATCGAGCTGGTTCTTGGCCCGCGCCACATTCCGCCGATTTCCGCCACCCCGATGGGCCTGTCGCTGAGTTACGACGGCCGGTTTGCGGCGTTTCCCTGCGACGCGCCGCTGGTCGGCGTGGACACCAACGGCGTCGAAGACGTGTTTGTTTATGACGCTTTGCTCGGCAGCCTGACGCTGGTAAGCACGAACGCCAGTGGCGTGGCGGGCAACGGCCGGTCCTATTCCCCACACATCAGTTCCGCGGGTCGCTACGTCGTCTTCCGCAGCGCCGCCTCGGACCTCGTGTCCGGCGACGCCAACGGCACCGAGGACATTTTCCAGTGGGACCGCGACACGGGCCAGATCACCGCGCTGAGCCGCGGCCTTGCCGGCGGCACGGGCAACGGCATCTCCACCGGCCTGGCCTTCGCGCCGGACGCGCGGCGGGCCGTCTTCAACAGCGCCGCCAGCGACCTGGTGCCGGGCGATTTCAACGGCACGGCGGACGTGTTCGCCGTCGCCGTCGGCCAAACCGCGCCGCCCGCGCCCGCGCCGGCGCTCGCGGCGACGGTCAACAACGGAACCGTCCGGATTTCCTGGATCGCTCCGCCGGGCTGGACCGGCCGCCTCCAATACAAGAATGCCCTGGACGAAGCTGCCTGGCAGGACGTGCCGGGCATCGTGAACGCCGCCGACTCCCTCCGGTGGATAACCGACCCCACGGCCACCGGCGTGGGGCAACGGTTCTACCGGCTCCTGCTGGTGCAATAGACCGGAAGCCCAAACGCGCAAGGAAATCTCTTAACCACGGAGCACTGTTATGAAACCGACGAAGCAAGTTTGCCATCCGAGACTGGCCCCGCCGCACGGCGGCTTCACCCTGGTGGAATTGGTGACGATTATCGCGGTGCTGGCCCTGCTGGCGCTGACCTTCCTGCCGGCCCGCGCGGCCACGCGGACCAAGTCCGACGCCGTCCTGTGCGTGAACCACCTCCGGCAACTCATGGGCGCGGTGACGCTTTACGCCAGCGACAACCACGATTTCTTCCCGCCGAACCCGGACGACGGCAACACCGTGCCGGGCCACAATTGGTGCCAGGGCCAGGCCGGCATCGGCGGCGCGCAGGAGTTCAACCCGGACATCTTGAAGGATCCCACCCGGTGTCTGATTGCGCCTTACCTGCGCGGCGAGGTCAACGTGTTCCATTGTCCGGCGGATTCCCGCACCGGAACGTACCAAGGCACTGATCCGACCAAGGCGGGCCGGGTGGTGCCGGCCGCCCGGAGCGTGTCGCTGAATGGCGGCGTGGGCACGATTTGCCTGGGCTTCAACAACGGTTTCGGCCATTCCGGGGCGCCGACGTTGTCGGTCAACGGACCCTGGCTGGACGGCGCCCACGGCCACCGCCGCAACACGCCGTACGCCACCTTCGGCCGGACGACCGATTACAGCCGCGTCGGCCCGGCGCAAATCTTCACGCTGCTGGACGAGAACCCGTGGAGTTTGAACGACGGGTGCTTTGGCGTCATCGCGGCCATGCCGGCATGGGTGGATTGGCCGGGCATCTACCACGAGAACGGCGGCGGCTTCGCGTTCGCCGATGGCCACGCCGAGATGCACCAATGGCAAACCGGCTCCTTCCTCCTCAACGGACCAGCGCATCGTGGGACCACCGTGGCCAGCAATCCCGACTGGCAGTGGGAGTGGACCCACGCGACGGTGAAACTGTATTGAGCGGCGGTTCCCCCAACCGCGTTTGTCATGAAAGCGCCCGCGCGCTTCATCCCGTCGAGGTCCGGGCGACACGGCTTCACGCTGACTGACCTGCTGGCCGTCTTAGGCGTCGGCGCGTTGCTCGCGTTCCTGCTGCTGCCGGCGCGGGCCGGCACCCAACCCAAGTCCGACGCCGTGGTCTGCCTGAACCATCTCCACCAACTCATCCGGGCCTGGCAGATGTATGCCGGCGACAACCACGACCGGCTCGTGATGAACTTCCACGGTGGCCTGGCGACGGGTGGGGCCGCGGCCGGCGATCCGAGGAACGCGCCGTGGGCGCTGGGCTGGTTGGACTGGACCACCTGGCCCGACAACACCAACGTTCTGTTCCTGATCAACGACAAGTATGCCAAGCTCGCGCGGTACACGGATCAGGATCCCAACCTCTTCCGCTGCCCGGCGGACCGGCTGGTGAGCGCCGCGCAAAGCGCCCGCGGGTGGACGCGGCGTTGCCGGAGCTATTCCGCCAACGTCGGGATCGGCGCCGGCAACGCGGAGGCCGGGCCGTGGTATCCGATCTACCGGCACATCACCTCCACGACGGGCTTCCTCTACCCCGGCCCGGCGCAGACGTGGGTATTCCTCGAAGAGCACCCGGACAGCATCAACGATCCGGCGTTCTTCAATCCAAGCGCGGCGGCTTGGGTGGACACGCCCGCCAACTATCACGACGGCGCGACCTCGTTCGCCTTTGCCGACGGCCATGCCGAGCTTCACCAGTGGCAAAGCGTCGTCGCGGCGGACGTCCATTGGCTGAGTTACCGCGGCGGCCGGGTTTCGACCAATTCCTACTGAACGGAAACGCCGGTCCCGCAGGCAAGGTTTGGGGACCGTGCGGAAAAGCGGGCCGCCCCCCGGTTCGCATTCTTCCCGCCAAAGGACTCGACAGGCCGCGCGCTCTTTTGGCACGATGCGGCGCGGTTTGCCTCGCGTCCGGCGCGCTGGGACAGCCCAGCGCAGGCATTGCCGGGCGCCCGCAAGGTTGGCAGACCGTGTGAAAAACATGGGCCGTCGTCCATCTCACCTGCGAACCCAGGCGCAGCGGCAAGACCCGCTGCCGGCGGACCCGCTTCCCTTGAACCTCCCAGCGCAGCCGGCCCGTCACCGACGGCGCCTGGAAACCCAGCCCCCCCGCCTATGAAAACCTACCAGCCTTCGGAGATCCGCAACTTCGCCCTTGTCGGGCATGCCTCGTCAGGCAAAACGATGCTCAGCGAGTGCATGCTGGCGTGCAGCGGTGTCATCAACCGCCTCGGCAGCATCGCCGCGGGCAGCACCGTCTCCGACTACCACGAGAACGAGCGCGAGCGGAAGATTTCCATCCAGGCCTCACTGCTCCACACCGAGTGGATGGGCCGGAAGTTCAACGTCCTCGACACTCCGGGCTACCTCGACTTCATCAGCGAGGCCATTGGCGCGCTGCGCGTCGGCGATTTCGCGCTCGTCGTCGTGGACGCCAAGAGCGGCGTGGGCGTGGGCACGCAGCAGGTGTGGGATTACGCGACGCAGTTCGGCATCCCGAAGGTTTTCGTCGTGAACGGGCTGGACAAGGAAGGCGTGGATTTCGAGAAGACGGTGGCGGAAATCCGCCAGTTTTTCGGCGAGCGGGTGTTCCCGATGGCCGTGCCGGTCCAGACGGGCCCCGGGTTCCGCCAGGTGCTCGACGTGATGCGCAACGAGATCATCACCTACCAGGACGACAAAAGCGGCCAGTTCGCCGAGGCGCCCGCCGGCGGCGAATGGGACGCGCGGGTCCACGCGATGCACCAGCAGGTCATGGAATACATCGCCGAGTCGGACGACTCGCTGCTCGAGAAGTTCTTCGAGCAGGGCAAGCTGAGCGAGGAGGAACTGCGCGGCGGCCTGCACACGGCCATCCAGAAACAGTCGTTCATTCCCCTCTTCGCCACCTCGGCGGAGAACAACGTCGGCGTGGCGCGGCTCATGGATTTCATCGCCAAGTACGGCGCCTCGCCGGTGGACCGGCAGAAGGTCCAGGCCCATGATGCCGACGGCAACCCGGTGGACGTCGCGCTCACCCAGGCCGAGCCGGTGCTCTACGTCTTCAAGACGATGAGCGAGGCCAAGTTCGGCGAACTGTCGTTCTTCCGCCTCTACTCCGGCTCCGTCAAGGTCGGCGGCGAGTTGTTCAACAGCGACCGCCGCGTCACCGAGAAGATCGGCCAGCTTTACGTCCTCAACGGCCAGAACCGCGCCACGACCGACACGCTGGGCGCGGGCGACATCGGCGCCACCGTCAAGCTCAAGGACACCCACACCGGCAACACGCTGTGCAGCCCGAAGTTCGTCGTCGCGTTGCCCAAGGTGCAACTGCCCAAGCCGAACATCCACGCCGCCATCGAGCTTAAGATCAAAGGCGAGGAAGACAAGATGGCCCAGGGTCTGGCCGCGTTGCATCAGGCGGACCCCACCTTCCTCTACGCCGTGGATTCCGAACTGCACCAGACCGTCATCTCGGCCCAAGGCGAATTGCACCTGACGATCCTCACGGACGAATTGAAGAAACGGTTCAAGGTCGATATCGATCTCATCCCGCCGAAGATTCGTTTCCGCGAGACCATCAAAGGCAAAGGCGACTCAAAATATCGGCACAAGAAACAGACAGGCGGCGCGGGCCAGTTCGCCGAGGTCTGGATGCGCATCGAGCCCCAGGCGCGCGACACCGGCCTGGAGTTCACCAATTCGCTCGTCGGCCAGAACGTGGACCGCAGCTTCGTGCCGTCGGTGGAAAAGGGCGTCAACCGCGCCGCCACCGAGGGCATTCTCGCCGGCTACCGGGTGACCGACGTGAAGATTGATTTCTACGACGGCAAGATGCACCCGGTGGACTCGAAGGACATCGCCTTCCAGATCGCCGGTTACGAGGCCTTCAAGGAGGCCTTCAAGGCCGCGCGCCCGTGCCTGCTGGAGCCAATCCACAACGTCGAGATCAAGGTGCCCGACGCCTACATGGGTACGGTGATGGGCGACCTCTCCAGCCGGCGCGGGAAGATCCAGGGCATGGACAACGTCGGCGCCCTGCAAGTCATCAAGGCCCAGGTGCCGGCGATGGAACTCTACCGCTACTCGACCACGCTGCGCTCGCTGACCGGCGGACGCGGCATCCATTCCGAGGAATTCAGCCATTACGAGGAAATGCCCGCCGCGATGCAGCAGAAGGTCATTGAGGAAAGCAAGAAGGCCCGGGAACACGCCCAGGCGGAGAAGTGACGCAGGCGGCGCGAGGCCTCCGGAAAGCGGATTCCCTCGCGCCGCACACTCGCGCCGGCCCGGTCAGACGGCCATCTTTCGGCGAAGTCCGGCGAGCAGTCCAAATGCGCACGCCAACAGGGCAGCCGTACTACCTGTGTCGGGCACGCCCGGAAGAGGAGGAACTGTATCTCCCGCGTCGTGGAAGGTAATAGTTATACGATTGCCCGAAATGTCAGAGCCGACGGTACTCGCCACGCCATCGTTAATTGGCTGAGCGGTGCCCTGCGTGGTCGGCGAGTCACTCTGAACGTCAAATGTGGTTGCAAACAGAGCAGAGCCAAAAATGTTATTGTAAGGGCCCAGGACACCGGCTCCGGGCTCCAAGATCACGTCCCCATTGACTCCTCCTCCGCCGCCAAGGTAGGCGGCCACGGGAAGGGTAAACGTCCAGTGGTCGTTCGCTATAAAGGTGGGAGTGATGCTCCCACCATTCCAGAGTACCGAGAGTGACGTGGCCGAGTTCTCAGTGATCACGAGCGTGTCGCCTCCCTGGGAAAGTGCCTTGAAAGCAGGCGTCACAAGGCAAACAACGGTAGCTGTTATTGCCGCCCCCTGTGCCCAAATGGAGTCCAATTTGCGGAAGTTTGGTTTCATGATTGTAATCCGTTTCACTACTGTCCGGTTATATTTCAGTGCTTCGCCCAGTCACCACTGGCGAACCGTTGAGCGAGCAATTGATGCGCCTTGGATTAGACAATTCTTTATGTTTCATTCAACCAGTTCGACGATAACCATTTGAAGAAGTTAGAATTAATATGTGCCTTTGCTCTCTGGTGCCAGTTCATGGGAAAACGTAAGCCCGGCCGACATCGTCTCGGTTTGACTGCGCCCAGTTCGGTTTAACAAGTGATTAAGCACGAAAGGTTTATCAAGTTGACGAGGCCTGCAATAAATAATCGGAAAACTTGACACTCCTCGCAAGGAGAGGGATGAGTTGCTGGCAGCGAACCTCTCCGCCCGGTGGACGCGGCATCCACTCGCAGGATTCAGCCATTACGAGGAGATGCCCGCCGCGATGCAGCAGAAGGTCATCGAGGAAAGCAAGAAGGCCCGGGAACATGCCCAGGCGGAGAAGTAATCCGTCCCTTGAACTGAACCCCGCGCCTGAGGATCAACTTACCCTGGAGAAGTTTTCGGCCCTCCGCAAAACCGGTTCCGCGTCCACCTGGAGGCCGCGCACCCCGTTGAACGCGAACTGGTGGAAGCGACGCCCAGCCGGGCCAGCCGCGAGTTTCGCGCTCCTGTTTCACGGGCCGCCGGAGCCACTCTTGCCGCAGCGGACTTATCCGTTCGAACACGAGCGCCTCGGCCGGTTCGCCTCGTTCATCGTCCCCCGTGGGCCGGGTGCCGGGCGCGGCGCAGTATCAAGCCGTCTTCAACCGCCTGCCGTCGGCGCCTCAGCCGCCCGTCCGCCCGCCGGGACGCCACTCCAGTTCCTCGTAAAGCCCGTCGCCAACGATTCGCGTGAAACCCAGGCGTTCGTAAAGCCGCCGCGCCCGGCTCGTCGCCAGCACCTGGAGCCGCACCGGGATTCCGGACCGCGCCGACTCGGCCAGCAGCGTTTGGAGCAGCGCGGTCCCGACGCCCCGCCCCCGCTGGGCCGGCAGCAGCGCCACGTCCACCAACCGGATCTCCGTGCCGGTCCGGTGGACCACTTGGCGGCCCACCGGTTGGCCGTCCCGGAGAATCACGGCGAACTCGCCGCGCGGGAACATGGCCCGGTACCCGCGGCGCATCGCGTGAAACTGCATGTCCAGGAACGCCGCCCGCGTCGCCGCGTCCCAGCCGGTCCGATCCAACTCTTCCTGCCGCGTACAGGCATACACCTCCCGGAGGAAAGATTCATCCTCCGGGCGCTCGGGACGCAATTCCACCGTCAGGGCACACATCGCTGAAGGGACGAGCGGATCACTCAACCGAGGAGCCGTCGGCGGCGGATTTCTAACCGGTCCGCCCGCGCCCGGCAAGTCCTCCGACGCGAAATCACAAATATTACTTGACGCCAGCACAAAAGCGAATACCTTGGCCGTCAACAACCGGGTATGGGGGTGGGGGCACCGCCGGACCATTCGGGACCAAATCCATGACGTTTTGCACGACAACGACTCGCCGCGAGTTCCTGCGCGGCTCTTGCACCTTGGCCGCGGCCGTGGTCTGCGCGCCGGGATCACTCCTGGCCGAACCCGCGCCCGGCGGCGCGGTGCCCCTGGCGGCCATTCGCTTTGCCGCGTTCGCCCGGACTGTGGGGTCGCCCTATCGCGTGCTGCTGGCCGAGGGCCTTTCCCTGGAGGTCCTGCTCGTGCAAGCGGAGCCAAAGCCCCCCGCGAACGCCCGGCAGGCGGCCGCGCCGGACGCCGGCAACGAAAAGTTCTCGCTCCTCTTTCAAGGGCCGCCGGAACCGCCGCTGCCGCAGGACACGTACACTTTTCAGCACCCGAGGATCGGAACGTTCGCGATGTTTGTCGCGCTGGTGGGCAGCGCGGACGGCACCCATCGCTACTACGAGGCGGTCTTCAATCGGGCGCCCGTGGGCCCTGCGCCCTTGGCCGGCAACGGCCGCAGTCCGCGCCCAACGTTTACGCAATGAAGCGGTGAACGCCCAAACCACTCAAAACGACCCCATCTCGAACTATGGCCAATCCCTATCTCGGTGAAATCCGGCTGTTCGCGGGCAACTTCGCCCCGCTAAACTGGGCCTTCTGCAACGGCCAGCTCTTGTCCATTGCACAGAACGACGCGCTCTTCAGTCTCATCGGCACCATCTACGGCGGCGATGGCGTGCAGACCTTTGCCCTGCCCAACCTGCAAAGCCGGGTTCCGGTGCATCAAGGCCAAGGCCCGGGTTTGAGCAACCACACCGTCGGCGAGATGGCCGGCGAAGAACACGTGACCCTGACCCGAAACCAAATCC
>JAJXZI010000128.1 GCA_021780115.1 bacterium | reverse complement strand
CAACCCGTCCGCCCCCTCGACTATGGCAGGAACCCCTCGGGCAAGGTTTGATCGCACACCACTTGTGCAGGTTTGTTTGCTACACGGCAGTAAAGCACGGGATACTTGCGTTCAGTTGAGTAACCGGGCGGCGTGTAAACCTGCATCTTGCGGCGCGTGCCGACGGTCTTGGAATCGTATTCGATCATTTCCAGCCGGCCGTGGGCGATGCCTTCGCGTTCCACGTTGAACCCGGCGGGCGGGTCGTTGAAGGCCGGTTTGTCGTCGGACCCCAGAACAATAGGCTGGCGTCCACGGCTTGCGGGCGTCGCAGGTGCGCTCGCCCCCCGGTGCCGCGGGTGGGGGCAGACTCGTCGAGAATCTGAATCGTCGTGGCGGGGCCGAGATCGGCGGGCGGCGTCCACGAGCGCAACGCCCAGACAATCTGCTTCTCCGGCGTCACTTCGAGGGCCTGCACCGGCGGATTGGCTCGATCCATCGTGCCCGACCATTGGTTGAACCAATCGTTGATGAGGGTGTTCCCGTTCGGCAGCCGGACGGCCCGTTGCAGATTCGAGATTTTGTAGCCCGGCGCATCCGCCGGCGTCCATTCCCAAACCGTTTCGCGCTGACGGTTGATTTCGCGCACGAATTTTCGGGTGCTGACGACCAGGATGTTTCCATTGGCCAGCGGTGTGGCTGACCAGATGCCCGGCACGTCCGCCGACCACAGCTCCTTGCCTTCGAGGTCATACTCGACGGCCCTGCCCAGATCCATGTGCGCGACCAACACTGTCCCGGCGCCGGTCAGCCGGGCGTGACGAAACTGGCCGTGGATGCTCTTGGGATTTTTGACGGGCAACACAAAGTCGCGCTCGGTCTTGCCCGTGGTCTTGTTGACGATGATGAATCTGGCCGGGTCGCCGTTCCGCACGAACCACACGCTGTTGGTGCCGAACGGTTGCGCCGTGTGGATCTCGGTGTTCGGCGGAGCGTCCAGGTTCCAGACCACTTTTTTGTCCGCGGTGATTTCCGTGACGCCAAACTGATGCGCGAACAAGACATTTCCGCCCGGCAGCAACATGGCGTCGCTGATCTCGCCTTTGCCGGGATGCGTGTAGGTCCAGACCACCTCACCTCTGCGCACGATGAACATCCGCTCGTCCTTCGCCTCGCCCGCGTAAAAGAAGTCGTGCCCGGCCAATCCTTTGCCGGGCAATACCGCGGGCGCGTTGGGGGGCGCGAAACCGATGGTTCCGTTGCTTACCTGCGCCGGGCAAATTCCGACCCGCAGAATCTGGAGCCAGCAGAATGATTTCAGGAGAGTGTTCATGTCTTCGGTGGTAACCCGTCAGAAATATCTGCCATCTGCGAGCGAGCTCACGCGGTCAAACAAGCGCCGAGTCCCGGCGCGCGAACGGCACCTGCCGCATCACGGCGACCATCGCGAGGGCGGTCTGGGCCGCCTCGGCCCCGCGATTATGCTTCCGGCTCAGACAACGGGCGTCGGCCTGCTGGCGATTCTCCAGCAGCAGAACCTCGTGAATGACCGGCACGCCGGACTGAAGCTGGATTCCCATGAGCGCCCGGCTCACGGAGTCCCCGATGTGCGCGGCGTGGACGGTCTCGCCGCGCAGGATCACCCCCAGGCAGATGATCGCATCCGGCCGCGCGGAGGGGGACCGGGCCAAGGCCGCCGCCACGAGAGGGATTTCGTAAGCGCCGGGCACTCGCACGACGCGGACCTTCGCCGTCCGGGCGCGTTTCAACTCGGCTTGCGCGGCCCGCAGCATGGCATCCACATAACGGGCGTTGTAGCGCGAGGCGACAATGGCGACGGAGCCGCCGCCGCCGCGAATCTTCCGGGATTTAACTGGGGTCAGCATGGCTGCAAACGGAAATCCGAAATCCGAAATCCGAAGGAAATCCGGAGACCGAGATCCGAGAAAGAGCGTCGGCGCGCGGATCCTTCCATGCGGGTCGAGAGCCTGCGGCGGAAGCCCTGCGCGTCGGGGTTGTGCGCGTTTCGGATTTCGGATTTCGGCCCTCGGATTTCACAGCAAGTGCCCCATCTTCTTCCGTTTGGTTTCCAGATATTTCACATTGTGCCGGTTCGGCTTCACGCGGATGGGCACCTGCTCGACGATTTCCAGGCCGTAGCCTTCGAGGCCGACAATTTTTTTCGGGTTGTTGGTGAGCAGGCGGATGGTTTTCAAGCCCAGATCGGCGAGGATTTGCGCGCCCAGGCCGTACTCGCGCAGGTCCATCCCGTAACCCAGCTTCTGGTTCGCTTCGACAGTGTCCAGCCCTTGCTCCTGGAGTTTGTAGGCCCGGATCTTGGACTCCAGGCCGATGCCCCGGCCTTCCTGCCGCATATAAACGACCACGCCGCGCCCGGCGGCCGCCACCTGGCGCATGGCTTGGTGGAGTTGCGAGCCGCAATCGCACCGGCGCGAGCCAAAGACGTCGCCGGTGAGGCATTCGCTGTGAACGCGCACCAGCACGCCCCGGCGGCCCGCCACCTCCCCGTACACCAAGGCAAGATGGTGCTGTCCGTCGAGTTGGGAGCGATAAAGGTGGAGGTGGAAGTCGCCGTACTCGGTCGGTAGCTTCACGACTTCCACCTTGTCCACCAACTTTTCCCGGGTGCGCCGGTGATGGATCAGGTCCGCGATGGTGCAGATTTTGAGCCGGTGCTTGCGCGCGAACCGCAGTAGTTCCGGCAGCCGCGCCATCGTGCCGTCGTCGCTCATGATCTCGCAGATCACGCCGACCGGCCGGCCGCCGGCGAGCTTGACCAAATCCACCGCGGCTTCCGTGTGTCCGGCGCGTTGCAGCACGCCGCCGGGCCGCGCCCGCAACGGGAAGACGTGTCCGGGCTGGACCAGGTCGTCCGGCGTCGCGGTGGGACTGGCCATGACGCGAATCGTCTCCGCCCGGTCGGCGGCGCTGATGCCAGTGGTGATGCCGCGGGCGGCGTCCACGCTTACCTGGAAATCGGTTTTGAAGGTCTCGCGGTTCTGCCGGACCATGCGCTCGACGCCGAGCTGTTCCAGCCGCTCGGAGGTGGTCGGCGCGCAGATCAGTCCGCGCCCGTGCTTGGCCATGAAGTTGACGGCGGCCGGCGTGACGAATTGGGCCGCCAGGATGAGGTCGCCCTCGTTCTCGCGGTCTTCGTCGTCCACCACGATCACCATGCGGCCCTTCCGCAGATCGGCGACGACGGCTTCAATGGAGTCGAAGCGCTGGGTCATAAACGCGGCCTGAGAGTATCGGGCCGTCGGGAGGATTCCAGTCGCAAAAGTCTGGTTGGGGCGCCGAGTCCGGCCTGGCCCGCCCCGGTGCGCGACCCGCGACCACAAGAAGCACAAGCGGCCGCTCTGCGCCGCCGCGGTTGGCGGCGAACGTGCGCGGTGTCGGAGACCGCAAAAGATGCGAAGCAATCGCCAACACTTGCAGAGCAACTCCGGTGTTTCTCCTGCATTCTAAGATGTATGCGTGTGAGTGGAGTTGCGGTCGTTCCTATTGCAGCGTTGCTGATCGCCTTGGCGGGAGCCGGCTCGGACGCGCCGGCGGCCGGTGCCATCCCCGATAGTGACTGCCTCATGTGCCATGAGGACAAGACCCTGGCCAAGACCAACGCCGTGGGCGGTGTCGTTTCCCTGTATGTGGACGTGGCCAAGCTCAGGGCCTCCAGCCACCGCACCAACACCTGCGCCGCCTGCCACAGCGACCTGACCGACAAACATCCGGACGATAACGTCCCCGCCCAGCCCGTCAACTGCTCGGCCTGCCACCCGCGCCAGTACGAGAGCTATGGCGCCAGCGTCCACGGCTTGGCCCTCAAGGCCGGCGATGCCGCCGCCCCGACTTGCAGGGACTGCCACGATTCGCACGCGGTCTTGCCGCCGAGCAACCCGGCCTCGCCACTGCACTTTTCCCGGCTGGCCCAGACTTGCGGCGCCTGCCACGAGCAGGCCGCGGCCGACGTGCAGGCCAGCGTTCACGGCAAGGCCAGCGCCGCCGGCGAGCAGGAGGCGGCGACGTGCATTGACTGCCATTCCGAGCACCGGATCGAGCAGCTCAGGACCAACGCCACGCTGCGGGTGTCGGCGGAAATCTGCAGCCGGTGCCACGACTCCGAGCGCATCAACACCAAGTTCAACCTGCCCCAGGACCGGGTGAAGACCTTCTTCGAGAGTTACCACGGCCTGGCCTCGCAATACGGCTCCACCCTCGCCGCCAACTGCGCCAGTTGCCACGGTTATCACCGGGTCCTGCCCTCCGCCGATCCGCGTTCCACGATCAACCCGCGCAACCTGGTGCAGACTTGCGGTAAGTGCCATCCGGGGGCGACGGAGAAGTTCGCCGCCGGCAAAATCCACGTGGACGCGGGGGTGGCGGCCGCGCCCGACACGGGCGCCCGCGTCAACTACTGGGTGCGGCGCGTTTACCTGGTGCTGATCTTCGGCACCATAGGCTTCATGCTCCTGCACAACGGCCTCCTGTATCTCAAGAAGGTCCTCCTGCGGTATCGCTCGCTGGAGCGCCCGATTCTCCGCATGGATCTTGGCCAGCGCTGGCAGCATCTGCTGCTGCTCACCAGTTTCATCGTCCTGGCCGTCACCGGCTTTGCCCTGAAGTTCCCCGAGTCCTGGATCGGTGTGCTGCTCGGGTCGAACGAGACCTTCCGTCGCTGGATCCATCGTGTCGCCGGCGTGCTGATGATCGGGCTTGGTCTTTACCACGTGTTTTACCTCCTGCTGACCCGGCAAGGCCGGCAATTGCTGAAGGACTTGCTGCCGGCTAAAAAGGATGCCGCGGACCTCGCCGGCAGCGCCCGCTACCTGGCTGGTCTCGCGCCCGAGCGACCGAAGATTGGCCGCTTCGGCTACAGCGAGAAGATGGAGTACTGGGCGGTCGTCTGGGGATCGATGATCATGGGCGCGACCGGACTCCTCATCTGGCTGAAGATGGAAGTGACGCAATTCCTGCCGCGTTGGGCGGTGGACGTGGCGACCACCATCCACTACTACGAAGCGATCCTCGCGTGCCTGGCCATCCTCGTGTGGCATTTCTACCACGTCATTTTCGATCCGGACGTCTATCCGCTCAACTTCGCCTGCTGGGACGGCAAAGTGTCCGAGCATTGGATCGAGGAAGAACATCCGCTGGACCCGTCGGTCCAACTGCTGGAAACGGCGGCCGGGGCGGAGGTCGGGGCGCCGCCCGCGCCGCTGGAACCCAAGCCGGATGCCGATCTGCCGCGGGCGCCGGCGGAACTCCCACCACGACGGTAGGGACGGCGCGCCGCGCCGCCCGCGCGCCGCGCGGCAAGGCAAGGGAAGTTCAGCATTTGCCAAACGACAGGAAGCGCCCCTGATGCCATCCGCGTAGAGTAACGGCGTCTGCGAAAGCGACCTCCTGCTGGTGGCCCCCTTCACCGCGGACGTGGCTGGCTCCTCGCTGGAACCCGGTAGCCGGCCGGCACAACCCGGTTCCGTCAGAGTGTAGTTGTTATGCAGTTGAACCAACCGTTCCTCCGAAAAGCCGTCGTCCTCGCCATCCTGCTGGCCCCGGTCACGCCGGGCGCGTGGGCGCAGTGCAGCGACTGTCACGCAGACGTCTTCACCAAGTGGAGCGGGGGCGTCCACGCCAACACCCAGACGGACGTGGCCAACGAACTGAGCCAGTCGGATATCGGATTGTCTCCGGCGGACGTAATCCAGGCGGAAGATTGCCTGGCATGTCATGGTCCCACGGCCATCCAAGCCAACGGCGTGATGAGCGAGAGCCAGGCCCTGGGCTACTTTTTCACCACCAGCAACGGCCTGTTCAGTGCCGGCACGGTGGCGACGAACACCGCGCTCTGGCCCCACGTGGAATGCGTGGCCTGCCATAACGTGCCCAACAATCACCCGACCACCCTGCCCGCCTTGGCGCTGTTCAACTCCCAAACGGGGCAGTACGTGGCCGCCGGCGGCGCCAGCGCGCTGTGCGGGCAGTGTCACGGGAACTTGCATTTTGCCGGCACCGACCACCGGATCTACAACGCCTGGACCAACAGCGGCCACGCCCACACCCAGACGGACGTGGCCGGCGAGCTCAGCCAGTCGCACGCCGGGCAGACCCCCGCCGCCGTGACAACGGGCGAAGACTGCGTCGCCTGCCACGCCCCGACGGCGGTGCTGGCCAACGGCGGCATGACGGAAGGCCAGGCCCTGGGCTATTTTTTCACCATCACCAACGGCCAGTTCACCGCCGGCACCGTGTCCGCCCACGGTTCCGAATGGCCGGCCGTCGCCTGCACCGCCTGCCACGATCCGCACGATCCCAAGAAACCATCCTATTTCAATTCCGCCACCGGGCAGTATCAGGTCATGACCAACGCCGCCCAACTCTGCGGCCAGTGCCACGGCAACTTGCGCTTCCCTGGCACCGACCACCTGAGCTATAACATCCTGGCCGGCACGGGAGGCGTCGGGGTGACGAACCAGCAGACGATGGCCGGGGTCACCTGCACGGATTGCCACATGTACACCAGCGCCGCGGATCCCAGCAACTCGAAGAGCTTCCACGGCCACACCTGGGCCATCGCGGTCGCCGAACCCGACGGCAGCAGCACCACCTCCTGCACGGTCTGCCACACCAACATGGACACGACGGCGGCCCTGGCCCAGATCGCAAGCTGGAAAGCGGACTTCCAGGCGCTCAACGCCACCGTCCAAGCCAACGTCGCCCGAGCGGCGGCGGTCGCGCAGGGGAGCCAGAATCCCACCTGGCTGGCGGCCCTCCAGGAGGCCCAGCACAATCTGACCTACGCCGAGTCCGATGAAAGCGGCGGTTTTCACAACCACGGCTACCTGATGGCTCTCCTGAACGATGCCAATGCTAAGGCGCTGGCGCTGCCCGTTTTGACCGCCGCTGTGCAGGGAACCAGCGTGGTGATCTCGTGGACCGGCGCGGGCACGCTCCAGGCCGCGGCCGCGCCTACCGGCGGCTGGCACGACGTGCCGAACGCGACGAATCCCCTGGTCATCCCCGCGACGGGACAAGCCCAACAGCAATTCTACCGTCTCCGGCCATAGCTGGAGCTGACTCCTTCGCCAGCCGCCGGGTTTTGCGCGAGAGCGCCTGTTCGCGCAAGCGTTCCCAGGCGGTCGGGCGCCGGTTCACCCGGCAACTGTGGGCAGCCGAAGGATCGTGGCGCGGTGAGGGGCATCCGCCCCGCCCGCGCCACCAGGGAGTGGTTCTGCCACGGCGGATTTCCATCAAGAAACGGGAAAAGATTGCCAAACAGCGGTTGGCGCTCTGCTCCGACAGCCGTCACACTCGGCACAGATCGCGCGGTTGACCTTGCGCGTCGCACCTTGGTTGGCGCGGGCCTCCGCGAGAGTCCATGAGCACCCAACCGCATCATCCATTGGCGGGGGCAAGGTCCGGCGGGGCCGCCGGTTCTCCGCGCGGTGGCACCGTTGGGCGCGGACGTGTCCCGGCCCGCGGGAAAGGAGCCGTAGAATGAGAATCCAACGCACGATCAAGTACGAAGCGGACCGCGTCCGCGGGTTCGCGAAGGAGATCATGGGCGTGTCGGGCTGCGAGCAGCTCCAAAGTTGCATCCAATGCGGCACCTGCTCCGGGACCTGCCCGCTCAGCATCTACATGGATTTCTCCCCGCGCCAGGTGATGGCGCTGGTCCGCGCCGACTTCAAGCACGAGGTGCTCCGCAGCCACACGGTCTGGCTGTGCGCCTCCTGCTACGCCTGCACAGTCGAATGCCCGCGCCAGATCCGCATCACGGACATCATGTACGCGCTCAAGCAGCGGGCCATCAAGGAAGGGATTTACCCGAAACGTTTCCCGATCCCCATTCTGGCGAAAGAATTCTCGGAAATGGTCCGCAGCAAAGGCCGCATCACCGAGACGCTGCTGGTGATGCGGCTGTTTCTGAAGGCCAATTGGCGGGCCGTGCTCAGCTCCTGGCGGCTGGGACTGGGACTCATCCGCACCGGACGCTTCGTGATCCGGCACGAACGCATCGAGCGACGGGCGGAACTGGCCACCATGCTCGATGCCGCCGGCAACGGCCAGGTCAAACCCAAGGAGGCCGCATGAAATACACCTACTTCCCCGGCTGCTCGCTCAAGGGGTTGGGCCGCGCCTACGAGGAATCGCTGCTGCCGGTCATGCGGCATCTCGGTGTCGAGCTGGCCGAACTGGACGACTGGAACTGCTGCGGCGCCACCGCCTACATGTCCGTGGACGAAGCCAAGGCGGGCGTCCTCGCGGCTCGCAATCTGGCCATCGCCGAGAAAGCCGGCCCGTACGATCTGCTGACACCGTGCAGCGCCTGCTATCTCGTGCTCAACAAGACCAAGCACAACATCACCGACTTCCCCGAGATTCGGGACACCATCCACCGCGCGCTCCGCAGCGCCAATCTCGCTTACACCGGCAACACCCAGGTTCGCCACCCGCTCGATGTGCTGGTTCATGACGTGGGCCTCGACGCCATCAAGAGCAGAGTCGTGCGCCCCTTGAAGGGTCTGAAGGTCGCGCCGTATTACGGCTGCCAGGTCGTCCGGCCTTACTCGACGTTCGATGACGCGTGGAACCCGACGACGATGGACCGCCTGCTGGCGGCGCTCGGCGCCGACGTGGTTCCCTTTCCGCTCAAGACCAAATGCTGCGGCGGCAGTCTCACCGGCACGGTGCCTGAAGCTGGCTTGCGCCTGACATACATCCTGCTCAAAGAAGCCGTCCGGCGTGGCGCGGACGTGATCGCGACGATCTGCCCGCTGTGCCAGTTCAACCTGGACGCCTACCACGACCAGATTGACCGGCGCTGGGGGCGGACGCGTATCGCCACGGTTTATTTCACGCAGTTGATGGGGCTGACGTTCGGCTTTTCGCCGAAGCAACTCGGACTGAATCGCAACTTTGTTCCCATGAATCCGCTGGCAACCGAACCGAAAGCGATGGCGCAGCGTTCGCAATCGGTGAGAGGAGCGCCGTGAAGAAGCGGAATGGAGGAGAAAGGCGAGAGTAGCCGACGAAAACAACCGTGATGAAAATCCACAGCACAGACTTCGTGATGCTCCAGGTTTCGGACCTGCGGCGCGCCGCGGAGTTCTACCGCGAAACGCTCGGCTTGCCGCAGGAGATATACAGCGAGGAATGGAAATGGGCGGAATTCAATTGCGGCAACGTCACGCTCGCACTCCACGGGGGCGTGAAACTCCCGGAACAGATTGCTGGAGGCCGAGTCGCCTTCGCCGTGGACGACGTCCACGGCGCGTATGCTGAGTTGAAAAGCAAAGGGGTTCGCGTTGTCGGTCAGCCTGTGGATTACGGAGTCTGTTGCGCGGTGGAAATTCTGGATCCCGACAGCAACACCGTGATTCTTCACAAGCGGGCGGATGGAACGTTCGGGCAGAGTTGTGAGGACGCCTGGAACATAGCGCAGCAAACCGAGGCTCACCCATGAAAATGAAATTGTTCGTAGCAATCATCATCGTTGGATTCGTCGGCCTGTGCCCGCCGCGGGCCGCGGCGCATTGCGACACGATGGATGGCCCGATCGTGACTGCGGCGAAGCAGGCGATCGCGAAAAACGACGTCACGCCCGTGCTCAAATGGGTGAAGAAAGAAGCGGAGCCGGAGATTCGCGCCGCCTTCGCGAAGTCGCTGGCCGTCCGCAAGCAAAGCGCGGAGGCGAAGGAACTCGCAGATCTCTATTTCTTCGAAGCGCTGGTGCGTGTCCATCGCGCGGGCGAAGGCGAACCCTACACGGGCCTCAAGCCCGTTGGCACGCCGGTCGAGCCGGGTATCGCTGCCGCGGACAAGGCGATTGCGTCCGGCAAGGTGGACGATTTGTTGAAGGGGCTGAGCGAAGGCGAGGCGGCGCGCGTGCGGCAACAGTTTCAGCGCGTCATGGAAACCAAGAAGCGCGCCGAGGAAACCGTCGAGGCCGGTCGCGAATATGTCGAAGCCTGCGTTCAATTCATCCATCACGTCGGCCACGAGAACGAAGCTGCGGGTCCTGAAATCGAGCAGACGCTTCAGAAACTGGAACGGCAGTGGGCCGACGCCGTGAAGCGCCGCGACGTGGAAACGATCAGCCGAATCCAGTCGGACGATTTTGAATTCATCGGACCGACCAGCGCCCTCTGGCCGAAGGATCGCGCGCTCGATGCCATCAAGTCGGGTCGGCTGGACATCAGCGCGTTTGAGCTGGACGAGTTCAAGGTGCGGCTGAACGGCGAGACAGCCGTGGTCCATTATCGTGTCACTTGGCACGGCAGCTTCGGCGACACGGACGTCAGCGGCCCGCAACGGGCGACCGACGTGTTCGTGAGACGCGACGGGCGTTGGCAATGTGTGGCCAGTCAGACAACGCGAATCAGCCAGCCATGAACTTTCGCATTACAACGCTAGTCGGTGGGCTGGCCGGAGTTCTCCTCGGCAGCTTGACCGCGTTTGCCCAAAGCAATTTGGTTTCTCAATTCGCCCATTTGAAACAGCCGAAAATCTCGCTCAAGACGAACCAGAAAATTTTGGTCGTCGAAGCGAAGGTCGATCCGAACGTGGTCGGTGGAAAAGCGTTTGGCCTCCTCTTCCAGCTTTGTTTTCAGTTCGCCTCAGATTCCCAAAGGTTCGCTCCAGGCATTCCCGCGGGTGCGCTGGCCCGAATTGCTGCAAACGCCCAAAGCGGAATGGACTGGACGGTATGCGCTGCCGGTTCCGGAGTCCGTCACGAACCTCCCTCCGCACCAACCGCCGGAAGGTCTGAAGGCATCGCTGGCAACGTGGGAGTACGGCGAGGTGGCTGAGTTGCTGTATCTGGGACCATACAATCGGGAGGATACCGCTTTGAAACAGTTGGCGGATTTCGTGCGGGGGCAAGGCTATGCGACCGTTGGCGGCCATGAAGAGGAGTACATCGTCAGCCCGACGGGTAACGACAAGGGCGATCCCGAGATATACGTGACCATTCTCCGGTATCGCGTGCGAAAACAAAAACCGTAGAAGCATGAAACACGAAAACAGCAACGGCGACGTCCGCATCGGCTTCTACATCTGCCACTGCGGCGCCAATATCGCCGGCACGGTGGATTGCCCGGCTGTGGCCGCCTACGCCGCCAAACTGCCCGGCGTCGTCGTGTCGCGCGATTACAAATACATGTGCTCGGACCCGGGGCAGGAGTTGATCCAACAGGACATCCGGGAGCACCGGCTCAGCCGCGTCGTCGTCGCGTCCTGCTCGCCGCTGTTGCACGAGCAGACATTCCGCAACGCTTGCGCGGCGGGCGGGCTCAACCCTTTTTATTTCCAGATGGTGAACGTTCGCGAGCATGATTCATGGGTGCATACAGACCGCGCCGAAGCGACCGCCAAGGCCAAGGCGCTCGCGCACGCGGCCATCCGCCGCGTCCGGTTTCATCGCGCGCTGGAGACCGCGAAAGTCAGAATCCATCCGGACGTGCTGGTGGTGGGTGGGGGCATCGCGGGCATTCACGCGGCGCTCACGCTCGGCAACGCGGGCAAGCAGGTGTATCTCGTCGAACGCGAGCCGAGCATCGGCGGGCACATGGCGAAGTTCGACAAGACGTTTCCCACGCTCGATTGCGCCGCGTGCATCCTCACGCCCAAAATGTCCGCCGTCCGCTCCCACCAGAACATCACGCTCTGGACCTGTTCGGAGGTCGTGAAGGTGGAGGGCTACGTCGGCAATTACACGGTAACGGTGAAACGCAAGCCGCGGTATGTGAACGAGGAACTGTGCGTCGGCTGCCAGGAATGCATCAAGGCCTGCGTCTTCAAGGAAGGCAAGTTCCCGGACGAATTCAACGTCGGCCTGAGCAAACGCAAACCGATCTACATCCCGTTCCCGCAAGCCGTGCCGCAGGTGGTGCTGATCGACCCGGAGCGCTGCATCCAGGTCAAGACCGGCAGGTGCAAACAGACGTGCCTCGAAGCCTGCGCGGATCGGCATGCGATTGATTTCACACAGAAAGAACAACTCGTCGAAATCAAGGTCGGCAACATCATCGTCGCCACCGGCTTCAAGCTCTTCGACGCAAAACGCATCCCGCAATACGGCTACGGCCTCTACCCGAACGTCGTCACGTCGATCGAACTGGAGCGGCTCGTCACCAGTTCGGGCCCCACGGCGGGCGACATCGTTCTGCGCGACGGCCGCACGCCGAAGTCCGTCGGCTTCATCCTCTGCGTCGGTTCGCGCGACCTGAAGACCAACCGCTGGTGCTCGCGCACTTGCTGCATGCACTCGATGAAGCTCGCCCAACTCGTCCGCGAACACACCGACGCCGACGTGACCGTGTTCTACATGGACATCCGGGCGCCGGGCAAGGGCTGCGAGGAGTTTTACGACAAATCGCTCAAGGAAGGCATCCAGTTCGTGCGCGGCCGGGTGGCCGAGGTGACCGACTGGGCGCTCGCGCCGGAGGAGGAGGGCAAACTCGTCATCCGCGTCGAAGACACCCTGGCCGGCTTCGTGCGGCGCATTCCGGTGGACATGATCGTGCTGGCGGTCGGCATGGAGCCGCAGGCGGACGCGCAGGAGGTGCGCCGGCTTTTCAACATGAGTTGCGGCTCGGAAGGCTGGTTTTTGGAGAAGCATCCCAAGCTCGCGCCCGTGAGCACCTTCACCGACGGCGTCTTCATCGCGGGCTGCTGCCAGGGACCGAAGGACATTCCCGACAGCATCGCCCAGGCCGGCGCAGCGGCGGCGGAGGCGCTGGCGCTGATTGACAAGGGTTACATCGAACAGGAACCGAACACGGCGTACATCGAGGAAGCCGACTGTTCCGGCTGCAAGTCGTGCATTCCGCTATGCCCCTACACCGCGATCGCGTTCGACGAAGCGAAGCAGAAAGCGACCATCAACGCCGCGTTGTGCAAAGGCTGCGGCACCTGTGTCGCCGCCTGCCCCAGCGGTTCCATCCGGCAAAACCTGTTCGAAGACGAGGAGATTTTCTCCGAGATCGAAGGAGTCCTGTCCTATGCCTGACCCCAACTGGCAACCGCGCATCGTCGCGTTCTTCTGCAACTGGTGTACCTACACTGCCGCCGACCTCGCGGGCGTATCGCGGCTCAAATACGCGCCCAACGTGCGTGTCATCCGCCTCATGTGCTCGGGCCGCGTGGACCCGCAGTTCATTCTCGACGCCCTGGCGCGCGGGGCGGACGGCGTGCTCATCGGCGGCTGCCATATCGGCGACTGCCATTACGTTGAGGGCAATCTCAAGACGCTGCGCCGGTTTCAAATGCTCAAACGGCTGCTCCACGACCTGGGCATCGAGGACCAGCGCGTTCGCCTGGAATGGATCTCCGCGTCCGAAGGCGAGCGCGTCAAGATGGTCATCAACGAAATGGTCGAGCAGGTCCGCACGCTCGGCCCCCTCAACCTGCCGAAGCGGTTTGCGGATTGGGATCGCGAGATGACAAGCCTGGAAGAGTCGATTCGCGAGAAGGAACGCGAGGAAGCGGAGGTGGTGCATGCCTAAACCCAAAATTGCTTTCTATTGGTGCGCCTCCTGCGGCGGCTGCGAGGAGGCGGTCGTGGATCTGGCCGAGGACATCCTCGGCGTGGTCGAGGCGGTGGACATTGTCTTCTGGCCCGTGGCGATGGATTTCAAGAAGAAGGACGTCGAGGCGATGCCGGACCAATCCATCGTGGCCACCCTGCTCAACGGCGCCATCCGCACCAGCGAGCAGGAGGAAATGGCGCATTTGCTCCGGCGCAAGAGCCAGTTCCTCATCGCCTATGGCGCGTGCGCCCAACTCGGCGGGATTCCCAGTCTGGCCAACCAGTTTTCGCGCGAGCAACTCCTCCGTTATGTCTATGAAGAAACGCCAACGATGGTGAATGACGCAAAGACGCGGCCTCAGAGCACATTTCAGAACAACGGCCACACCGTCACGCTGCCGGAATTCCGCAACGTCGTTCGCGCGCTCGATCAGGTGGTGGGCGTGGACTATTACATCCCCGGCTGCCCGCCGACGCCGAAAATCACCAAGGCCGCCGTCGGCGCACTGCTCGAAGGCAAGCTGCCGCCCAAAGGCGGCGTGCTCGCGCCGGACATTGCCCTCTGCGATCAATGCCCGCGCAAAGCCACCAAGCCCACGAACGTCAGCTTCACCGAATTCAAGCGTCCGCACACCACGCACCTTGACCCGGGAAAATGCTTCCTCACGCAAAGCGTCGTCTGCATGGGCCCGGCGACGCGCGGCGGATGCGAGGCCGTATGCACCCGCGGCAACATGCCCTGCTCGGGCTGTTTCGGCCCGACCTCGCGCGTTCGCGACCAAGGCGCCAAAATGCTGTCCTCGCTGTGCGCCAACGTCGCTTCAAAGGATGAAGGGGGAATCAGCGGGATTCTCTCCGGAATTCCGGATCCCGTGGGCACTTTCTACCGTTACGGCCTCGCTAAGAGTCTGCTGCGGCGAAAGGTGGATTTGCCGACGGATGGGGATAGAGCGAAGTCATGAGTGCGACCTCTCGATTTCCCACAGCAGCCAACGCATGAAAGCTCACTCTTCCTTTGCGCGAAAATCAGAGCCGTCCTCACACGGCTGCCGCACGATGACACTATGAACCCCGATACCCAAAAAGTCTGGAACGAAGGCGCCCGCCGCGCCGTCGCCGCCGCGCAGGCGGAGCACCGTCGCGTCACCATTGACCCCATCACCCGCCTTGAGGGCCACGGCAAGATTGACGTCTTTCTTGATGAGGCGGGCGACGTCGAGCGCGCCTACATGCAAATCCCGGAGCTGCGCGGATTCGAGGTCTTCAGCATCGGCCGCCCCGCCGAGGAGATGCCGCAAATTACCAGCCGCATCTGCGGCGTTTGCCCGACCGCGCACCACATGGCTGCCACGAAAGCGCTTGATGACCTTTACCAAGTCGAACCGCCGCCCGCGGCGCGCAAAATCCGCGAACTGGTCTATCACGCGTTCATGGTCGAAGATCACGCGCTGCATTTCTACCTGTTGGGCGGACCGGATTTCATCGTCGGCCCGCAGGCCCCGCCGGCGCAACGCAACATCCTCGGCGTGATCCAGAAAGTCGGCGTCGAAGTCGGCAAAAAGGTCATCACCATGCGCCGCCGCTTGCGCGAACTGATCGCCTATTTCGGCGGCAAGGTGATTCATCCCGTGTTCGGCCTGCCCGGCGGGGTTTCCAAGGCGCTCAAACCCGAAGACCTGCCGCAATTCCAGACGCTGGCCGCCGACACCCTGGCGTTTGCGCAATTCACTCTCCAGGTGCTGAAGGACATCGTCCTGAGGAATCCGGACTCCGTGAAGCTCATCACCTCGGACACCTACACACACCGGACGTATTACATGGGCCTCGTGGACGCGCGGAACCAAGTCAATTTCTACGACGGCCAGCTTCGCGTGGTGGACCCGGATGGCAAGGAATTCGCGAAATTCCCGGCGGGTCGGTATCGCGAGTTCGTCGCCGAGCACGTCGAGCCGTGGAGCTACATGAAGTTCTGCTTCCTCAAACCGCTCGGCTGGCACGGTTTCGAGGAAGGTCCGCAAAGCAGCATCTACGCGGTCGCCCCCTTGGCGCGCCTCAACGCCGCCGACGGTATGGCCACGTCGCTCGCGCAGAAGGCGTACGAGGAATTCTTCGCCACGCTCGGCGGCAAGCCCGTCCATCACACGCTCGCCACGCACTGGGCGCGCGTCATCGAGATCATCTACGCCGCCGAGCGCATGGTCGAACTGGTGAATGATCCCGATCTCATCGGCCCCAACATTCGCGTCCTCCCGACCGCCCAACCGCGCGTCGGCACCGGCGTCGTCGAAGCGCCGCGCGGCACGCTCTACCACCACTACGAGACCGACGAGCGGGGGGTGATCACCCTGGCGAACCTGATCGTGGCCACCCAGAACAACGCGGCCCGCATCGCCATGAGCGTGGAGAAAGCCGCCAAAGGTTTGATCAAACACGGCAACGTCTCCGAGGGCTTGCTGAACATGGTCGAGATGGCGTTCCGCGCCTACGACCCGTGTTTTGGCTGCGCCACCCACGCCGCGCCCGGCCACCTGCCGCTGGTCGTCAACCTTTACGACCGCGATCGCCGACTCCTCCGGCAACTCGCGCATTCGTGACTCGATCCCGCCGGTGCCGGCTCTGGCCGGATGACGCACTGGCGCTCGGATCCGATATCTGGAACTCGGAACCCGAACTCGCCCGCCCCGCCTGTCTCTGCCCGCTCCGGAAAGGCGGGCTGGGCGCGGTGCTGAGCGGGCTGATGGTGCTGCTGTTTTTGCGCGACTGGCGCAGCGCGCTGATCGTGGTCATCAACATCCCGTTGTCCTTGATGGGCGCGGTGCTGGCGCTCTGGATCACCCGCAAACCGTCAACCTCATGACGCTCGGCGGGCTGGCGTTGGCCGTCGGCATCCTGGTGGACGAGGCCACCGTCTGCATCGAGAACATCCACACGCACCTGCTGCGCGGCCGTTCCCTCGCCCGGCCCACGCTCGGGGCCAGCAGTGAACATGAGCCCAGCCATTAAAACTAACCTGTTGCCCAAACTGCGTGCCCGTTACGAGCGGCGGGAGCGCGCGGGCAAAACTCGGGTGCTCGACGAGTTGTGCGAGGACTACGGCTACGAGCGCAAGGATGCCCCATCAAGCCCTTGCGGGACACAGTGCCCGCGGCCCTGCGGGCGCCCACACCCCGGACCGGAACCGCGCTACACCTTGATTGAGCCGGTGGTGCGCACGATCTGGCTGGCGGCCGAGCAACCCTGCGGCAAACGCCTGGCCCCGGCGCTGCCGCTGTGGCTGCGCCACTACGAACGCCACCACGACCGGTTCAGCGCCCGCCAGCGCCAACGACTGCGTGAAATCAGCCCGGCCACGCTGGACCGCCTGTTGGCCCCGGCGCGGGCGCAGCATCCCCTGCGGGGCCGGTGCGGCACCAAGCCCGGCAGTTTGCTCAAGACGGAGATTCCCATCCGCACCGGCACCTGGGACGTGACCCAACCCGGCTACCTGGAAGCCGACCGCGTGGCGCACTGCGGCGCCAGCCTGGCGGGCGACTTCATCTGGAGCCTGACCTACACGGACATTGCGAAGCAGTGGACCGAGGGACGGGCGGTGTGGAACAAGGGTGTGGCGGGCGTGCTGGCGTCCACGCTGACGGTCGAGGCGGCGCTGCCCTTTGCGTTGCTGGGGTTCGACTGCGACCACAGCGGGGAGTTCCTCAACCACTACCTGCTGGGCTCCCGGCACGGGCGCAAACAGCCCGTGGTCACGGCCCTATCACAGCGACGACAACGCCCATGCGGAGCAAAAGAACTGGATGTGGCCGCGGCAACTGCTGGGCTACGGCCGGCTGGAAACGGCGGCGCTGGTGGCCCCGATCTGCGCGCTCTGCCAGGAGGCGTGGGGGGCCGCTGATGAACTTCTTTTTGCCGGGGCTGAAGTTGAAAACCAAGTGGCGGGAAAAGAGCGCCTGGAAGAAGCGCTACGAGCCGGCGCGCACGGCCTACCAGCGGCTGATGGCCGCCGGAGGGTTGGGGCGGCGGGCGCGGCGGAAGTCGCCGGCCGCAGGGCGCTCCTCCGCAATCGGGGGGGATTGACACCTGAAGCATCCTCCAAAGCGAACACTGAATGCCGAGTCAACCAAGCCTGCCTGTTCAGACTCCCGCAGTGTCATTTATCCGTAAGCCACCTGGCCCTCACGCCACATCGTTCCCGACGCGGGCGGCAGGCGGTGTTCCAACGTGCGGATTGGCGCGCAGAAATGCTTCCACCACAGAGCGGCGGGGGATTTGTCCGTGCATCGCCTTCACGGCCGCGGCGGCGGCGGCGAGACGGATTCTCTCCTCCAACGGCTCGCCGCAGGCCAGGCGGGCGGCGTAAGCGCCGTGGAACACGTCGCCGCAGCCAGTGGTGTCCGTCGCTGGAACGGGGAACGCCGCGTGGTGACGGGCCGCGACGGTGGTCGGCGCCGACACACTCCAGCAGCCATTGGCCCCGCAGGTGACGACGACCGCAGCCCGCGCCGGTTGCCACAAGGCCAGCGCGGCCTGGGCGGCGTCGGGTTGGCCGGTGATCCGCCGCGCGAACTCCTCCGAAAGGATCAGATGGTCCACCAGACTCAGGACTTCCTTGAAGAACGGCCCGGCCTCGTCCTCGAAATCGGCGACCACCGCGACCCCGGCCGAACGGGCCGTGCGCGCCGCGCGAAGATTTCCCGGCATCCCCAGATGATCGATGAACAGAACCTGGGTGTCGCGAATCACGTCTTCCTCCGGCAAGGTGGGATGCGCGCCGATCATCCCGTCATCCTCGTAGAAAATATTGCGGCTGCCGCTGTCCTGGCCGACGACGATCGTCGAGTGGACCACCCGCGCCTCCGGCAGGCGCGGCGCGAAAGAAATATCCACGCCCTCGTCGCTGAAGTTGCGGGCGACGTGCTGGGACTGTTCGTCCGTTCCCAGGCAACCCGCGTAGGCGCACCGCACCCCCAGGCGGGCGGCGGCCACCAAGGCGGCGCCGGTCAACCCACCGCAGCGTCGCACGCTTCGCGCGACGCGGACTTTCTTGTCGGCGGCGGGGAACGACGACACGTAGAGCAAGTCGTCCACGGCGGCGCAGCCCAGGCCCAGAACATCAAATCGTTTGCCCACGGGAGACTCCACGGTGGCGAGGGCGGTCGAGGGAGGGGCCGCCGCGCGGGTCACTCCTCACCCGTCAAGCCTTCGCCCCGCAGGGCGGCCTCGACGCTCCGGCCTTCCAGGATAACCGCCTTGAAGGCCCGCAACGCTTCGGCGGTCTGGGGCACGCCCCACACGTTGCGTCCGATGGTCGCGCCCCGGCCGCCGGCTTGCACGACTTCGGCCATGGCGGTCAACGCTTGCCGGAGGTTCTTCGCCTTCGGACCGCCGGCGGCGACCACCGGCACCGGCGATCTGTCCACGACCTGGCGGAACGAAGCCACGTCGCCCGTGTAGCCGACCTTGATGACATCCGCCCCCGCCTCGATGCCGATCCGCGCGGCCCACAGGATGCCTTCCGGATCGAACACGATCCGGGGCGACGGCCCGGAGAAATCGCGCGGATAAATGTGCGCAATGACCGGCAGGTCGTATTGCGCCGCCTGCGCCACTCCGTTCATGAGGATCTTGATGAACCGGCCCTCGTTCGGACCGAAGATGCCGATGGCGATGGCGATGGCGTCCGCTCCCAGCCGGACGCACTCCTCCGGATCGGTCACCGATTCGATGACGCGGTCGTCGGCGGTGAAGCAGCCGGATTGGATGATCAGCGGAATCTTGCCGGCGTACGGCGCCCAGCAGTGCATCGCCGTGCCTTTGCTCATCGTGATGGCCCCCGGCTGGCCGGCGGCGATCCGGGCCAGGGCGGCCGGCAGGCTGGACAGTCCGCCGCCGGGCAGCAGCTTGCCGTAACCGATGAAGTGGTCCACCGCCACCGAGCACAGCCGGCCGCTGGGGTGGGAGAAAATGCGGTTGAGTCGGATTTGTTTGCCGATGTTCATGGAGTTGAGTGGGCTGAGTCCGGCGCCGGCCGGAGGGCCATCAGGACTTCGCCGACGCCAACCGGCCCGCGGCGTCATGCACGCTCGGCCCCCGGGCGGTGATCTTCTCCGGCGCTTGTTCCACGGGGACATGCCGGGGCACGTCGGCCGGCCGGCCTTGCGGGCGCGCCCAGCGGACGCCGTTGGCGATGACGCGTTGGATGTCCGGATGGTGGTAGATGGGATAAGCCTCGTGGCCGGGACTGAAATAAAAAATCCGCCCGCAGCCGCGCGTCCAGCAGTTGCCGCCCCGGAAGACCTCGCCGCCCTCGAACCAGGAGACGAAGACCTGCTCCTCGGGCGTCGGTATGCCAAACGGCTCGCCGTACATCTCCGAGTTCTCCAGCTCGATGCAATGCCCGAGGCCTTGGGCGATGGGATGGCCGGGATTCACGACCCAGACCCGCTCGCGCTCGCCCGCCTCCCGCCAGCACAGGTGACAACTGGTGCCCATGAGGCGCTTGAAGATCTTGGATTCATGGCCGGAGTGCAGGACCACCAGGCCCATGCCGTCAATCACCCGTTGGTGGACCCGCGCCACGACGTCGTCCCGAACCCGCTCGTGCGCGGCGTGTCCCCACCAGGTCAGCACGTCGGTCTGATTCAAGACTTCGTCCGTGAGTCCGTGCTCGGGTTCCCGGAGTGTGGCGGTGCGCACCGTGAACTCCGGGAACGGGCGCAAAGCGGCGGCCAGCGCGCCGTGAAGGCCCTGGGGATAGATCCGGGCGACTTCCCGGTTCTCCTGCTCATGGACGAACTCGTTCCAGATCGTGACGCGCAGTGGATTCATGACGCCGGGAGTTTACACCGCAAAATCGCGGCGGAGGCAAATGGAAATTCCGGGTACCGGGCGCCCGCGCCGACAACGTCCTCGACCTGCAGGCCGCGACCTTCTGGCACACGCAGTGGGACGCCGCCCAGCCCAAGCATCCGCACCAGATCGTCCTCGACCTGGGCAGCGAGCAAACGGTGACGGGCCTCCGCTGCCTGCCGCGC
>JAJXZI010000092.1:18498-20775 GCA_021780115.1 bacterium | reverse complement strand
TCTCTCGGCCGGCACTGCGCCTCACCAACGCCGGCATCTTTCGCAAATCCGCCTCCAGCGGCACGAACTACGTTTATGCCGATGGCGGCTTCGTTAACAGTGGCGAGATCGACCTGCAAAGTGGGATGTTCAACTTGGGCAGCGGCTACATTCAGACCACAGGAGAGACGCGACTTGCTGGCGGTTCATTGAGCGGAAGCACGTTTAGTTTTACCGGCGGCACGCTTTCGGGCAGCGGCATCATCAACGCCTCGGTCGTCAACGGGGCCGTCGTCAGCCCCGGCAGTTCGCCCGGCACGCTCACCATCAACGGCAGTTACACCCAGACCGCCGCCGGCACGTTGCAGATGGAACTGGGCGGCCGGACGCCCGGCAGCGGGTTTGACCGGCTCGTGGTCAACGGCCCGGCCACGCTCGCCGGCGCGCTGAACGTGACGCTGATCAACGGCTTTCGGCCGGCCGCGGGCGATGTCTTCGCGGTGCTGAGTTACGGCTCCCGCACCGGCGCGTTCACCAGCATGAACGGCTTGTCGCTAGGCAACGGACAGACGCTGGTGCCCGCCTACAGCCCCACCGGTTTCACGCTGACGGCCGCCGGTTCTCCCATCGCCCCGCCTACGCTCACTTTCTCCCGCGACGCCAGCGGCCTGTTTCGCGTCCAATGGCAAGGCAGCGCGGGGCAGACGTATCGTCTGGACGCCTCAACCAACTTGGTGGACTGGATTTCCCTGCTCACCACCAACGCGCCCGGCGGGCGGCTGGATTTCACCGACCCGGCCTCGGCGACCTTGCCCCGGCGTTTCTACCGGGCGGTGACGCCGTAAGGGCCAACTCAGGGGACGACGGTTTCGAGCACACCGAACACCGCGAAGTCCGTCGGATTGGAAGTCAGCAGCCGTCGGACTCCGGCAGTGTGCAAGACGGCGGCCAAATAGGTGTCGAGGATGCGTTTGCGGCCGAGGTTGAACTGCCGCATCCAGCGTAGCATCTGGCGCAGACTCTCCTGGCTTGGCTCCAGCAGGCCAACGGTTGGGTTGGCCAGGAGGTCCTCGATCCAATCCAGCGCCTCGGTCATGGTGAGCGGCGGGTCGAAGCGTCTGGCGTCGGTGACCACGTGCAGGAATTCGGTTACCACCAACGGCGGGAAAACCAAACGTCTTTCCCTCTGCGTTTCGGCCTGGGCTGCGGCCAGGGTAGCCGCGTTGGCCGGATGATCGGCTAGGGCAAGTTGAACCAGGACGTTGCAGTCCAGTCCGGGCATCGCGGCGCGAACATTTCCTCGGCCAAGTGCGCTTGGGAAATGACTGGCCTCAACACCCGATGGCCTTTGACGGAACGAATCCGGAGCGGCGCGCCGGGGCCGGTTTCCTCTGGTGACGGGGGAACAAGTCTCGCCACAGGCTTGTGGTCTTGCGTGAGGAGCACCTCCTCGCCACGCTGGACCCGCTTCACCAACTCGGCGAGCGGGCCTGCGAATTCACTGACTTCAGCAACGGTTGCCATGCTGAAAAGCTAGGCGCGGTCCAGTCTGTCGTCGAGCCGTTTCTAGCAGGGGGTTCGCTAGGTCAACACACCCCCCGGCCCGGCACGCTCACCATCAACGGCAATTGCACCCAGACCGCCGCCGGCGTGTTGCAAATGGAACAGGGCGGCCTGACGCCCGGCAGCGGACTCAGCCTCGCGCCCAAGTTCAGCCCTGCGATTCTCTCACGCTGACGGCGACCGGTTCCGTTATCGCCCCCGCCCCCGCTCACTTTCTCGCGGGACGCCAACGGCCTGTTTCGCGGACAAGGCTGTCCGCGCCCCTGCCCGCGCCGGCCGCTACCCGGTGATCCAGCCGCCGCCCAGGACCAGGTCGTCCTGATAAAAAACCGCCGCCTGGCCGGGAGTGATGGCGCGCTGAGGTTCGTGGAGCTTCACCGCGGCGCCGCCGTGGGGAAGCGGCGTGACCGTGGCCGCCGTGCCGGGGTGGTTGTAGCGAATTTTTACCGTGGCTTCCAACGTCGGCGGCGGCGTGGCGAAGGGAATCCAGTTGCAGCGCTCCACCTGGAACGCATCGCGCTCCAAAAGCGTGTCGTCACCGACGACCACGCGGTTGGCGGCGGCGTCCAGTTCGAGGACATACAGCGGCTGGGGGGAAGAAATCCCCAGGCCCTTGCGCTGGCCGATGGTGTAGAACTCAATGCCGTCGTGGTGGCCGAGGACGCGGCCGTGAACGTCGGTGATCTCGCCGCGGTGCTTTTGCGCGAGGTTCGCCTGCTGGAGGAAGCGGCCGTA
>JAJXZI010000092.1:0-18488 GCA_021780115.1 bacterium | reverse complement strand
GAGGTTCGAGAGCCGCAAAAATTTTCCGTAATCGTTGTCCGGCACGAAGCAGATTTCCATGCTCTCCTCCTTGTCGGCGGTCTTGAGGTGGCAGTGGCGGGCGACCGCGCGGGTGTCGGTCTTGGTCAGTTCGCCGAGCGGGAACAGCGTGCGGGCCAACTGGTCCTGCCGCAGCGAGAAGAGGAAGTAACTCTGGTCCTTGCGCCGGTCGCGGCCGCGCTGGAGCCGCACGCGCCCGTTCTGGCGGTCCAGCCGCGCGAAGTGTCCGGTGGCGATGAACTCGGCGCCCAGTTGGTCGGCGCGGTCCAGCAGCGCGCCGAACTTGAGGTGCTGATTGCAGAGCACGCACGGGTTGGGGGTGCGGCCGGCCCGGTATTCGGCGGCGAAGTAGTTGATGACCCGGCGCTGGAACTCCGCCGCCTCGTCGATCAGGTAGTAGGGCACGCCCAACTTGTGGCAGACGGATCGGGCGTCCGTCACGGCCTGCGGGCCGCAGCATTTGTCCTCGGCGCGGTTGACGCAATCGCGCGCCCAGAGTTTGAGCGTGATGCCGACCACCTCGAAGCCTTGCTCCAGCAGCAGCGCCGCGGCGGCCGAGGAATCCACCCCTCCGCTCATCCCGACGACGACGCGCGTTCGCTTTGGCCCGGTCATCCGGTGAAGATAGGCACGGACGCCAGGTGAGTAAAGCGCTCTGCCCGCGCCGGGCAGGTCTTCGTCCTGGTTGGTGGGAGAACTCCCCGAAACAAGCCTTCGCGCATCGCGCCCTGAGCCAGGCAACGCAAACGGAGCACGGCTCTGTGAGCCGCAACGCGCCGCCCCCGCCCAGGTTGCTGCGGCTCACGGAGCCGCGCCCGCCGCCGTGAGATGCATGGGCGCTCTTGCGCTGATGCCCGCAAGGGGGCCGCAGAACTCGCCGAGGAGGCGCGACGGGCCGGTGTTTTATCGTGACATCGTGGAAGCGGAGAATATATTCCGCGAGTCCTTTAGCGACCCTATCGTCTAGAGGCCTAGGACACCACCCTTTCACGGTGGCGGCATGGGTTCGAATCCCATTAGGGTCGCCAACTCAACCGCAGGCACGAAAAGCACCCACCGCCAACGGTCTGCCCAGCGCACCCGATTGGGGAGAGTCGTCAATGTCCTCCGAGAAACTGCGGCCCCGGCCAACGAGGAGCAAAGTGATCGGGCTGGAAGCGGCGAGCGTCACTGGAGTTGGCCCGCCGCGCCGGGCGCATTTTCCCACAAGAGCCGGTCGCCGTCCCAGGCGGCGGCGAACGCGCTGCCGCCGGCCACCTTGGACTTGGTCGTGACGAGGCCGTGCGTGGGGCCTAGAAACACTCTCTGATCATTGAAGAACACGGCGGTTTCGCCGCCTGCGGTTGTCGTGCGGAGGCGTGCCTCAGGTGACCGAAAGGTGATCGGCCGGAGGGCTGATCCTGGTTCGTTACCCGCCGTCTCGGCGCCCATGCGGCCGACCGCGCCCGGCGCGCTCTGCCAGACCACTTTCTCGTCGTCCCAGACCGCAGCGTACTCGCCGCCGTCCACCTTCATCCGACGGGCCAGCACCTGACCGGAAGTTTTGCCCGTGAAAACTCTCTTGCCGCGGTAAACCACCCGGGTCACTCCGTCGTCCGTGCTGACCTGAAACTCCGCGCGGGCCTCGGCCGCGGCGCGGTTGAACGGCCGGTCCGCCGAGACGAATGGGTTTCCGCCGAGCGCGATCCTTCCCTTGCCCAGGAGGAAGGCGGCCACGCCCAGGCAAACCATGTTGGCGCAGAGTCTCACCAGGTCGGATCTCGATTCGGAGGATTGGACGGGCGAACGCGCATCGCGGTTCAAAGATGCGCCGGGGTGGTGTGCGGGTCAACCGCCTTGGTTCCGGACGCGACTCCTGCCGGGGAAATGCCTCGCCCTCCATCGCTTTGCCCCGGAGCGGCAGTGGAATTTTCGATTCACGGCCCGGCGTGCCGATGCGTTACTGTCAGGGTGCGCATGGGGCGAGCGTGTGGCGAGGCGGTTCCCGTTCGGCTGGGGTTCCCACCCGGCCTGCGACCCGTCTTTCGCGCTTGCGGGGGTGCTGTCGGCAAGGCCACAGTGCCGCGATCACCCCGCCGCGCCAACTGCTGAATCCGTATGCCTGTCGAACTGTTCATCGCTCTCGTTGTCGGGCTGCCCATCGTCCTGGCGGGGTGGCTGGTCGTACGGGCCATTCAATCGGGCCAGCGCCTCGAGGAACTCCGCCGCCACCAGGCGCGGTTTGAAGGCGAACTGGAGCGCATGACGGAGCGGTTGGACGCGCTAGCTCCACCGCCGGTCGCCGAAAAGCCGCCCACGATTCGGCCGACACCGCCGCTCCCCGCCAGCACCGCGCCGTCAGGCGGGGTCATGGAAGGACTCCGGGCGAATTTCCCGCCCGTGGTGCCGCCGCTGGCCGCCCCGGGCAGGCCACCGGTCCAGGCGGCCCGGCCTGGGGCCACCCGTTCGGAGATACCCCATGTGGGATCGGAGCCGGGAGGCCTCGCCCCGGTCATGTTCAACTGGGAGCAGTTCATGGGGGTGAAGCTGTTCGCGTGGATTGGCGGGTTCGCGCTGTTCCTCGGAGTGGTGTTTTTCGTGAAGTACGCCTTCGACCACAACTTGGTCCCGGCGGAAGTGCGGGTCACGCTGGGGTTCCTCGCCGGGGCCGGTCTGCTCGCCGGCGGCGCGTGGCTGCAGCGGAAACGGGCCTACACCGTCACCGCGCAAACCTTGTGCGCCACCGGCGTGCTGATTCTTTACGCCACCACGTTTGCCTGCCGCTCGTTCTACCACTTCTTCGGCAGCGTGCCTGCGTTCCTGCTGATGACCGCGATCACCGCCACGGCGTTTCTGCTCGCGGTGCGTTTCCACGCCCTGGTGGTGGCCTTGCTCGGACTGTGCGGCGGCTTCCTGACGCCCGTCCTGCTCTCGACGGGGGAGGACAATCCGCTGGCGCTGTTTGGCTACCTCGCATTGCTCGACGCCGGACTCGTCGCGGTGGCGTGGCGGAAACGGTGGAATTTCCTGACGCTCCTGGGCGCCACCGGAACGCTGCTGCTGGAACTCGCCTGGGTGGCCGAATTCTTCGAGCCGCGGCAATACTTCGCCGGCCTCAAAATCCTGGTCGCGTTCGGCGTGTTCCTGGGCTTCGGCGCGCTGTTCGCCGGGGCGCTGGCCGGGGCGAAACGGCGCGGGCCAGCGGACTGGTGGTTCGCCGGCTCCGCCGTCCTGATGGCGCTTGCGGCGCTGGGATTCGCGTTCTACGCCCAGACCTTCGGCCCGGTGGGGCAGCGGCCGGCGTGGTTGTTCGGCTACATGTTGTCCGCCGATTTGTGCCTGCTGGCCTTGGTCTGGCTGGATGAACAACTGGCCAACCTCCAGCTCGTGGCGGGCGCCGGCGTGTTCCTGATTCTGGCCGCCTGGACGTTCCGCCACCTGTCCAACGACCTGCTGGGCTGGGCGCTGACGGGCAGCTTCGGGTTTGCGCTCCTCCATTCCGCGCTGCCGGTCATCCTGGCGCGCCGACGACCGCACGCGCCGCCGGCCTGGTTGGGACAACTGTTTCCGCCCATGGCGCTGCTGCTGGTCCTGGTGCCGATCCTGAATCTCAGCGAAGCGTCGTTTCTCGTCTGGCCGTTTGTCCTGCTGCTCGACGTGCTGATGATCGCGCTGGCCGTGGTCACGTTCTCGGCCGTGGCGGTCTTCGCCGCGCTGGGCATCACGCTGGTCGCGGCCGGTTTTTGGCTGGCGCGCGTCCCGGCGGACTTGAGCGGGCTGCCGGCGGGGTTGCTCCTCGTGGCCGGGTTCGCCGCCGGGTTTTTCCTCGCCGGCCTGGGAATGGCACGCCAACTCGCCGTCCGCCGCGGCGAAACGCGCGGCCAAGGCCCGGACAACTCGCTCGACGCGCTTTGGCGGCAGGCCGGTCTGCCCGATGTCACCGGCCAACTGCCCGCCTTTTCGGCGGTCACTCCGTTCCTCCTGCTCCTGCTGACGACGTTGCGCCTGCCGCTGGCGGACCCGTCGCCGGTCTTCGCGGTCGCGCTGGTGCTCGTCGCGTTGCTCCTGGGGTTGACGGTCGGGAGCAGTCTGGACTGGCTCCCGGCGGTGGGCCTGGGCTGCGTGCTCGCACTGGAACACGGTTGGCACTTCACGCATTTTCAGCCGGCGACGGCCACGGTGCCGCTGCTCTGGTACCTGGGCTTCGCGCTCGCGTTCACGGCGTTTCCGTTTTTGTTCGGGCGCAAGTTGTCGGCGCGCGTTGGGCCGTGGGCGGCGGCGGCGTTGGCCGCCCCGCTGCATTTTTTCCTGGTGCATCAACTGGTGCGCGCGGCCTGGCCGAACGATTTCATGGGCCTGCTGCCGGCGGCGTTTGCGGTGCCGGCGGCGGCGGGCTTCGTGGTTCTCCGGCGGCGGCTTCCGTCCAACGCGCCCCAGCGGAACGCGCTGCTGGCCTGGTTCGGCGGCGCGACGTTGTTCTTCGTCACGCTCATCTTTCCGGTCCAGTTCGACCGTCAGTGGCTCACCGTCGGTTGGGCGCTGGAGGGCGCGGCGCTGCTGTGGCTGTTCCACCGCGTGCCGCATCCGGGGCTGCGGCTGACGGGCTTCGCGCTGCTGGTCACGGCCTTTGTCCGGCTCGCGCTGAACCCGGCGGTGCTCGCCTACCATCCGCGCGCCGCCACCGCCTTGTTCAACTGGTATCTCTACGCCTACGGCGTCACCGTCGCGTGCCTGTTTCTGGGCGCCCGCCGGCTGCTGGGGAGCGACGCCCGGGCGGTCCTCAACGCCCTCGGCGCGGGGCTCGCCTTCCTGTTGCTGAACGTCGAAATCGCCGACTACTTCACCGCGCCGGGCGCGCCGGCGCTGACGTTTCAGTTCTCCGGCAACCTCGCCCGCGACATGACCTACTCCATCGCCTGGGCGGTGTTCGCGCTGGGCCTGGTGATCGCCGGCATCGGCCGGCGGGTGCGCGCGGCGCGCTACGCCGGCATTGCGCTGCTGAGTGTGACGCTGATCAAACTGTTCCTCCACGACCTGGCGAGCCTGGGGCAGCTCTACCGCAGCGGGGCCTTTCTGGGCGTGGCCGTCATCGCGATCGTCGCGTCGTTCCTTTACCAGCGGTTCCTGGCCGGCGATGTGAAACGGACCGGGGCCGCCGCCGAAACGTTCCCGCCGGCGCCTCCGGCCTGAACCCGCGGCGTTGCCCCGAGCGCAATCCAGATGGAAAATGCCTTGCGCAAGCCGCCGCTTTTTCGAGCATGGCGCCGCGTGCAAGAGTCGCAGACAACCGGTTCGCTGCCGGCCGCAGCCCCGGCTCGCCGCGACGCCCCGCCATGAGCCGGTTGCAACATCAGCGGTTCGAGTTGAAATACTGGATCACCGAGGAGAAGGCGCGGTGCCTCCGCGAGTTCGTGCGCGTCTACCTCCCGCTCGACGGATACGGCGCCGGGCAACCGGACTCCTCTTACCCGACCCTCAGTCTCTACCTGGACACCGGCGCCCTCGACACCTACTGGCACGTGATCGCCGGCCACAAGAACCGCTTCAAACTCCGTCTGCGCTACTACGACGAGCGGCCGGACTCGCCGGTGTTCTTCGAGATCAAGCGGCGGGTGGGCGAGATCATCATCAAGGACCGGGGCGGCGTGCGCAAAGACGCCGTGCGCCCGCTGCTCGGGGGGCAGATGCCGGAACCGCGCCACCTGTTGCAGCCGTGGGACGCCGGGCAACTCGCCGCCGTGCAGAAATTTTGCCGTCACATGCTGGCGATGCAGGCCGCGCCGAGGATGCACGTCGCCTACCGGCGCGAGGCCTACGAAGACCCCGCCAACAACGCGGTGCGGCTGACCTTCGACCGGCGCGTGGAAAGCGCGCCCACCCGATCCGCCCGGCTCATCGCCCGGAGCGAACGGCCGCACGTGGTCTTCGGCCCCACGGTCATTCTGGAACTCAAGTTCACCAACCGTTACCCGAAGTGGTTCCAGGATTTGGTGGAAATCTTCGACCTTACCCAGATGGGCGCGGCCAAGTACGCCGAGGGCATCGACACGCGCGGCGAGGAGTGGGCGCGGCGTGATCCCCGCCGGGAACGGGCCGCCGACATCGTCGAGGAATTCCTCACCGCCTCCCAGTATGAGGCGGTGTTCGAAAAGGTGAGGCACACGGTGGGGTGAAAAGCCGAAACGCAGGCCGCGACGCGGCGCTGCCCGCGACCTAGGCGGCAGCCAGTTCCCGCACGTCCTTCACGAACGCGTCCACGTCCGCGGCCGTCGTGTCCCAGGCGCACATGAGCCGGTAGTCCGGTTCGCCGTGCATCTGATAAAACATCCAGCCGCGGGCGTGGAGCGCCTGCACGAGCGGCTCCGTCATCCGCACAAACACTGCGTTGGCCTGGCACGGGTAGGACTGTGCCACGTCCGGCACACCGCGCAGACCGGCCTCCAGCCGCTGAGCCATCGTGTTGGCGTGGCGCGCGTGCCGCAGCCAGGCGCCGTCGGCCAGAAGGCCCACCCACGGCGCGGACAGGAAGCGCATCTTGGACGCCAGTTGCCCGGCTTGCTTGGTGCGGTAATCGAATTCCCGCGCCAGAGCACGGTCGAAAAACACCACCGCCTCGCCGACGGCGATCCCGTTCTTGGTCGCGCCGAAGCTCAGCACATCGACGCCGGCCCGCCAGGTGATTTCCTTCGGCGGGCAGCCCAGCCACGCCACGGCGTTGGCGAACCGGGCGCCGTCCAGGTGGACCTTCATTTCGAGCCGGTGGGCCGTGGCGCTGAGCGCGCGGATCTCATCCGCCGAGTAAACGGTCCCGTGCTCGGTGCATTGCGTGAGCGTGACCGCGCCGGGCTTGGGATAATGGAAGTCGGGCCGCAGCCGGGCCGCGCGTTCGAGCGTGGCCGGGTCGAGCTTGCCGTCGTCGCCGGGCAGGAGGACCAGCTTGCTGCCGCCCGAGAAAAACTCCGGTCCGCCGCATTCGGCGTCCTCCACGTGGGAATGGCGGTGGCAGAAGATGGCGTGGAAGGACCGGCCGCACGCGGCCAGCGCGAGCGCGTTGGCGGCCGTGCCGTTGAAGACGAAGAAGACGTCGCAGTCGGTCTCGAACACTTCGCGGATGAGGTCGCACGCCTGCCCGGTCCAGGGATCCTCGCCATAACTGACGGCGTGGCCGGCGTTGGCCGCGGCAAGGGCGGCCCACGCCTCTGGGCAGATGCCGGCGCAATTGTCGCTCGCAAACTGGCGGCGGGAATGTGCGGTGGCGGTCATGGGCGGAGCGTAGCCGAACACCGGGCGGAAGAAAGCCAAAGCGGCCGGGCGAACTTCGGGACCAGGGCATTCCGCTTTGCGGCGCCGCCGGGCATGGACCTACAGCCGGACCCGGTGGGAGAGCCAACCGTCGCGCCGCCGCCCGCTCAATTCGCCGGCGCGCTGGCCGAGCGGATGAACCGGGCCAGATCCTCCTTCGACTTCTTCAGGTCGGGCCGGTTCAAATACATCATGTGGCCGGCGGTGTAAGTGTCGAGGGTGAGGTTCTTGAGCAGCGCGGGGTCCACGCCCAGATGGTGGAACGTGTAGCGGGTGGCGGCCAGCGGCGTGGCCAGATCGTAGTAACCGCTGGAGACGTGGATTTTCAGGAACGGGTTCCGCGTCAACGCGCCCGCCAGCGTCTCGCCGACATCGACGTAGCCGTTGCTCCGGTCCCAATTCCACGGGCCGACCGAGGCGAGAATCTCGTACGGCAGGTCAGTCTCGTACTTCAGTTCGGTGCGGACGTAGTCGTTGAAGGTGGAGGCGAAGGCGCTGGCGACGGCCTCGTAGCTGGGATCCTGCTCCATGCGGCTGGAAAGGCGGTCGCGCACGTACCCGGTGTAGCGGCCGTCATAGCGGCCGATGACGCGGTGCTCGTCGGCGAGCAGTTCGGTGGCGAAGCGGCCGAGGGGCACGCGCAGATCGGCGCGGTCCACGTAGTTGGTGGGCAGCCCGGTCAACTGCGCGAACTGGGCCACGGTCTTCGAGCGCTGGGCCGCGTCCAGCCCGCTGCCGTGGAACAGGGCGGCGCTGTAGTCGCCGGCGGCGAAGGCCTCGGCCTTGGCGAACACTTCGGGCAGCGGCAGTTGTTGGAGGTCGGCGGGCAGTTTCTTGTGGAACCACGCCGTCGCCGTGTAGGTCGGCAGGTAGAGCACGTAGGGCAGGTCGTTCCCGGCGTTGAAGTCGAGGGTCTGGAAGTTCAGGACGGTGGAGACCAGCATGATGCCGTTGACATTGAGGTGCAGGCGCTGGCTCAGTTCGCCGGAGAGCGCCGCCGCCCGCGTGGTGCCGTAGCTTTCGCCGATGATGAACTTGGGCGAGCCCCAGCGCTGGTTGCGCGTCACGTAAAGCCGGATGAAGTCGGCCACGGAGGCCGCGTCCTCGCGCAGACCGTGGAACTTGTTGGCGTCCTTGGGCGGGATGGCGCGGCTGTAGCCGGTGCTCACCGGGTCAATGAACACCAGGTCCGTCTCGTCGAGGAGCGAATCCTCGTTGTCCTCGAGCCGATACGGCGGAGCCACCGCGCCGCCGTCCTCCGCCAGATGCACGCGCCGCGGGCCGAGCATGCCCAGGTGCAGCCAGACGGACGACGAACCGGGGCCGCCGTTGAAGGAAAAGGTGAGCGGGCGCGCGGCTGGGGCGGCGATGCCGTCGCGGGTGTAAGCGATGTAGAAGATCGAGGCGGTGGGCTTGTCCTCCTCGTCGCGCAACAGGATCGTGCCGGCGGTGGCGGTGTAGTTGAAATGCTGGCCGGCGATGCTGGCCGTATGCTGGGTCTGGACCCGCTTCTCCTCTGGCTCTTTGGACTTCTCTTTGGCGCCTTCCTTGGCGGTGGCCGCCGGCGCATTGGTGGGAGTTTTGGCGGGCTCTTCCGCCGCCGACAGCGCGCCGGCGAAAACGGCCAAAGCCATCATCAGGACCGCAATGACTTTCTTCAACATGGACGGAAGCTGCAAAGCGGACGAAGAAAAGGCAAATCCAAACCGGACGCGGAACCCGCCCCTCCCCACACCGCAGTTGCCAACCGCCTACACTGGCGCGACACTCCGTTCCCGATGAGCCACACGTATCGGGACTTGTTCGCTGTCCTCTTCCGGGCCGCGCTGGTCAGCCTCGCCTTGGCGCTGGCGCCGGACCTCCGCGCGCAAGCCGGCCTGCCCCTCTACACCGACCACCTCGTCAACGGCTTCGACGACTGGAGCTGGGGCACGCGCAACCTGGGCAACACGGTCCCGGTGCATTCCGGTTCCCATTCGATCAGCCTGAGTGGCACGGCCTGGCAGGTGGCCCTGTCGCTGAACCATACCGCCTTCGACACCACCCCGTACGCGAGCCTGAGCTTCTGGGCCAACGGCGGCTCCGGCGGCGGGCAGGTTCTTCAGGTGTTCGCGCGGGTCAACGGCGCCGACCAGCCCGCCTACCCGCTGGCCGCGCTGCCCGCCAACGCGTGGAGACAGTTCACGATTCCTCTCACGGCGCTGCACGCCGACCGCCAGACCAACTTCGAGCGGCTCACGATCCAACTCACTGGCAGTGGCACCGCCAACACGTTCTACCTCGACGACCTCCAGTTGACGGGCCGGCCGGCGCCCGCCCTGGTGCATCTGAGCGTCAACGCCACGCAGACGGTCCGCGCCGTGGACGCGCGCTGGTTCGGCGTCAACACCGCGATTTGGGACAACAACTTCGACACCGCGTCAACCGTCGCGCTGCTCAGGGAAGCGGGCCTGACGACGCTGCGCTTCCCCGGCGGCTCGCTCTCCGACGACTACCATTGGGCCGCGAACAAATCCGGCACGAACACCTGGCAGTGGACGACCTCGTTCAGCAGATTCGTCCACGTCGCCACCAACGTCGGCGCGCAAACTTTCATCACCGTCAACTACGGCTCCGGCACACCCGAGGAGGCCGCGGCCTGGGTCCAATCCGCCAACGTCACCAACCGGTACGGCTTCCGGTATTGGGAGATCGGCAACGAGTGCTACGGCACCTGGGAAACGGACACCAACCCGGCGCCCCACGACGCCTACACCTACGCCACGCGGGCCGCCCGTTACCTCCAACAAATGAAGGCCGCCGACCCGACGATCAGAGTCGGCGTTGTCGTGGTGCCGGGCGAAGACAGCAACGACAACGGCTACCGCGCCCATCCGGCGGTCAATCCCCGCACCGGCCAGACGCATTACGGCTGGACGCCCGTGCTGCTCACCACGTTGAAGGGCCTCGGCGTCACGCCCGACTTCGCCATCCACCATCGTTATCCCGAGTATAGCAGCGCGGGCAGCGCGGCCACCGCCGACAGCGATCCGCTCCTGCTGCAATCGTCCGGCGCCTGGGCCGGCGACGCGGCCGACCTCCGCCAGCAAGTCACCGATTACCTCGGCCCCGCCGGCACGAACATCGAGTTGGTTTGCACCGAGAACAACAGCGACGCCGGCGCCCAGGGGCGGCAATCCACCAGCCTCGTCAACGGCCTTTACTACGCCGACAGCCTGGCCCAGCTCATGAAGACCGAGTTCAACGCGTTTATCTGGTGGGACCTGCGCAACGGCACCGACACCAGTGGCAGTTTCGACCCGACCCTCTATGGCTGGCGAACCTACGGTGACCTGGGCATGATCAACGGCCCCGCCACCCGCCATCCGACGTTTTACGCGGCGAAACTCCTGCAATTCTTCGCGCGTCCCGGCGACACGGTCCTCAACGCCACGAGCGATTACCCGCTGCTCTCGGCCTACGCGGTGCGGCGCGCCAGCGGCGCGTTAAGCTTCCTCGTGATCCACAAGGATCCCGCCACCCATTTCACCGCGCAGGTTTCGCTCGCCGGCTTCGCGCCCGACGCCACGGCCACCCTCCGCTCCTACGGCATTCCCCAAGACAACGCCGCGCAGACCGGTCTCGGCTCGCCGGACATCGCCGAGAGCGCTTTCCCCGGCGCGGCCGGGACCTTTGCCTGCTCCTTCGCTCCGTATTCGGCGAGCGTGTTCACGTTCGCGCCGGCCGCCCCGACGCTCCGGGCGCTACCCGCGGCGGAGCAGCCGTCCGGTCAATTCGTCCTCCAGCTTCAAGGGCAACCCGGCGTGCGCTACGTGCTGCAAACCTCGACGAACCTGACGGCCTGGCAATCCATCGCGACGAACACGCTCGTCGGCGCAACGTTGGACCTCACAAACGCGCTGGCCTCGGACAGCGCCCGACAACTCTGGCGGGCCGTCTGGCAGCCGTGAGCGCGGGTTGGTCAACTCGTTCCGGGTAGAACAGGCGGACCCGCCTGTGCCGTCCGGCGACGCGCTGGACGGAAGGGCAGGAAGGGCGACCAGCCAATGACGAGAGCTTTTTCGCAAGGTGGCTCTCCGGCGTTCCGGTCGGCGGGTCGCCCGCGCCACCTGTTTCCAAAACGCTCTGAGCCGGTCCGGGGGCGCTCCGATCTGCGGCGTCGGATCACATTCGCCCCGGCCGCGCTCGGCACGCCCGTCACACCCGCTCCGGCACCACGAACGGCTTCCGGTAGTGACGCGTGAGCAGCGCGTTGGCTTGGGAATTGCCGACGAACCGCTCCTTTTCCGGGTCGAACCGAAGCGTCGGGCCGATGGCCAGTTCGGTTTTCTTGAGGTCCACGCCGTTGGCGGCGAGGTGGTCTTCCATGCGGGCCAGCGTTTCGAGCGCGGCGGAATCGTTCTTCACCTGCTCGCGCAGCGTGTCCGGATCCGCCGGGCGGCCGAGGCGGTAGGAAATGTTGCCGAGATGACAGAGCGCGCTGGAGAGATGGCCCTGGAGGATGTCGGCGTTGAGATCCTCAACCCGGCGGCTGCGGACGGCTCGGATGAAGTTGGCAAAGTGGTCGTCGCTGGGTCCGGTGAACTTCTTGATTTCCTTGCCGTCGTTGTCGAACGCCGTCGTGCCCGCCACGTAGCCGCCGTCGCACTCGATGACTTGCCCAATGCTCTCGCCGCGATACTGGTCCATGTTCTTCGCGCCGCTCCGCTCCGGCAGGCCGCGGACCTCGAAGATGAGCAGCGCGTCGCCGTAATCATAGACGGCCATCTGCGTGTTGGCGGTCTCGCCGTCATCCACGTAGCCGAGCCGGCCGCCAATGCTGAAGACGCGGGTGGGGAGCGTCGTGCCGAGCGCCCAGCGGCTCTTGTCCATCTCGTGGACGCCCTGGTTGCCGATGTCGCCGTTGCCGGTGTTCCAGACCCAATGCCAGTCGTAGTGCAGGTGCTCCCGCATCAGCGGGAGCTTGAGCGCCGGGCCGCACCAGAGATCGTAGTCGATCCGCGGCGGGATGGGCTGCGGGCCGTCCACCTTGCCGATGCTCGGCCGCCGCTTGTAGCACAGGCCGCGGGCGATCTTGATCTTGCCGATGTGGCCCTCGTGAATCCACGCCCAGGCCGCGCGCAGCGACGCCATCGAGCGGCTCTGCGTGCCGGTCTGGGCGATGCGCTGGTATTTGCGCGCGGCCTCCACCAGCTTCCGGCCTTCGTGGACGTTGTGCGACACCGGCTTTTCGACATAGACGTCCTTGCCCGCCTGGATGGCCCAGATGCCCGCGAGCGAGTGCCAGTGGTTGGGCGTGGCGATGCTGACGGCGTCGATGTTGGGATTCTCCAGCAGCTTGCGGAGGTCGCGGTAACCTTCCACCGGCTCGCCGCGCTCACGCCGCTTCTGCACCTCGCGGCCGAGGACCTGGCTGTCCACGTCGCACAGCGCGACGAGCCGGACGCCCGGCAGCTTGCTGAACTCCGCGATGTGGCTCGCGCCGCGCCCGTTGAAGCCGATGACGGCGACGCGGATGTCTTCGTTGGCGCCGCGGGCGCGGGCCGCCGCGATGGGCCGCGAGGTGGCGCAGCCGGTGAGGCCGGGCAGCAAGCTCGCGGAGCCGGCGGCCAGCGCGGCGGTGGTGAGGAATTGACGGCGAGTGAAGGTGCTCATGGTTTTCGAGACGGTTTCTGGGGTGCGGTCGCTGATGGCTAAAGGCCCTTCGAGTGGGACGGTGGCGAGTTTGTCTGGGGTGGTGGCGCAACAATCGCGATGCCGCGGCGCGCAACCGTCGCGTCGAACGTCCGGTCGCCGCGTTTTAGACTCAATGCGAGCTTGGTTCCCGCCGCGCTATTCGTGGCCGGCACCCAAACGAAGCCAGGATGCGGCTTTGTGGACCAGTTTTCGCCAGGATGCATGCGCCACTGGGCGACCTCCTGGTGGTCAATCTTCACCAAGACGTCGCCGCTTCGAATTCCCGCTTTGAACGCTGCGCTGCCCTCAATCACCGTGGCGACCAAATTAACGGCATTCGTGCCCCGCGGCGCAAAGGCGACATGGCACTGGCCAAAAATCAGGGGCGGGGAAGACGTTGTTTTCGGCCGCAAGTAGGCGAGGCCGTGTTGACCATCAAGGATACAATCGAGGCGCTTCAAAGCCTCAAAACCCAATCGCGCCACGTAGTCCTTCGCTGCCAGATCCAGGAAAGGTAACACGGCTTCTTCCTCGACCGGCACATCGGTCAGCTTCAAGGGTCCCAGCAAGAATTGCGCGGCCCATCCGCGCTCCTGGACCGTAATTCCAGCGTCTTCTTCCCGCCACTCGGCCAAAAGCCACGTAGGCGCGTTGGTGTGCGCCGCCTTCCAAGCGCGCCATTCCAGCGGCGCCAGGTCAACTCCACCCCCAAGACCTCCCGTATCTACGAGGATGACGCCCTTGCTGCCGTCGGGATTCGGCAGTTCCAGTTCCAGCGTCGACAGACCGACAGCAGTCTTGCTGCCGTTGGGGCTCGGTATTTCAAACAGGACCTCATCCGGCTTCGGCGTCACGGTGCGCACAGGCAACTTCGTCCATCCCGTGGCCTCTTTCGGCAAGCGTTTGAGGAACCTGAACTTCCGCTTGGTGGCGTCCAATTGCGTGATGTGCCGGCAGACGAGCGGCCAACCAACGAAGCCATCAAAGGGGATTTCGTGCCCGACCCAAGCTGGCGAATCCGACACGGCCAGCGGCATTCTGAGATGGAGCGTATGACTCCAAAAACCCCAGTACGCCCAATCGGGCAAGTCCGTGGTGCAATCCGCCGTCAACCAAACGGCCGGCGAGGTCTCCCCGGCTGGCTGGAGTTGCGACTTCAACTTCAGTCCCAGCCGCTCCGCCGCCGGTCGTAAGAGCACGACCGGGGCGTTGCAGCCCGTGTCCAGGATGAGGCGGACAGGCTGGCCGTTGATCTTCGCGTCCCACCGGAAGTATTCGGCTTCCTGGGCGTGGACCGCCGTCAGCCATAGGCCCGCGGCCAAGAGAATCAGGATGGGGTTCTTTGGCTTCATACGGTTCAGCTTCTTACCCGGCGACTTCGGTGAGTTGCCCGCTTGCCGGGTTGATCGGCGGACCGGCTCTGCGACACGGCTTCACTCACGTCCATTCGCGTAGTCCTGGTAGTGCTCCGCCACTTTCGCCTGCTGCTCGTCGCCTTCGTGCAGGTAGAAGCGGTAGCGCAGCGTGAGGCTCTTTCCGGCGGGCAGCGTGTAATCGCCGGCGTGCTTGTCGGGCAGGTTCTCGAAATGGTGCTGGCCGAACGGATTCGCCGCGAACAGGCCGTAGTCGCGGACGTGCCACCAGGTCGGATGCCGCAGGTTGCGCGGATGATCGAAGATCGCGACGCCGACGATCCGACCCTGGACCGGTCCGTAGTAATCGCACCAGGCGGCGCGCTTGCCCCAGGTCTGGCCGTCGCGCACGCCTTCGCTGTTGACGATGTGGCCCAGGCCCGGCCGCGCTTTGCGCGAGCCTTTCTCCGGCGGCAGCGTCAGGCGCATGGATTCCGCGAGGCGCAGCGCCATCGTGCCTTCCTTGGTGTCGCCGAAGACCACGTCTTTGTCACCGGCGGTGAGGGTGATGTCGAAGTCGAACAGCCGCTCCGTGTCGGGCCGGGCGTAGATGCGGAGCGTGCGCTCGTCGGTGCAAACGACCGTGCCGTCGGCGGCGACCCATTGGTTGCGCTCGCGGATCACGCCGGCGTCCGGGCCGGATTTGATCTCGGCGAACTCCTGGTGGACGGTCCTGCCGAAATTCTTCTCTTCACTCCAAAAGTCGTGGCCGTTGACCGCGCCGTGGGCGAACCAGAACGAGCGGTGGTGCTTGTGATCGTGCTCTTCGTCCGGCAGGTCTTTCATCGGCCAGTTGCGCGTCATGGGCAGGCCGTCCGGGCCGAGCAGGGGATAGCAGTACGGGCGCGGCACGTCCTTGAAGCGGTATTCGGTGAACAGCTTGCCGTTAATCTCGACGCGGAGCCGGTCGGGCAGTTGGGTGATCTGGACGCCAGTCGCTTCGGCCGCCGAGGCGCGATTTCCCGGGCCGACGAACAGGCCGCCGGCCAGCCCGATCAGGGCCACGCCCGCGCCCAGCGCCGGGGGAAGTTCCAAGAAAGTTCGCGGGGAACGGGAGCACAAGAGAGGTCGCTGTTGAACACGCATAGGACCCCAAAGAACACCCCCCGCCGCGCGTTGGCAAGTTGAAGATGCGCCGACGGCGCGAACGCCGGGGGCTTGCCAAGCCGGCGGCGCCGCGCCACGCTCGCCGCATGGCGACCCTCTACTACGGCGACAACCTGGACATCCTGCGCCGTCACCTGGCGGACGCGTTGGTGGACCTGGTCTATCTCGACCCGCCGTTCAACTCGGCCCAGAACCACAACGCCTTCCCACCGTTTCTGAGTTTGTGACCTCAAAGCCGGGAAACAATACGCTACAAGGATGAGGGGGCGGCCATGGTGGAGGGAGCCCGAAGGGCGACCGGAACCATGGCCGCCCCCGGCGGCTCAAAACGAAAGCAAAAACATGAGCCGTAGCAACACATCCGAAGCCTCTGATAAAAGCCCCGAAAAGAAACGCCGATATCTGAGCGCCGAGAAAAAGTTCCAGATTTATCTGGAAGCGCAGGACAGTGGCAAGCCCGTCGGCGAGATCCTCCGCCGCGAGGGCCTCTTCTCGACGGATCTGGCCCGCATCCGCCAGCAGGTCAAGGAAGGGGCGCTCCAACGCCTCAGCGCCAAACCCGGACCCAAGCAAAGCCAGGTCAGCACCGAAGCCTATGAGGCCATCAAACTCGAACTCCAGAACAAGGAACGGGCTTTGGCCGACCTCTCGGTCGAACTGGCGATCCTGCGAAAAAAAACGAATGGGGGTTCGTGGGACCGATAACCGGCCACTGGCTAAAGGCGCAAACCAAACTGGAAATCCTCACTGTGATTGAGACCTCCCAGCAACAAGGCGTTTCGGCGCGGCGCAGTTGTGCGCTCCTGCTGATCGCCCACCGCCGCGTCGTGCACTGGCAACAGCAGGCGCGGCAGGGACAGAGTCTGGCCCATCTTCTGCCCGGCCCAAAAGATCCGCTCCATCGGGTTTTGCCCGAGGAGATCGACCAGATTGTGACGCTGGCTCAGAGTCAGGAATACGTGGACTTGTCGCATCGCCTCCTGGCGGTGACGGCTTGGGATCAAGGCCTGTTTCAGGCTTCTTTCTCCACCGTCTACCGCGTCCTCAAGGCGCAGAACCTGATGACCGCGCGCGGTCCCAGCCGGCCGCACAACGGGAACTCCAAGGCCCCGGTCCGCAAAGCGCTGACCGGTCCCAATCAGCGGTGGTGTTGGGACATCAGCTATCTGATGACCGGCCAGAAGGGGGAATATCTCTACCTCTACCTGCTGCTGGATGAGTGGTCCCGCAAGGCCATCCAGTGGCGCATCAGCTGGCACCAGACGACCGAGGAATCCCGACGCCTGCTGGAGGGCGGCTTGGTCGATCAGAACATCCTGGACCAGCCCGAGGACCAACGCCCCGAAATCATGAATGATCGCGGCCGCCAGATGAAAGCCAAGCCCATCCAGCGCCTGTGTGAAGATCACGGCATGCCCCAGTTGTTTGCCCGCCCCCGCACCCCCAATGACAATCCGTTCATCGAATCGGCCTTCAGCACCGTCAAACGCGCCCCGGCGTATCCCGGACGCTTCCTGGATGACGCCCAGGCCAAGGAATACTTCAGTCGCTACTTTACCTGGTATGACACCGAGCATTACCATTCCGGCATCGACTACGTCACCCCGCAACAAGCCCATGACGGCCAGCGGCTCAACATCGTCGAACAACGACGCATAAAGAAACTTGCCCAGCGCCGCCGGCGCCGGGAAGAAAATCAAAAGCAAAAAACCGGCCCCCAAGAAACCAACAAACACATAACAATGCCCGCCGACCTTGTAGCGTAATTAAACCGCGACTGAGGTCATTGATTCAAAAACACGCCGAAACCAAATGCCGCCACAATCTCGACCGGCTGCTCCTGCATCCCGATGCGAGGGAATCCTTGCAACTGCTGCGCGGCAAGAAGAACGAGCCGCGCGAACTTTCGCTGGACGACATTCTCGCCCAACTGGAAAGGCCGGACATGGTTGCCCGGCACCCGGACGCACCCGCCGTCGCGCAACGAATCCGCAAGGCCGCCCGCGCAGATGTGGCAGGCAGAAAACTAAAAGGGGCCCCCCGAAACTTGCCGAGTTCATGGCCGCCAAGTTCCACTGCGAGCGCCTGTCCGGGCGCGCCCGCTTTGCCTCAGACTTACTACAACGGGCAGTTCAGCAGGTATTCCACAAAGACAAACCGATTCATCCGCTGGAAACCGGCGGTTGCCTGGAACAGACCGATGACGTGAAGCGCGCTGCGTTGGAAAGGGAAAACGCCGAGCAAACGAACAACCATTTGGTCCGGCACCGGCTGAATATCCTCGCGGGACAACCGGGCGCGAAGAAGCACCCGAAGCGTGGCGAGCCGAAATAATGCCTGCTGGGCGACCTCATTGATGAATTTGCCGGCGGCGACAAGTCCCGGATTGCCCGCATCACGGCCGAGGTCGCAAGGGATTTGCAGGAGATGTCCGGCAAGGACAGCGTGGCGAAGAAGGAACACGAGCGAAAGAAGCTTGAGAACCATCACAATGTGGCGGAACTGCTTTCTAACGCACTTCGCGGCACGGATGGCCAGCCGCTGAGAGACGAGCATGGCAAATCACTAGGTGAGACTGGAGATTGTGCGCCGTTGCGACAACGTCCAAGGCTTCAAGGGGTTGCCCAGACGCTGGGGGGAACGCACTTTCGGCGGGTGGTTCAAGGCGCGGCGATGGTGCCGAGATGATGAGGTTCGCCTGGACGCTAGGCGACAAACCGTGTCGCCGACCAGCCCTCCCCGCGACCTTCTGCCCGAACCGAATTGTCACGCCGGCCTGCTGGCGGGCGGGTGTTCCAGACGGGCGACAACGCCAAAGGGCTATCCCGCTCCGCCACGGCCTCCGCCTAGAGCACTTCCATAAATCATATAGCGTATTGGGCGTGTAAAAAGAAGCCCCGGCAGTCGGCGGTGGAGATAGTGGCGAAAGCGGTGGCCGCTGCTTGGAGCAATTGTGGCCCCGTGCGCGGGGCC
>JAJXZI010000220.1 GCA_021780115.1 bacterium | reverse complement strand
AGATGCGCACCTCGTCGAGCAGACCGGCGTAGTAACCGTCGGCGGAGTTGACCCGATCCGGGCCGCTTTCCCCGAACCAGGTGGACGGATAGGAGGAGCGCGTGCTCGCCAGCCCCACGCGCACCAGGACGCCGTTGAGGTAGAGCCGGGGCCGCCGGTTTTCATAGACCACGACCACGTGCGTCCAATCCCGGATCGGCGCGTCGTACACCAGCAGGGAAGACAAATAGACCGAGCCGTGCTCAAACACGCTGACGCCGTTGAGGCCGACCGAGACGCCCGAACCGACGGCTCCGAGCTGGCCGTTGTGCGGGAAGATGGCAAACCGCTGCCCGGCGATGCCCGCGATGCCGGAGTTGGCTTCCGGCGTGCTTGCCCGCTCGGCGGAGGGTCGGGCCCAGAATTCCATGGTGTAGGAATCGAGGACGCTGGTCATGCCGGGTTGGTCGTTGATGACGCAGCCGGTGAGGCCGTCGAAGCGGAACGCCTGGCCCACCATGCCCGGCGCAAAGGAGACGCCGCCCACCAACTCGCCGTCGTTGCCGCCCACGATGTCTTTGGCATTGCCTTCTCCGGGCCACCAACCGACCAGGCTCGGCGGCGGAGCGACCGCGCCCGACCGGCTCAGCCGGGAGCATACCAGCCACACGGTGAGAGTCGCCACCAACGCCAGCGCCCCAATCACCCCAAGCCCGAGAGCCAGCTTCAGCGTGCGGCTGGCTGGCCACGGCTCCGGCGGCCGGGCGGGCGCCGCGGAAGAGGGGCGCGGCGCGGCGGCCGTCCCCGCGATGGTTTCCACGTCGGTCTTGACCTCGCGGGCGTACTGGTAACGCCGATCCGGTTCCTTCTCCAGCGCGTGGAGCACCACTTCATCCAGGCGCACGTCCACCTGCACCTTGCGCGACGGCGGGGCGAATTTGCCCAGCGGCAGTTCGCCCGTCAGCATCTCGTAGAGTACGACGCCCAGCGAATAGATGTCCGCCCGATGGTCCACCGTCTGCGGCTTCTCCACCTGTTCCGGCGCCATGTAGTGGGGCGTGCCGACGACTTGGTCTTGAGTCAGATTTTGCCCCCTCACCGCGACCCGTTCCCCCTCCTCCGATGGGGACAGGGCGCCCGAAGGGCGGGTGAGGGGGGTAAGGATCTTGGCGATGCCGAAGTCGGCGATCTTCACCCGGCCCTGTTTGTCCAGCAGCACGTTCTCCGGCTTGATGTCGCGGTGGACGATGCCCAGCTCGTGGGCGTATTGCAGTGCCTCGCAAATCTTGGGCACGATCGCCAGCGCCTCCTCGGGCTGAAGCTTCCCAGTCTGGAGCAACTGCCGCAGGCTCACGCCTTCCACGAATTCCATCAGCAGAAAAAACATCCCGTCGGCCTCGCCGAAGTCGTGGACGGTGACGATGTTCGGATGGTTGAGCCGGGCCAGTGCCTGGGCCTCGCGCAGGAACCACCCGGCGAACTTGGGATCGCCGCCCTTTTCCGGCGCCAGAATTTTAAGCGCGACCAAGCGGTCCAGCTTCGGCTGCCGGGCCTTGTACACCACGCCCATGCCGCCGCGACCGAGGCACTCGATGATTTCCAGTTGCGGGAAATGCCGGGCGATCTCGCTGGGGGGACGCGCCGCTGGGGCGGCCTTCGTCCCCGGCGGGCCGGTTTCACCGGTCCCTTCGGTCTGGGTGGCGAGGCCGACGCCCAGCACGCAGCGCGGGCACAGGCCCTGCGGCGATTCCGCCGGCACGATGGCGCCGCAACGCGGACAAGTGCGCGGGGCGGGCGGCGTCGGCGCAGCAGCGCCGAGCGGTGGTTGGGCAGCCGCCTTGGACTTGTCCCGACGCACCAGCCACGCGATCAACAAGGCTATCCCAGCCAAAACGGCCAGGACCGCGAGTCCGGCCAGGAGCAGCATCGCCAGGAGGAGGATGACCTCGCCCCCGCCCAGGTTGAAAAGTGCCAACATCGGTGGTGTCATACACCGGTTACTACCGGAACGCGGCGTCAAGGTTACGCGGCCGTTTCATGCGGCGGGGCCGGCTCAGCCCGACAAAGCCCGGAACAAGTTTCGGAGTTCCTCTTCGACCTCGTTCGGACTGGCCACCGTGGTCGCGATTTCCTCGCGGAGCAGCGCGCGGTAGCGCTGCCGGAGCCGGTGCGCCGCCGCCTTCACGGCGCCCTCGCTCAGGCCCAACTGGCCGCCGAGATCGCGATACGGAATCTCCGAGCGTCCGCCGGAGAGCGTTTCCTTGAGGGCCACGAACAGATTGTCCCGGCCGCCATCGGCATATTCCTTCCGCAACCGGCCGAGCACCAGGTCCAGGACCGACAACGCCCATTGACGGTCGAACGCCTGGTCGGGCGTGTCCCCGGCGGCGGGCGGCGGCGAGCAGCGGGTCTCGGCGGTGTCCAAGGCCAGGGGGACAATCCTCGCCCCGCCGCCGCGTTTCTGGGCGCGGACCTTCTCCCATTCGTGGGCGAGGAAATGCTTGAGCGACGCCAGCAGGAAAGAGCGGAACCGGCCGCGTTCCGGATCGGCCCGGGCCACGGTGTTGCGCTCCAGCAATCGCGCGAAGAATTCCTGCGTCAGGTCCTGCGCGTCCTCCGGCGAATGGCCGAGCCGCCGCACGTAGGCGTAGAGCGGAGACCAATAGTTGCGGCAGAGTGTCTCCAGCGCGGCGCGGGCGTGGGGGGTGTCGTTCCGCCCCGCCGCCAGCACGTCGGACCAGTGGGTGGTCGCAAACACGGCGCCCGCAACGCGCGTCCGTTCTGCGCTGGTCGAACTCGTCACGGTCGCCAGCATAATCCTCCGGCCAGCGTGTGTCGATGCCTGCTTCTCACTCCCTGCTCGGTTCCCAAACTTCCACCTTGGGGAAATCCGTTAGGTAATCACGAGTCGCAGGGAGAAGGCGACGGGGGGGCATTGGAGGTGACGTCAACAGTTGACCGCACGGCGCGTCATTGAGAGTGGTTCGTATCTGTGTTTAAAAATCTCGGACGTATATCAGCCGAATAGTTGGTGGTCTATGTCCGGTCATTTCCAAAAACTTTCGGGCTGCGCCTTGCAAGCCGGAGCGTGGGGGTTACGGTCGATACGAAGCCGTTGACCACTGCCGTGGCTACTGGGCCGGAAGGCGTGCCCTTCCGAGCGTGAACCTGCGCGGAGCGGAGCCTGGGCCTGCCGCGCCTCGCTCATTGCGGCGAGGGCGCCGTTACCGGCACGAGAGCCGCACGCGCCCCCAGACGCGAGGAGCTGAAATGGGCAAGTAATTGATTTTCCGAGGTAATTTGCGCGGTTGACGACGAAAGTCGCACGTCCGACGGCTGGCATCGCCCCGGAAGGCGGTACGCCGGGTCTTCGCCAGTGCTGAAGGGTTGGCCGGCGCGGGCCGTTTTGATGACGGCCCGAAGCGGACGCGCAACTATTCCCGCGGCGGGAATTCGAAGCCGACTTTGCCGGTCTCGCCCACCACCAGGTAGGCGGCGAACGGTTTGCCGCTCTTTGAGGAGACGAACTTCGGCAGCAGGTCCGTCCGTCCGTCCGCCAGCAGTTTGGCCATCTGCCCGCGGTCCACGGGCTGCTGCAACACGACCTTCCCGGAGTGGAACTTGCAGGCGCGGGAGGCCGCCTGGGTGTTCTCGCAGACGTACTGCTGCTCCGCCTCGAACACGCGTCCGCCGCATTGCGGGCATTTTCCCAGCGACTCCTGCCCGGTGAAATCCACCTTCGGCGACGGTGCCTCCGCCTTTGCCGCACCGGCGGCCTTGGTTCGGGCGCGCGGCTCGCGCTTCTCGAACTCGAAGCCCACGTTGCACTTTTCATCCAGCACCAGGTAGGCGGCAAACGGCCGGCCCTTCCGCGAGATGAACTTGGGCAGCAGGTCCGTCTTGCGCGTGAGCAGCAGCTTGGTCATCTGCGCCCGCTCGACCATCTGCTGAAGAATGATCTTGCCGGAGCGGAAATCGCAGGCGCGGTTCGGGCCGACGGCCTTTTCGCAGACGTAGCTCAGGCCGTTTTCAAAGATGCGCGCGCCGCACTTGGGGCATTGGCCCAGCGGCTCCTGGCCGGTGAAATCGACCGTTTGCGCCCCGCCGTCGGCGTTGTTGTTGGGCTGGCCGAAATCGAACTCCACCTTGAGATCGGGCGTGAGCTTCAGGATGGCGGCGAACGGCTTGCCCTGACGGCTGCGAAACCCCTGGAGCGGCCCGACGACGCGTTTGCCGATCAACTCCTCCGCCTCCCCGATCTCAAGCTGGCGGCTGCCCATGATTTTGCGGAAGGCGAAATCGCACTTGAGGCACTGAAAGGTCTTGTAGGTTTCATGCACCTCGCCGCCGCACTTGGGGCAGGGCACCTGGAGTGTGCCGAAATCGCCGGGCACGGTGTCGCTCTCGTGGCGTTTGGCCTTCTCGACGATGTCGCGCGTCATCGCCGCGATTTCCTGCATGAACTCCTCGCGCTTCAATTGCCCGCGCGCCATCTGGCGCAGCTTGAATTCCCAGTCGCCGGTCAGCTCCGGCTTGGTCAGTTCCTGCACGCCCAACCCGCCCAGCAGCGCCATCAACGAAAACGCCTTGGCCGTCGGCTGCAACTCGCGCCCCTGCCGCACGACGTATTTCTCGTAAATCAGTCCTTCGATGATGGCCGCGCGCGTCGCCGGCGTGCCCAGTCCCTTGTCCTGCATCGCGGCACGGAGTTCCTCGTCCTCGAGCAGTTTGCCGGCGCCTTCCATCGCGCTGAGCAGCGTGGCCTCGGTGAAGCGCGGCGGCGGCTTGGTCCGGTTCGCCTCGACCTCGACCTTCACCGTCTGGACCTGCTCATTCGGCTCGACGGGCGCCAGCGTTGGCGCGTCGTCGGCCTGCGCTTCCTTGCCGTACACGGCCATCCAGCCCGGCTTGAGCAGCACCTTGCCCAGCGTCTTGAACGGCTCGCCCTCGACGCGGGTAATGCGCGTGGTTTCGAGGAATTCCGCCGCCGGAAAGAACACGGCGAGGAACCGCTTGGTGACGAGGTCGTAGAGCTTGGCCTCGGGTTCGTTGAGGTGCTTTGGGGCGAGCGAGGTCGGGATGATGGCGAAGTGATCCGACACTTTGGCGTTGTTGAAAATGCGCTTGTTCGGGCGGACCCAATCGTTCGCCAGGATCTGGCCGGCGAACGAGCAGTACGCGGTCTC
>JAJXZI010000219.1:8351-21086 GCA_021780115.1 bacterium | reverse complement strand
GACAGAGGAAGGCGAAAAACTCCGGGTAGAGGCTCAAGGCGATTCGCTTGTCCCCATTGCTTTGTCCGAACCGCTTGGTTCGGCGGGCTTTTCACTCAGGGCTTCGCAGGAGCGTCGCCCTACCGGTTGGTGGGGAGCTTCACCGCAGCGAGCACGTGCGGGAAGGCCTTGAGGACGGCTTCGTGGCGGGAACGGGCGTGGAGCTTTTCGTAAATCCGGCAGATGTGTGCGCGCACGGTGCCGATGCTGATGCCGAGTTGGTCGGCGATTTCCTTGTAAATCAAGCCTTGGGCGAGCCGCTGCACAATCTCCTGCTCGCGCTCGGTGAGGGCGTCGGCCATCGGGGCCGGTTGCTGGAAGACGGCGACGACCTGGCGGGCGATGTCGGCAATGTGGGCGAGCGGCGTGTCGGCGGCGTGGGCCTGCGAGAGCTGTTGGCGGGCCAGTTCGCGGAGCAGGGTGATCTGGGTGAGGCGGGCGCCCAGTTCGTCGTGCAGGTCCTTGGCGATGCGGGCGCGTTCGCGTTGGAGGGCGGCCACGGGCGGGCCGCCGGCGGCGGTCCACTGATGGACGGTGTAGGGGGCCACGTCCGCGGCGCCCAGAACCGATCTGGACGGTTGCGGATGCGCGGCCAACGAGACGCGACCGAGACCCGTCGCCACCAGAACCGTACGGCTCAGCCAGCGCCAGCAGTCATGTTCATGGAACAGATGTGGAATGGTAATTCTTACCGCAGGTCCGCGGCGAACGCAAACCGAGCGGTGTCGCCGCGCGCCACGCCGCGGGGGGAGGCGGGGAATTGTCCTGCCTCCACGGGTTCCCGGGCGAGCACGCGCAGCCGTGGGAAAGGTCTTCCAGCCGGGCCAAGGTCACGCTGACGGCCCCCCCCCCGCGCGCCACCACGTCAAGACGCGCTGGGTTACTGCGGCGTCCCGCGATTCAGCCACACGTCCACCCGCGGCGTCTCCCAGTTGTAGGGCTTGTCGAGGATGTCCGGTCTGCCGTCGCCGTTCAGATCGACGACGCGCGCTTCGTGAAACCCGACGCCGGTCGCGAATTCCGTTTTGCGGAAATGCCCTTTGCCGTCACCGAAGAAAATCCACGCCTTGGCGTTCGGATTGTCCGGCACGGTCTTCTGCTCGGACCATTTGGCCATCTCGGCGCAGAAAATGTCCAGGTGCCCGTCACCGTCGATGTCGGCCAGTTGCAGGCTGTGCGGGTGGATGGCGTCGCGCTCGAGCAGCGCGTGGCCCACCCACGCCTTGGAATCCTGCGGGTCGCCCTGGCACTCATACCACTTGAGCGGGCCGACGCCGTCGCCCGGCGCGATGACGACCTCCGGCAGGCCGCCTTCGACGAGTTGGCCGGCGAAGATGAGCCCGCCCGGACTGCCGATCTGGATCGCCTTGAACCGGCCGCCACCGAGGTGCTTGAACCAGTAGTTGCCCGCCAGCAAATCCACCTGGCCGTCGCCATCGATATCGCAGGCCGACATGCCTTCGGCGTAGGGCAGCCGGCCGTCCACGCCCCCGGAGAAAATCGCCGTCATCGGCCACGACTCGGCCGGAGCCTTGCCCTACCGAGGGAGGGCGCGTCTGGATGCCGGCGGCGGGTGTTGTTCGGGAGGAAGTTTGTTTCGTTTTCATGGGGCAGAACATTCAGGGCGGGTTTGGTGCTGGCGGCGGCGAGGATGTCCCTGCACTTGTCGCTGGAATCCTGGCCGCGTCCGGCTAGCAGGATGCTCAGGGTGGTGGCCACGCGGGTGAGCAGTTGGTTGTTGCCGGCCACGTGGGCGTGGGCGGCGACCGCGCCGGCCAGCTTGTTGGCGGCCCGGCAAAGGGCCAGGCGGGCGGCCCCCTTGTCCTCGGTCAGGCCGGTCTTGCGGCGGCCTTGCTTGAGGCCCAACGCGCCGATCTTGGCGAGGGCGTCGGCGTAGGCACCGTAAAGTTGGGCGAAGCCGGGTCGGAAAGGCGCCCTGGCCGGTTGTGGCGTGGATTGGGAGGTTCGGAGGAACGATTTTGCTGTCTCGCTGGTCAATAAGAGACAGCCAGGTAACGATTTGGCGACATGGAGATGCACCATGGTGACATGGAGATAAGCCAGGGCGGGGTGGAGGGGAGCCAGGGCGATCAAGAGATACGCCAAAGCGACGAGGAGAGCTGTTATGGCGCGGCAGACGCAGGATTGGGAGACGTGGAAGCGGGATCCGGGCAAGGCGGCGGTGGTCGGGCGCTTCGCAGCGGCGATTTGCGGAAAGCTCCCGATAGAGCCGAGGCAGGCATGGCGCCAGGGGCCGGTTCAACGACTGCGGACGGGGCTGCCGGGCTGAGCACCGCCTGCCCCGCCCGCGCCGGCGCGGTTCCAAGCGAGGCGTCCGGCGGTTCGTTGTCGGATTTCGCGTTTACCGGCGGAGCGCCTCGGCGATCCGCAGCCGCATCGCCTGGGCGGCCGGCAGGATGCCCGCCGCCAAACCCAGGGCCAGGATCAGCCCGAAGCCGAGCAGCAAGTTGGCGGTCGGGAAGAAGAAAATCGGCAGCGCGCCGCGCGTCGGATCACCGGAAGAGATCAGCAGCCAGGCGATGCCCATGCCCAACGTGCCGCCCAAACCGGCGAGCAGGCAGGATTCCGCCAGCACCAGCGCCAGCACCTGGGCGTTGGTAAAGCCCAGCGCCTTGAGCACGCCGATCTCGTCGGTCCGCTCGCGGACGCTTTGGGCCATCGTGTTGCCGGCCACCAGTAGGATGGTGAAGAAGACCGCGCTGAGGATGGCCGCCATGATGGTGGTGATGTCGCCGATCTGCTTGGCCCAGCCACGCAGGAAGGCGCCTTCAGTCTCGGCCTTGGTTTCCCAGGGCGAATTGGCGAACTCGTCGTCAATGCGCTGCGCGACCGCCGCCGCGGCGGCGGGATCCTGGACGCGGACGATGTACCAGCCGACCAAGCCCTTGCCAAACTGGCGGGCCTCGTCGAAATAGTCGTAGCGGAAGAAAAACTGTGTGTCGTCGGTGCCTTTCTCCGCGCCGTCGTAGATGCCGACGAGATCAAACTCCCACCCCGAGCTGCCGTCCATCTTGCGCCAGACCGTCGCCTGGAGCGGGATGCGGTCGCCGATTTTCCAGCCGAACTTCTGCGCGGTCTTGCGGCCGACGACGACGCCGGTGCGGGTGCGCCGCCAGGCCTCGCGCTGGTCGGCCGGCAGGAGGAATTCCGGGTACATCGCCAGCCAGGCCTCGGGCACGACGGCCATCTGCGCAAAGAAGTTCTTCGGGTCCTGGTAAATCCCGCCGAACCACGAGGCGTGGGTGACGGCCTGGACGCCCGGGACGCGGGCGATGCGCCCGGCGTAACTCGCGGGCAACGGCTGCGCGATGGAAACCTTGTGGCGCACCATCAACCGGTCCGCGCCGGCGACGCTGACGCCCTGGTTGAGCGCCCGGCTGATCGCCGACAGGTAGCCGTAAAGGATGAAGGCCACCAGGATCGAAAGGATGGTCAGCAGCGTGCGGAGCTTCTTCCGCTTCAGGTTGGCGGCGATGAGGGCGAGGAATTTCACGCCGGCTGCTCTGCGCTGAGCTGTCCCTTGTCCAGATGCACGATCCGCGACGCCCGCGCCGAGGCGTGCGGGTCGTGCGTGACCATGATGATCGTCTTGCCGTACTCGCGGTTCAGGCGCTGGAGCAGGTTGAGAATCTCGTCGCCGGACTTGCGGTCCAGATCGCCCGTCGGTTCATCACACAGCAGCAGCGTCGGGTCCGTCACCAGGGCGCGGGCGATGCCCACGCGCTGCTGCTCGCCGCCGGAAAGCTGGCGCGGATAATGCCGCGTGCGGTGCGCGAGGCCCACCACGCCGAGCGCGACCGCGACGTGCCGCCGGCGCCGCGCCTTCGAGAGCGACGTCAGCAGGAGCGGCAACTCCACGTTGCGCTCGGCGGTGAGGACCGGCAGGAGGTTGTAGAACTGGAAGACGAGGCCGACGTGCCGCGCCCGCCACGCCGCCAACCGGCGATCGGACAGGCGGTCGATCCGCTCCGCCGCGACCCGCACGGCGCCGCTCGTGGGCCGGTCCAACCCGCCGATCAGGTTGAGCAGCGTGCTCTTGCCGGAGCCGGACGGCCCCATCAGCGCCAGGAATTCCCCGCGCGCCACCCGCAGGTCCAGTCCCTGCAGGACGTGGATTTCCTCGCTGCCGCGCCGGAACACCTTCTCGACGTTGCTGACCTCGACGAGCGCGCCATCCGTCGGGCCGGTTGGCGGGGCGCTGCCCGGTCCCGGTCGTGCGCAGTCGGTTGGTTCTGCTTGCTGGCTCATGCCTCTGGGTCGGCAAAGCAAACCGTTTTTTGGGAATACGGTCAAGGCGGCGCCGCAACGCCCTGCCGGCGCCGCAAGGTGGAAACCATCCTCAACACGGCCCTGTGGCTGGCGCGTGCGTTCTCGAAAATCGGGTTTACCCACAGGGGAACCCGGTTCAGGCTCCACGCAAATCTCAGAAGGCTTATGAAACGGAGCACTCTTTCCCTCGGCTTCGCGCTCGCATTGCTTCCTGCCGCCGGACACGCCGCCACCGGCATCAACGCGAACATCTTCTTCGACGGCACCAACCGCATCTCGGTGTTGTGGAACGCCACGCCGGGCAAGGTGTACGTCCTCCAAAGCGCGACGAACCTGGCCGGCCCGTGGCAGGCGGCGCCCGGGCTGCCCGCCGCATGGACGGCGACAACCAACTGGCTGGGCACGAACTGGCTCGTCGAACCAACGCCGCGCTTCTTCAAGGTCGTGAAGCTCGACACCGACGGGCCGGAAGTCTTCAAGACCGCGCCCTTCGACGGCGCCATCGGCGTCAGCCGCCAGGCCGCCCTCCAGGCCTGGCTTCGTGACGAGACCGGCGTCAACACGAACAGCATCGTTCTGACTGTTGGAACCAACGCGCCGGTCTCCCTCGGCGACCCGCGTCTTTCCTACGCTTTCGGCCTGCTCTCCTACACGCCGGGCACCAACGAATTCCTCGGCACCAACGGCCAGATCGTCAACGTCACGCTCTCCGCCGCCGACACGCTGGGCAACCAGACCACCAATTTCACCTGGTCGTTCCAACTCGAACTCGCCCCAGTCGTCAGCGGCAACGTCCTCTTCCTCGGTGCCGGCGGCGGCGGTTCCTGCCACCTCACGCTGGTTTCTACGAATGGCGACACCTTCACCTTCGCCTACACCGGTTCTTGTTGCCTGGCCACCGGCACGCTGCTGGCCAATCCGGACCCCTACACCGGCTACACCCGCGCCGTCGTCAGTTTCACGGACTACCCCGCCAGCAACGTCGTCGTCGCCCTCACCCGGCCCGCCAAACTGGCCGAGGCGATCCAGACCGGCACGCTCTCCTCCGGCAGCCTGCTTCAGTTGACCAATGCCGCCAGCGGTCCGCACCAGTTGAAGGATAATCAGTTGGTCAGCGACTTCCCGTTGCAGTTCACCGTCCCGCTCGGGAAAGTGCTGTATCAGGACGCCAATGTCCTGGTGGAAACTACGCCCGGGAGTCAACTCGTCCTCGGTGCCACGCTGCATCTGGCCGGCAACCTTCACGACTTCAAGCTCACGGAATTTCAAGCGCAACTCACCGGGACCGCGAACTTCGAATTGGACCTGCACGCCAAGGCGACCGTCGCCAAGGAGTTCGCGGACTCCGTGACGTTGTTCTCGCCACCGCCCGCTCGCTACTTGGTGTTCGTCGGAGGCTGGCCGGTCTGGATTGACGTGAAGTTCGAGCTGGACGCGGGCTACACGGCGAACTTCCAGGCCGCCGCCGAGGCCACCACTGGCGTCAACGCCGTCAAGACGATCTCCGTCGGCCGGAAGTGGGACGCGGTGAGCGGCTGGCAGCCGATCTTCGACAATCCACCGGTCGCGGTGAACTTCGTAGCCCCCACCTGGCAGGTGCAGGGTTCCGCCGACGTTCGCGCCTACCTGCAGCCCAAGGTCTCGGTCCTGGTCTATAGCGCCGCCGGCGTTACGGCCGACCTTGAGCCTTACCTCGATCTGCAAGGCAACGTCCAGTTGAACCCATACCAGTGGGACCTCACCCTCTTCGCCGGCCTGGACAGTACCATCGGACTCGACCTCAGCGTTTGGGACGACAGTCTGGGCGCGCTGCCCAGCGTCACCTTCAACCTCATCCCGGAGCAAACGCTCTGGCATGCCGCCGGCCCGAGCGGCTCCGTCACGCCGCCGCAAATCACCACGCAACCGCAGAGCCAATCCGCCTCGACCGGCGCCACGGTGTCATTCTTCGTGCAGGCACAGGGCAGCGCGCCGCTGCGGTATCGCTGGTCCAAGAACGGTCTCTATCTGACGGACGACACGCGCGTCACCGGCTCGACCAGCAGCACACTGCGCATCGCCAACCTCCAATCGAGCGACGCCGGCGGTTACTCCGTGCGGGTTAGTAATTCAGCAGGTTCCAGAGACAGCGCCAGCGCGGTGCTGACCGTCGTGGTTCCCATCGCCCCGGCGCCTCAAGGCATGGCGCTGATCCCCGCCGGTTCGTTCACCATGGGCAACTGCATGGACCCGAACGAGGGGTCTTCGGGCGAACTGCCTCTGCACACCGTCTATGTCTCGGCGTTTTACATGGACAAATATGACGTGACGTATGCGCTGTGGCAGCAGGTCTATAACTGGGCGATGACGCATGGTTACAGTTTTGATCACGCCGGTTCGGGCAAGGCGGCGAATCATCCGGTGCAGACGGTGGACTGGTATGACTGTGTGAAGTGGTGCAATGCGCGGAGCGAAATGGAAGGGCGGATACCGGCGTATTACACCAGCGCGGCGCAGACGGTGGTGTATCGGAGCGGGCAGGTGGATGTGCAGAATAATTGGGTAAAGTGGAATGCGGGGTATCGGTTGCCGACGGAGGCGGAGTGGGAGAAGGCGGCGCGGGGCGGGGCCAGCGGGCGGCGGTTTCCGTGGGGCAACACCATCAATGAAAGCCAGGCCAATTACATGGCTGAACCATTATCGCTCAATTCGCCCGGTTTTGCCTACGATGTGAACCCCTATACCGGCTACAACACCGACTTTGACATGGGGAACTCTCCTTACACGAGTCCGGTGAATTATTTTGCTCCCAACGGGTATGGACTCTATGACATGGCGGGCAACGTGGGGCAGTGGTGCTGGGATTGGTATGCTGGGTATTCGAGCGGCTCGCAGACCGATCCATGTGGCCTCACATCGGGCGCGCTCCGCGTGATCCGCGGCGGCTGTTGGGACTGCGACGCGAACGGCTGCCGTTCGGCGCAGCGCAGCTTCCTCAACCCGACGAACAGGCTCAGCGGTCTCGGGTTTCTTGTGGTCCTGGCCCCAGGTCAGCCATGAGCAGGAACCGAGTAGCGGAGCAGGCGAGGCAAGCGAGGGACGAGCGCCGCCCGCCTGCGGAGCGGGTGAGAGAACGGCAACCGTGTGAAAGTGAAATAACGAGAAACCCGCGCAGTGGTCGGTTTTAGGCCGGCGCGCGACCTTCCAGGTCGCAGCACCCCGCCCTGCGGTGGACGCGTGCGCTTTTGCCGGCGCGTCGCGACCGTTCCAATCTGCTGCGGCCAAAGATGGCCGCGCGCCTGGTCAACGGGTCTGTTTCCGGCTCTTTCGAGCCGCAAGACATCCCGAAGTGGCCGGTGCCGGGCGGCGCCTGGTGCCGACGTTCCGACTTCCCGACGGTGGATTTCGCGCTCAGACTCCGGCATGACGGCGACGCTTCCGCCCGAGCCGCTCCTGCGCGTGCTCCACGAGGAGGCCGATCTGCTGGTGCTCACCAAGCCCGCCGGGCTGGTCTGCCATCCGACCAAGCAGGGCGAGCGCTCCAGCCTCATCGGCCGGGTGCGCTTGCACCTCGGCGCCGGCACGCGCCCGCATCTGGTGAACCGGCTCGACCGGGAAACCAGCGGCGTGGTCCTCGTCGCCAAGAATGCGCCCACGGCGGGCCAGCTCGGCCGGCTCTGGGAAAGTCGCGCGGTGGAGAAGACCTACCGGGCCATCGTGCGCGGACATCCGGGTCAGGACCACGGCCTGATCGAAGCGCCCCTGGGCAAAGACGAGCGCAGCGCCGTGGCCATCAAGGATTGCGTGCGGGCTGACGGCCGGGCGGCGCGGACGGAATTCTGGGTGGAACGGCGTTTCCGCCGGCCGGAGGGTGATTTCTCCCTCGTCCGGATCGTGCCGCACACGGGCCGCAAGCACCAGATCCGCATCCACCTGGCCCACCTCGGCCATCCGATCGTGGGGGACAAGATTTACGGGGACGACGAGCAGCTTTACCTGGCGTTTGTCGCAGGCCGGCTCACGGAAGCCGAGCGCCGCCGGCTGCTCCTGCCGCACCAGGCGTTGCATGCCGCGGCGGTGCGATTCAGTTGGCGGGGAACGCCGCGGACTTTCGAGGCCGAGCCGGAAGACTGGTTCACCAAGTTCTCTGACGACGCCCCGGTCGGGAGCGACTGACTTGGAGATTCCCCGCGCCAGGGGAGACGCGCGCCTCGGATCGGTGGAACAAGCTTTTGCCTCCCGGCGGCAAGCTTGGTAGAACAACGCACAGATGAATGCCGTCACGGATTACCTGAACCAAAACCAGCCCCGGTTTCTCCAAGAGCTTTGCGAGTACCTGCGCTTTGCCAGCGTCTCGGCCCAGCCGCAGCATCAACCGGACATGAAAGCCTGCGCGGCCTGGCTGGCGCGCCATTGCCGGCAGATCGGCCTCGACGCGCAGGTTTGCCCGACGGCGGGCCATCCCATCGTGCTGGCCCGGACGCCACGCGCGGGGTCCGCCCGCCGCCCCCGCTACGTGGTGTACGGCCATTACGACGTGCAGCCACCGGAGCCGTTTGAACTGTGGACCTCGCCGCCGTTCGAGCCCCGCATCGAGGGCCGTTCGCTCTACGCCCGTGGGTCCAGCGACAACAAAGGTCAGCACTTCGCCCACTTGAAGGCCGTCGAGGCGTATCTCCGGACCGGCACCGAGCTGCCGTGCGACCTCACCTTCGTGCTCGAAGGCGAGGAGGAAGTCGGGAGTCAGAGCCTGGAGACCTTCCTCCAGCAACGCCGCGCCGAACTGAAGTGCGACGCCATCGTCATCTCCGACACTGGCATGCCCGGAAAAGACCTTCCGGCGCTGACCTACGGCCTGCGCGGCATCGTCTCCTTCGAGATCGTCCTGCGCGGTCCGGATCGCGATCTGCACTCCGGCATCTTCGGCGGCGCGGTGGACAATCCGGCGATGGCGCTCAGCCAGATGCTCGCCCGGTTGCGCGACCGGAACGGGCGCGTCGCGGTGCCGGGCTTCTACGACGCCGTCGTGCCGCTCACGGCCCCCGAGCGCCGGCAACTGGCCCGCCTGCCGCTCCAGGAAGCGGCGCTGCGCCGGCTCCTGGGCGTGCCGAAGCTGCTCGGCGAGCGCGGCTACACGGCGACGGAGCAGCGCAGCGCGCGTCCGACGATCGAGATCAACGGCCTGACCAGCGGCTACCAGGGCGAGGGGGGCAAGACCATCATCCCCGCCTGGGCGCGGGCCAAGATCACCTGCCGACTCGTACCGGATCAGGATCCCGACCGGATTCTCGCCTTGCTGCGGCGCCATTTGAAACAACTTTGCCCGCCGACGGTGCGGCTGGAAATCGTCGGCGGCCACGGGGCGGAGGCGTATTTGGTTTCGCCGGCCAGTCCGCCCGCGCAGGCCTCGCTCCGCGCGTTGAAAGCGGCCTTCGGACGCCAGCCGGTGCTGCTGCGCGAAGGCGGCTCGATTCCCATCGTGAACGACCTCAAACGCATCCTCGGCGCGGACTCGCTGATGCTCGGCCTGGCGCTGCCGGACTGCAACGCGCATTCCCCCAACGAGAAGTTCGACCTGGACTGCTTCGCGAAGGGGCAGTTGATGAGCGCGCATCTGTGGCGGGAGCTGGCCGGGACGTGAGGCATAAAACATGAAGCCGGGCGCGGTTCAGCGCTCGCGCCGCACGTTTCATGGTTCACGCGCCACGTTTCCCGCGGTCTGCCAGCGTGCCAATTCCGCCTTCAGTCGTTCCAGCGGCAAGCCCACCACGTTACTGAACGAGCCGTGGATGGCCTTCACGATGTCGTCGCCCTCCTCCTGGATGGCGTAGGCGCCGGCCTTGTCGAGCGGATCGATCTTCGCCAGGTAGCGCCGAATCTGGTCCGCGTGTAGCTGGCGGAAGGTGACCGCCGTGCTCTCGGCGAAGAGCCGTTGGCGATGACTCCGGAGCTGGATGAGGCACACGCCGGTGACGACCTGGTGGGTGCGTCCCTGGAGCCGGGCCAGCATCGCCTCCGCCTCGGCCGCGTTCGCCGGCTTGCCGAAAAGGGTCTCGCCCAGGGAGACGATCGTGTCCGCGCCAAGCACGAGCGCATCGGGATGATGTTTGGCGACGCGCCGGCATTTGCGGTAGGCGTTGATCTGCGCCGTCTCGTGCGGGGAAAGGTGCTCGGGCTGGACTTCCGGAACGTCCGCGGCGATGACGGCGAACTCCAGACCCGCCTGCCGCAGCAACTCCGCCCGGCGCGGCGAGGCGGAAGCGAGGATCAGGGGAGGCAGATTCATCCGGGGGTCAAGCGCCCCAGCGGCGCAGGCGCTCCCGCCGACGGAACCGACCGCGGAGGAGGCAGGCCAAGTCTCCCGACGTTTCATGGCACACGGGAGACTGTAACGGCCACTGGACGCGAAGTCGAGCGGGAGGTTTTTGCTGTCCGCTCCACCGCTTGCCGCGGCCGGCTGCACCCGCGCTTGCGTGCCGGCTAGCGACTTCTTACCCTGCGTCCCACAGCTATGAACACCCCGACGCGTCTCAAGCTCTTCCTCATGATGGTCCTCGAATTCGTCATCTGGGGAGCGTGGTTGCCGCTGATCTACGGCTACCTGCCCAGTCTCGGGTTCACGCTGCTCCAGCAATCGTGGATTCTCAACGCGTTCCCCATCGCAGCCATCGTGGGCATGTTCTTCAGCAACCAGTTCGCCGACCGCAATTTTGCCGCGGAGCGATTCCTTGCCTTCAGCCATCTGGTGGGCGGCGCCGCCATATTCCTGCTCGCCTTCACCAAATCGTTCTGGCCGTTCTTCGGGCTGATGATGGTCCACTGCCTTCTCTACGTGCCCAGCTTGTCCATCTGCAATTCCATCGCCTTCGCCCACATGAAGGATCCGCAGAAGGAGTTTGGCCTGGTGCGGATGGGCGGCACCATCGGCTGGGTGCTCGCGGCGTGGCCGTTCACCTTCATCTTCGTCGATTGGGCGAAGGTGCATGACGCCAACCCGCAGGGCCTCGTGAAATGGCTGGGCACTGTGCTCGGGTCCGGCCTGACCGGTCCGGCGTTGCAGGACGCCACACGCGGGACCTACATCGTGGCCGGGATTGTGTCGCTGGGGCTCGCCGCTTACAGCCTCACCCTGCCGCACACCCCGCCCAAAAAGGCCGGCGAAGGCGCGGTGGAAAAGCTCGCCTGGTTAGAGGCCCTCAAGCTGCTCCGGCAGCCGTTTGTGCTGGTCCTGTGGATCATCACGCTGGTGGATTCCTTCCTGCTTTACAGCTACTTCAACTGGACCGGCTCGTTCCTGGGCGTGCCGCAGACCGCCGGCGGCCCGGACATTCCCGGCAACTGGATCATGCCGGTGATGAGCATCGGCCAGGTCATGGAGATCCTCACCATGTTCGTGCTCGGCGCCACGCTCAAGCGCCTGGGGTGGCGCACGACGATGATCGTCGGCATCCTCGGCCACTCGGCCCGCTTCGCGATCTACGCCTTCTTCCCGCAAAGCCCGGCGCTGATCATCCTCGTGCAACTGGTCCACGGCGTTTGTTACGCCTTTTTCTTCGCCACCGTGTACATCTTCGTGGATACCTATTTTCCGAAGGACACGCGCGCCAGCGCCCAGGGCCTGTTCAATATGATGATCTTCGGCTTCGGCAACATCGCGGCCAACCTCGTCTGCCCCTGGCTCAAGCAATCCATCTACTCGGTAGGCGACGTGACCAATTACCGGTCGCTGTTCCTCGTGCCCACGGCCGTGTCGCTCGTCGCGGCCGTGTGCCTGGCGCTGTTCTTCCATCCGCCGAAGACGCCGGCCCCTCAGGCGGCGGGCACCGCGCCGGCCCACTGAGCCGGAAGGAGGCCGTTGGGGATGAGGCTCGCCCTCACCCTAACCCTCTCCCCCAGGAGAGAATTCCCCGAACAGCTTCGCGCCTTGCGCCCCTGAACCGGGCACCGCGCACGGAGCGCCGGTCTGTGACCGGCTTGGGCGTTCGGCTCATTGTAAGCCGGCGGCCAGCCGGCGCTCCGGTTTCTGGGCAGGGAACCGACCCACGCCGCCCCGGTAAACGTCACGGAACCGTGGCCCTGGCCCAGCGCGGGAAACGTTTCTCCCTGCCCAGGAACCTCGGTTTGCAACAATGAGTTGGAGGCATTTACACAGTGGCAGTTGGCGGGCTGGGCTGGAGTTGGACCGATACGAGTTTGAAGCCTTGCCGGGCGGCCGGTTGGGCCAGCCGCCGCCGCTGACTCTCGGCATACTTCTGCTCATCGCCCCGCAGGCCTTGCTCGGCATGGGCCAATCCGTATTTGAGGACTCGCTAATACCGCCCGGCCAGTTCCTGGAGCACCGCTTGGATCTGCTGGTCGCACTGGGCCAGAAGTTTTTGGCACCCTCCCCCCCCACCGCCGGCGCCGGGCCCAACGCGCGCAAAAAGT
>JAJXZI010000219.1:0-8341 GCA_021780115.1 bacterium | reverse complement strand
CTCCCTGGGGGGAAGAGGCCGAGGGTGAGGGCGAGCCTCATCCCCAACGGCCTCCTTCCGGCTCAGTGGGGCTGCGCCGATTTGTGGGCCGTCACCCCCGGGGCGCAACTTGGACGTGCGATCGGTGAAATCTGCTTGCCGGACTGGGCCGAATCTACATTCTCATTGGCATGGCCTTGGCGACGAATCGCTGCCGGAAACAGAACGTCCCCTCGCGGGCAACCGCCGCGCGGCAGCGGCCGACGGCAACCCCGGCCGCGCGCCGGAAGGAGACACCAGCATGAAACCGATCCTGGCGGGAGCCGGCATCCTCGCGGCCGCAATGATGACCATGACCTCCGGCAACGCACAATCGGGCAGCCCTTCCTTCGGCGATGACCTGGCTTTTCTCCGCCAACACAAGGAAGTGGTGCTCCTGACGGACCGGAGCCACCGGGCACAGGTGGCGGTTGTTCCGGCGTGGCAGGGGCACGTCATGACCAGCACCGCCGGAGGCGCCCAAGGCACCAGCTTCGGGTGGGTCAACCGCGACCTCATCGCGAAGGGCGAAATCCAGCCGCACATCAATGTCTTTGGCGGGGAGGACCGTTTCTGGCTCGGCCCCGAAGGCGGGCAGTTTTCCCTCTTCTTCGCCCGGAATGCGCCGTTCGATCTGGAACACTGGTTCACGCCGGCCGCCTTCGACACGGAGCCGTGGGCCGTCGTGAGCCGCAGCGCCGACCGCGTCCTCTGCCGGCACGCGTTTGCGGTGACCAATTACTCGGGGACCCGGTTTGCGGTGACGGCGGACCGCGAGGTGCGGCTGGTCAGCGCCCGCCAAATGCTCTCGGGCCTGGGCATCCAGCTCCCGCGCGGCCTCCGGTCCGTCGGCTTCGAGTCCGTGAACTCCATCCGGAACACCGGCCCGGAGCCTTGGAAGAAGGACACCGGCCTGCTCTCCATCTGGATTCTCGGCATGCTCAACGCTTCCCCGCAAACCACCATCGTCATTCCGTTTGCGCCGGGGCCGGAGTCCGAACTGGGACCGGTCGTGAACGACACCTATTTCGGCAAGGTTCCGGCGGACCGGCTGGCGGTCAAGGACGGCGCCCTGTTCTTCGCTGCCGACGCCCACCACCGGAGCAAGATCGGCATTCCGCCGCGCCGCGCCAAGCCGGTGTTCGGCAGCTACGACGCCGCGCACCAGGTGCTGACGTTGATCCATTATACCCGGCCGCCCGGCGCGACGGAGTACGTCAACTCGATGTGGCAATTGCAGGACAAACCGTTCGGCGGCGACGCGGTGAACAGCTACAACGACGGCCCCTCCCAGCCGGGCGGGTCGCAGATGGGCCAGTTCTACGAGCTGGAGACGTCCTCCCCGGCGCTGGCGCTGGAGCCCGGCCAGTCGGCCACGCACGTCCACCAGACGCTGCACCTGCAAGGCGCGGAGAAGGCGCTCGATCCCATCGCCCGCGCCGCCCTGGGCGTGGGCCTGGAGGAAATCAAGAACGCGCTGCGGCGGTAGCCGCGGCGCGGCCCGGCGGAGTCTCCCGGACCAAAACTCCCGGCGCCGGGTGATTTGGGGCTTGCCATTGGGCCGGGTCCCCGCAACATTGCCGGGAAACAGCAACCGAATTTATTATGGCTGACAAAGCGAACCGTTATCCTGAGAACGTGCCCGGCAAATACTACGTCGATAACCAGTGCATCGACTGCGACCTCTGCCGCGAGACGGCCCCGGACAATTTCAAACGCAACGACGACGGCGGTTACTCCTTCGTTTACAAACAACCCACCTCGGCGGACGAGGAGGCCCGGTGCAAAGAGGCCAAGGAAGGCTGCCCGGTCGAGGCCATCGGCGACGACGGCGCCTAGGCCGCCCGGCGTTCCAGACCGCTTCAACTCGCAGGCGTTCGCGCTTGCGAGTTTTTTGTTGCCCGGTGAGATTCTCCGCCCGGCACACCGGCCACCCGCCGGGGGAACGGTTTCGCCCGAGCAGCCGGAGGCGCCGGACGATCCTTGCCGTTGCCTCCGGTGGTGGGCGGGAATCGTGAAGTGCTGAAGCGCCGGAAACCTTGGTCGCGCGGCCAGGACAACCGATTGCGAGCGATGACGAAACTATTCACAGCCGTGCTGCTGCTCGCGGGCGTGACCGCCCCGGCGGCAGACGCCGCAAAGCCGCGGCTCGCTTCCGACGGTTTGTCCGGCTACATCAGCATGGACGTGCCGGCGCCGCCGGACGACTACGGGTACGGCGTCAGCCTTTACTCCACCGCTTGGCCGCTGGTGGAACGGCCGCTGCGCGATTTCCAGATTGGGCTGGCCTCAATCTGGATTGTGCCGGAGAACCGGCAGATCCCCTATCCCCTGTTGCCGACCGGCACGGTGGCCCGCGACCACTGGCCCGAGCGCGGGCCGAGTTATCGCGACGTGTTTCAGACCATCGAAGGGGGTCTGGGTTTCTGGGCCAGCACGCGGTTCGGCTCGACCACCGCGAAGTTTCGCATGAACGGAACGCCCGACGGCTACAACCACGAGATCTCGTCGCCCGGCTGGGGCTTCGGGAACACCACCGCGCTCAAAGCCGATGCGATGGGCATCGCCCAACTGAGTCCTTGGCTCCTGGTGCCGCCCGATGGCTTCACCTTCCAGCAGGGAACCTGCGGCGAACTGTTTGGCTACGCCTGGATGGTCCTGCCTTTGACGGAGCCGAAAGCCACGACCGCCGGCCTGCCGATGCCCACGGGCAACGAGTGCTGGACGCTCTTCATCAACGCGAGGAATTTCAAGGGACCGATCGCCTTCTACACGCCGGCCACGTGGAGCCGCCTTGCGCGCCGGCATCCGCCCGCGGTGGGGCGCGGCCTGGATGCCCGGCCCGGGCTGGTCACCGGCGGCGCCATCGAGATTAACACCGTGCCGCGCCTCGTTGCCACCGACGCGCGGGGCACGAACTACTCCCGCATCCCGCGCCTGCAATTCCCGGCGGACGAACAAGGCCGCACCATCCTCATCCACAACTTGACGCATTACTCCAAGGGCGCGCTTTACCGCCAGGTCGAAAGCTGGCTGGCCGGCGGCGACGCGGCCTCCGGAACATTCGACGCAAGCGCGGCGATTGTCCCGCCCTGCCAAGCCCGCCGGTTGGCCGTGCGCCAGGACAGAATGCCGATCCGCGGTTGCGAGGACTGGGTGGAAACGCGCGCCTTTGCCCCGGCCACCTTCGGCCTCCAATGGAAGCCGGCGGTGCTGGAGCCCTGGATCGGCGCCACGCGCCGCGGCACCTTCCCGGAGTTTTTCCGGCAGGAGGGCAAGGAACTGCGGGCCGTCGCGGCCGTCGCGGTCCCTGCGGAAACCGGCTTGCCGGCGGCGCGCTTCCAACCGGCCGTGACGGATCAATCCTATACCTCGCCGGAAAGCGCAGACACCGTCTGGACCCAGCCGGGGCCGAAGGCCGGTCCCTTCCAAGCCAGACTCTCCGACGGCAGCGTTGTGACCTACTGGTGGTATCGTTTCGTTGACCAACCGTCCCTCCAGGACGCCGATTTGAGCGCGGCGGAGAAACAGCGTCTGCAGGCCGTGGTGGAAAAGCTTCAGACCCATTGGACCCGGGACAAGGAATACCTGCCGCCGCCGGGAATGGGGACGTTGGCGACGCTTGACCCGGCTCTGGTCGTCACGCCACCCAGGGGGCTCGAAGTCGGTTACGTTCCGATCGTCACCCAGCAGTCGCCCCGCTGAAACGCGAATCAAACCCCGGTTCCGCTGTTCACGGCGTCGGCAAGATCCACGCCCATGAGATAGACTCGCTCGCCGGCGCGATCATTCCGTCCCATTGTCCCCGCAGCGTGGCCGTCCGTGCGCCGGCGTCGAGGGCGTGTGCGCTACGCCGCAAAATGGCAGGCGGCCCAGTGCCCCGGCGCCACCGCGCGCAAGGCCGGCACTTCTTGCTCACAGCGTCCCGCCTGCGCGACCGGGCACCGCGGATGAAACGGGCAGCCCGACGGCGGATGGATCGGCGACGGCACGTCCCCGGGCAGGATGATGCGCGGCCGCTTCGAGTCCGGGTCCACCACCGGCACCGCCGAGATCAACGCCTGGGTGTAGGGATGCTTTGGCGCGCGGATGAGTGATTTCGCCTCGGCCAACTCCACGACCCGGCCGAGATACATCACCATCACCCGGCGGCTGATGTGCTCGACCACCGCCAGGTCGTGCGCGATGAACAGGTAGGCCAGGCCCCGCTGCTCCTGCAAATCCTGGAGCAGGTTGATGATCTGGGCCTGCACCGAAACGTCCAGCGCGCTCACCGGCTCGTCGCCGACGATCAATTTCGGCTCCACCGCCAGCGCCCGGGCGATGCCGATGCGCTGGCGCTGCCCGCCGCTGAACTCGTGCGGATACCGCCGCGCCAACGCCGGATCCAGCCCCACCGCGTTCAGCAATTCCGCCACCCGCGCCCGCCGCCCCGCCTTGCCCCCGGCCAGCCCGTGGATGTCCAGCGCCTCGCCGAGGGTGTCCTCGACGGTCAGGCGCGGATTCAACGCGCCATAAGGATCCTGGAAGATCATCTGGAATCGCCGCCGCCGGGCGCGCAAGGCGGCACCGTTGAGGCGCGCGATGTCTTCGCCCTCGAACAGGACGCGGCCGGCGGTCGGCTCGGTGAGCCGGACGATGGCGCGACCCAGCGTCGTCTTGCCGCAACCGCTCTCGCCCACCAATCCCAGCGTCTCGCCCGCCGCGAGGGTGAAACTCACATCGTCCACCGCCTTGACCCACGCCCGGGCGCGGCGGAACACGCCGGGCTGGGCGGGGAAGTGGACGCGCAGGTTCTGGACTTCGAGCAGATTCATGCGCCGATACCCGAAACCAATCCGAAGCCCGCATTCCGAACGGATTCCGGCGGACAACCATCCCTCTCCATAAACCTGGTAGGGCGACCCTCCCGCGGAGCCCGGCCGCGGCGTTCCCGCGGCGAATGCCGGTCGGTTGCAGCGTTGATTTCGACGACCGTGCTCATGGCAAAACACTAAGCGCAGACTACGGCAAGGGTCAATCCGCCGGACCGTCCAACGTGGCGCAACGCGCCGCGCTGAGGGGATTCTTCCGTCCCGATCCATCCGGGCCGGCAATGGTGGCGGCGTGAAGGCGCAAGCGAGCGCCCGATCGAACTTGCCCGTTCCCTCCCGGCTCACCAGAATCCAGCCCACCATGGGCCATGCGCCAACCACCGAAGTCGCGCCAGTTCCCTTGGCAAACGATTTATGAAGCGTCAGCCAATCCCCCTTTCGTTGCTTTGGCCTGGCGTCGCCTTGCTGCTGTGCGCGTCACCATTGCCGAAGGCCGCCGGCGCGGCGGCTCCGGCGGCGCGAGCGTTTGTGGACCTGGACGCCGACTGGCGTTTCTGCAAAGGCGACTTCGCCACGGCGATGATGCCCGCCTTTGACGACAGCGCGTGGCGCCGGGTGAACGTGCCGCACGACTGGAGCAGCGAAGGACCGTTCCGTGCCGACTACGCCAGCGGCACCGGCTACGCGCCCGGCGGCGTCGGCTGGTATCGCCGGCATTTCCGCCTCGATGCAACCGCCACCAACCAGCTCGTCGCCGTCGAGTTCGATGGGGTGTATGACTACGCGGAGGTCTGGGTCAACGGGCACTTCGCCGGCGGCCGGCCTTACGGCTATTCCAGCTTCGAGTGCGTCCTGACGCCGTGGCTGCGTTTCGGTTCCGCGGAAAACGTCCTGGCCGTGCGCGTGGACCACTCGCGGTTTGCCGACTCCCGCTGGTACACCGGGTCCGGCATCTACCGGCACGTGCGGCTGCGGCTCACCGACCCGCTCCGCATTGGCCACTGGGGCATCTACGTCACCACGCCCGAGGTCACCAGCGATTCCGCCACGGTCCGTGTCGAAACCACCGTCGAGAACAGCTCCGGCCGGAGCCGGCCGTTTTCGTTGCAGGCGGAAGTCGTCGCGCCGGACGGCCGCCCCGTGGGCAGCCTGAGCACGTCCGGCACGCTCGCCGATGGCGCCCACCAGACGCTGGTTCAGCAGATCCGCTTTGCCCACCCGCAACGGTGGTCGCCCGACGCGCCGGTGCTCTACACCCTCAACAGCCGGTTGACCGCGGACGCCACGACGGTGGACGAGACCGCGACGCCGTTCGGGATTCGCGCGCTCCGGTTCGATCCCGACCAGGGCTTTTTCCTCAACGGAGTTTCGCTGAAGTTGAAGGGCGTCTGTATCCACCACGACGCCGGCTGTCTGGGCGCCGCCGTGCCGGACAAAGTCCTCGAACGCCGCCTGCGCCTCTTGAAGGAACTCGGCGTCAACGCCCTGCGCACCAGCCACAATCCGCCCGCGCCCGAATTGCTCGACCTGTGCGACCGGCTCGGGTTGCTCGTCATGGACGAGGCGTTCGACGAGTTCACGCCCGGCAAAAACAAGTGGGTGGCCGGCCGGAACAACGGCGCGCCGAGCCGCTTCGGGTACGCGGAGTTGTTTGACCAGTGGTCCGTCACGGACATCTCCGACATGGTCCGCCGCGATCGCAATCATCCCAGCGTCATCCTGTGGAGCATCGGCAACGAGGTGGATTACCGGAACGATCCGTTCTCGGACCCGGTCCTCGGGAACGACTACCGGCCCGCCAATCCGCCGGCGCAAGAACTCGTCACCTGCGCCCGGCCGCTCATCGCCGCCGTCAAGAAGCTGGATCCCACGCGCCCCGTGACGGCGGCCCTGGCGACGGTGGCCATGTCCGACGCCGTCGGGCTGGCCGAAATGCTGGACGTCGTCGGCTACAATTACCAGGAGCCGCGCTACGCCGCCGATCACCAGAAATATCCGCAGCGGTTCCTCTACGGCAGCGAGAACAGCAGCGGGTTGGCCCCCTGGCTGGCCGTGCGCGACCACGACTACGTGGGCGGCCAGTTCCTCTGGACCGGGATTGATTACCTGGGCGAGGCCAACCGGTGGCCAAACCGCGGCAGCGGCGCGGGGCTGCTCGATCTTTGCGGGTTCAAGAAACCCAACGCCTGGTTTCGCCAGAGCCTCTGGAGCGACCAGCCGATGGTGTATTTGTGCGCCTCGGCCGGCGGCGGATTCGGCCGGGGACGCGGTGGCGGCTTTGGCGCGCAGGAAAGTTGGAACTGGCCCGCGAACACCACCGTCACCGTCCGTTGCTACACGACCTGTCCGGAAGTCGTGTTGACGCTCAACGACACGCCGCTCGGGACCAACCGACTCTCCGACGCCGTTCAGGGCGCGCTGATCTGGCAGGTGCCGTTCGCGCCCGGCGTGCTCACGGCGACCGGGCGCGCCAACGGCCGCGCCGCCTGCGAATTCACCCTGAAAACGGCGGGGCCGGCGCGCCGGATGGCACTGCGGCCCGACGTGAAGGAGCTGCGCGCGGACGGCCGCGACATCTGCCATCTGGAATTTCAGGTCGTGGACGCCCAAGGCGTGCGCGTCCCCGACGCCACGCCCGAGGTGACGTTCGCCGTGGACGGCCCGGCGGAACTGCTCGGCATCGAGAACGGCGATCTCAACACCCCCGCCACCGGCAAAGGGCCGACGCGCTCCGCGTATCGCGGGCGCGGCCTGGCGATCCTCCAAACGCGGCCGACGGCCGGCCCGATCACGGTGACGGCCACCGCGCCCGGACTCGACTCCGCCAGCGTCGTCCTGAGCAGCCGTTGAGGAACGGCGCTTCCGGTCGCTTCAACCTCGGAACCGCAGATGGACACGGATAGACGCAGATCAATAATTGAGGCCAGGCGGGTTCGGAAAGGGAAACCCCGCACCCCAAAGGTGAACTCTTCAAACAGACGCAATCCTTCCCCTTCTGTGTTCTTCTGCGTGCATCGGCGGTTCAACTGCGGCATTTAGGTTCAACGTTCGCCCGCCCTCCGGGTGATCATCACCAGCCGGGCGCCTGGGAACTCCCGCGCGGAAGCGGCGTGAACGCCGCGCGCCCGCCAGCCGAAGCACCGCCGCAACCGCGCCGCCAGCCGGCGCTCGTTCCGCTTCGCCAGTTCGTGTTCCCAAATCCGGAGCACCCGCCAGCCGGCCGCGCGCAACGTCCGGTTCACCCGCCGGTCGCGCGTCCGGTTCGCGGCGAGTTTCCTGCGCCAGAAGGCGGCGTTGTGGCGCGGCTTCGTGGCGTGGCGCGGGCACCCGTGCCAGAAGCAGCCGTCCACGAACACCGCCAGCCGCAGCTTGGGGAAGACGAAGTCGGGCCGCACTCTGAAATATCGGATCATGGGTATTCAATTGACTCCACCCAGCCCCATTAGCAGTGTGGGCGGATGGACCAGCCGTATCCCAGCGACTTGATGGAATTTGAGGCACAGTTCGGC
>JAJXZI010000271.1:14046-21179 GCA_021780115.1 bacterium | reverse complement strand
CCCGTCCGCACGGCCGCCGCGCGCCCGGCGCCCCCCGCCAATGACTGAAGCCCGCCCCCATCTGCTCGGCCTGCTGGCCGGGCTGTTTCTGGCCGCCGGGCTAGTATGCTCGGCGATGCTGGTCACCCGCGCCTGGCTGAACATCGCGGAGTCGCAGACCATCGTCGTCACCGGCTCCGCGCGGAAGGACGTGCAGGCCGACCTCATCATCTGGCGGGGCGGCTTCAGCGCGGAGGCCGCGACCCTGCTCGACGCGCAACGCAAACTAAAGGCCGACGGGGCCAAGGTCGGGGCGTTTTTGGACGGGCATGGCATGACCAACTACGTGTTCACGCCGATCACCATCCAGGAGTTGCAGGCCACGAGCAAAAGCGACGGCGGCTGGGTACAGCACAAGACCGCCGGTTACCGCCTCACCCAGTCCGTGCAACTCCAATCCGGAAACGCGGAGGCGACCGCCCGGCTGGACCGGGATTCGTCCGCGCTCGTGGAAGCCGGCGTGCTGTTCACCCCCACGCCGCCCGAGTACATTTACACCAAGGCCGGCGAGGCCAAGGTCGAGATGCTCGCCGAGGCGACCCGCGACGCCCGCGCCCGCGCCGAGCAGATTGCGGCCCAGGGCGGGCGCGCCATCGCCCAGCTCCGGACCGCCAAGATGGGCGTGTTCCAGATCACGCCGCAGCACTCCGTCCAGACCAGTTGGGAGGGCATCAACGACACGTCTGCGTTCGAGAAGACGGTCACCGCGGTCGTCTCGGCTTCGTTTTCCTTGAAATAACCGTGGAACCTCGCTCGTTAAAATGGGTCGCCGCCGCCTGCGCCGGGGAGCTTCGGGGAGGAACCGAGGAAACGCTGGTCCGCCGACTGACCAGCGACTCCCGCCAGGCGCAGGCGGGCGATCTGTTTTTCGCCCTGAAGGGCGAGCGCTTCGACGGCCACGACTTTCTCGCGGAAGTCGCGCGCCGGGGCGCGACAGCGGTGGTCGTCCACCGCGACCGCCCGCCGCCCGAACTGCCCGGCTGCGCCGCCATCACCGTTCCGGACACCCGCCAGGCGCTGGGCCGGCTGGCGTCGCGCTACCGGGACGATTTCTCCGTGCCGATCATTGCCGTCGGTGGCTCGAACGGCAAAACGACAACGAAGGATTTGCTCGCGGCGGTGTTGCACCAGAAATTCGCGACGCTCGCCAGCGAGGCCAGTTTCAACAACGACATCGGGGTGCCGCTGACACTGCTGAAGCTGGAGAACGCGCACCAGGCGGCCGTGCTGGAAATTGGGACCAACCATCCGGGGGAACTGGCCGCCTTGGTGAAACTGATCCGTCCGCGGATCGGCGTCATCACCAACATCGGGCGCGAGCACTTGGAATTCTTCGGCGATCTCGCGGGCGTCGCGGAAGAAGAAGGCGGGCTGGCGGAGTTACTGCCCGCCGACGGGTTGCTGGTGATTAACGGTGATAGCGACTGGACCGATGCCCTGGCCAAGCGGACATGTGCCAGAGTGGTGCGGACGGGACTTGGCCAAGCGAACGACTGGCGGGCGGAGGACGTTCGCCTGGACGAGCGCGGGGCCGCGTTTCGCGTCGATGCGCCGCGCGCCGATCTTTGCGGTGAGTACCGGCTCAACCTGCTGGGCCGCCACCAGGTTGCCAACGCGTTGCTGGCGCTCGCGGTCGGAGCGGAACTCGGCCTGGGTCGCGCCGAACTCCAGCGCGGCTTGGCCGAAGCCAGACCCGCAAAAATGCGGATGCATCTGTGGGATGCCCAGGGCGTGCATGTCCTCGATGACAGCTATAACGCCAATGCCGACTCGATGGCCGCCGCGCTCCGGGCGCTGGTGGAACTGCCCTGCGCCGGACGTCGCATCGCGGTGCTGGGCGACATGGCGGAACTGGGCGGCCACAGCGTCGCCGCACACGAGGAAGCGGGCCGCATGGCGGCGGAGTTGGGCGTGGGTCAGTTGATGGCCGTGGGACGGATGGCCGGCGTGATGGCGAACGCGGCGCGCGCGGCCGGTTTGCTGCGCGTCTTCGAGTTCGGTGACGTCGAGTCGGCGGCCGGCGCGATTAAGCGGTTCTTCAAGCCGGGCGATCTGGTTCTGCTCAAGGCGTCGCGGGCGACGAAGCTTGAACGCCTGGCCGAGGTGCTGCGCGCGGTCAACGGCAAGTAGCCGCGGCGGCGTGAAGGTCACAAGTTCCAGGCCGTGGCGATGCGTGTTCCGGGCGAACGGGGAACTTGGAACCGGCAACGTGGGTGTTAGGGTCGTGGTCCGATGTTTTACTATCTGAGCCATTACATCCTGGATGCGTGCAAAGGGACCGGCTGGGAAGAGCCGCTGTCCTGGTTGCGCCTGTTCCGGTACATCACCTTTCGCACGGCGGGCGCGGCGGTGACGGCGCTGGTGCTGAGTTGGTGGTTTGGGCCGAAGGTCATCCGCTGGCTCAAGCAACTGAGCTTCGGGCAGAACTACGAGGACTTGGCCAGCGTGGCCGGCAGCGCCCGTGGACGCGGCGCCCAGAAACTCGGCGTGCCGACGATGGGCGGCCTGCTGATTGTCCTGACGCTCAGCCTGACCACCTTGCTCTGGACGCAGTGGAATGCGTTGGTGGAGTTGACCGTGCTGTCGGTGATCGTGCTCGGCGCGTTGGGCTTCTACGACGATTACACCAAGATCACCGAGGGCAGCGGCAAGGGCGCCCAACCGCGCGTGAAATTGCTCGTCCAAGTCGCGCTGGCACTGTTTATCGGCCTCTATCTGTGGAAGCTTCCCGTGACGAGCGAACTGCGGTTTCCGGAGAGCAAGCCCGTGATCGTCAGCAACCTGGTCAGCGTCATGATGGTGCCGTTTTACAAGCATCCGATCGCGGTGGGCGTCTTGGCCGGCCTGCTGCTGACGCTGTTCACCATCGTGGGCAGTTCCAACGCCGTCAATTTGACCGATGGCCTGGACGGCCTGGCAATCGGCTGCACGCTCATCGTGTCGGTCGTGTTTCTGGTGATGACGTACCTGGCGGGCAATTTCAAGACGGCGAGATACCTCCAAATTCCCTTCGTTTCCGACGCCGGCGAGTTGACCGTGTTCTGCGCCGCCATGATCGGCGCGGGTCTGGGGTTCCTGTGGTTCAACTGCCACCCCGCCCAGGTCTTCATGGGCGACACTGGATCGCTGGCGCTGGGCGGCGCCCTCGGCCTGGTGGCGGTGCTGATCCATCAACCATTCGTGCTGTTTATCGCGGGAGGCGTCTTTGTGATGGAAGCCGGCTCCGTCATTCTCCAGACGGGTTACTTCAAGTACTCCCGCTGGCGGACCGGAGCCGGCCGGCGCATCTTCCTGATGACGCCGATTCACCACCACTTTGAGAAGAAGAACTGGCATGAGTCGCAAGTGGTGATGCGCTTCTACATCCTGTGCGTGTTGTTCGCGGTGGTCGCGCTCTGCACGCTGAAAATCCGATGATCGCTCCGACTGGTCTCCCCCCGGCGTTGGCCCGTTCCCAATGGACCGATCTTTCACACGCTGCCGCGTGTGGTCGGGAGAGGCTGACGATGCGAACGGTCCGGTCCGTACCAGAACCGGGCCGTGGTCCAGGCGCGCGCGCGGTTTGTTCCTTGCGCGCCGGGCGGTGGGCTGATAGCAATGGGCGGCACGGCGAAACACGCCAGGCCCGATGCGGCGGTGCTGCTTTCACTCGATTTTCGAGCTTCGACCTGATTCGAAACCACCAGCACCGGGTGAAGTGTTTCATCGAACGGCCCACGCTATTTGCGGTGGTGACAGGTTGCGCCGCCCCAATTAGCATGGCCAGCCAGCAGTCGGCAGCAGACAACCGAAACAGCGGACCGAAGCAAATTTCGAATTTGCGCCGGGGTTTTTTGAGGAAAAACCCCGGCGCAAAAAAACCATAAAAACCAACACCTCAAGAAAGGACGCCGCCGCGTCAGACCAACATGAATAATCCGAACCCGTTCGATGTCCAGAAACCCATCCAGGAGCGCGTCAACCGCGCCCGCAGCCGGCTGAAACTCTCCCTTTCCATCGTCTTCGGCAGCAGCGCCGTGGCGTTGCTCGCCTTGCTGGCCCTGCAGGGCTGCAAGCGCGAGGAACAGCCCTCCACCCCGCCCGCCGCCGCACCGGACACCAATCCGCCCGCCGCGCCGGTCTTCACCGAGCCAACCAACCCGCCGCCCGTGGCCGAAAGCAACGCGCCGGCCGCGACGGCGCCCGGGACGGTCGTCCTGCCGCCCGCGGCCCCGCCGGTGGTTCCGAGCAATCCGCCCCCGACCGAAGTAGTCGGCGAAACGCGCCAGCACGCGGTGGAGAAAGGCGACTCGTTCTACACGCTGTCCAAGAAATACGGCGTCAGTATGAAGGCCATCGAAGCGGCCAACCCGGGGGTGAATCCGAAGAAACTCAAGATCAACCAGAAGCTGAACATCCCCGCGGGCGGGTCCGCCGCAGCCGCCCCGGCCGCAGCCACCGGCGCCACCACGGCCGCGGCGTCCGAAACCGGTGAAGCGGTGTACGCCGTCAAAACCGGCGACACCCTGGCGAAGATCGCCCGCCGCCACGGCACGACCGTCAACGCCATCAAAGCGGCGAACAACCTCACCACTGATCGCATCCGCGTCGGACAGAAGTTGAAGGTGCCGGCCAAAGCCGCCGCCGCCCCGGCGCCCGCCGCGACGCCCCCCGCGCCCAGCGACACGACGACTTCCGCGCCGCCGCCGATGGCGCCCCCCGCGGTGCCGCCCGGCCGGTGACCGATTCCCCGGACGCCGGGTTCCCTCCACCCGGCGTCCGGCGTTGGCCGCGCCCAGATGAAAGTCGCCTTCACCGGTCTGGTCTTCAGCGTCGCCGCCCTGCTGACGCTGGGCATGGTGATGCTTTACAGTTCGAGCATGACGCAGGTGGGGGCGCATTACATGATCCTGCAACTGGAGTGGTGCGTGCTGGGGTTGGCGGCGTGCGCGGTGGCTGCGAACCTCGACTATGACTTGCTGCGCAAGTTCGCCTGGCCGATCTTCGGACTGGCGGTCCTGCTGCTGGCTCTGGTGTTGAAGATCGGGCCGATCATCAACCACGCCCAGCGGTGGCTGGTCTTTCATGGCTTGCGCTTCCAACCCTCGGAACTTGGCAAGCTCGCCCTCATCATTCTGGTGGCCTGGTATGTCGCGCGCTATCAGGCCCAGATGCACAAGTTCTGGCGCGGCTTGGTCATCCCCCCGCTCATGGTCGCCGGGATGCTCGCCTTGATTTTCAAGGAACCCGACCGCGGCACCACGGCCCTGTTGACGGCGGTCACCGGGGCGATGCTGGTGCTGGCCGGCGTGCGCTGGCGCTTCCTTTTGCCGCCGTCCGCGGCGGTCGTCCTCAGCTTCGCCTTTTACTTGTGGCACGATCCGATGGCTGGCAAGCGCATCTTCGCTTGGCTCAATCCCGAGGAAACCAAATCCGGAGTCGGCCTCCAGGCCTACGAAGCCATGCTGGCCCTCGGCAGCGGCGGACTGACGGGCCTGGGCCTGGGCAACGGCCGGCAGAAACTCGGCTTCGTGCCGGAACACCACACGGACTTCATCTTCTCCATCATCGGCGAGGAACTGGGCCTCATCGGCACGCTCGGGGTGGTTCTCGCCTTCGTGGTCCTGGTGCTGTGCGGCCTTTACATCGCCCGGCATGCCCGCGACACCTTCGGCACGCTGCTCGCCTTCGGCCTCACGATCCTGATCGGCCTGCAAGCGGTCATCAACATCGGCGTCGTCACCAGCGCGCTGCCCAACAAGGGCCTGCCGCTCCCGTTCATCAGCTACGGCGGCTCCAACTTGGTGGTGATGCTCGCCTGCGTCGGCGTCCTGCTCAGCATCGCGCGCCACGCGCCGCTGGGGGAGACCTGGCCGGAGGATCAGGCCGAGACCGAAGCCGTCCCCGCGCCCCACTTCACCTGATGGCCCCCGCCCGTCCACCCCGCCCGATCGCCATCGCCTGCGGTGGCACGGGCGGCCATCTCTTTCCCGGCTTGGCGGTGGCGGACCAATTGCGCGCCCGCGGCTGCCCCGTCACGCTGCTCATCTCGCCCAAGGAAGTGGACCAGCACGCCGTGCGCAACGCGACCGGCGTGAGCGTCGTGACGCTGCCCGCCGTCGGGTGGACCGGCGGACGCCTAATCGCCTTCCTGCGCGGCTTCCGCGCTTCGTACCGCGCGAGCCGCCGGCTTTTTCAACATCAGCGTCCCGCCGCGGTGCTGGCGATGGGCGGGTTCACCAGCGCGCCACCGGTGCTGGCCGGCCGGCGGGCCGGCGCGGAGACGTTTCTCCACGAGTCGAACGCCATTCCCGGTCGCGCGAACCGCTGGCTCTCGTGGATCATCGGCCAGGCCTTCGTCGGCTTTGCCGAAGCGGCCCCGCGGCTGCACACGCGGAACGTGACCGTCAGCGGCACGCCGGTCCGCCCGCAGTTTTGCCCGCGGAATCCAGGCGAATGCCGTGCCGCGCTGGGCCTCGATCCGCGCCAACCGGTGGCGCTGGTGATGGGCGGCAGCCAGGGCGCCCGCGGCGTCAACGATCTGGTGCTGGCCGCCCTGCCGTTGGTCGCCGGCGGCGCCCCGGACCTCCAGTGGTTTCATCTTACCGGCCCGAACGATTTCGCGCAGGTCCGCGATCACTACGCCGCGCTCGGTTTGCCGGGCCGGGTGCATCCGTTCTTCGACCAGATGGAACTGGCGCTCGGCGCGGCCACGGTCGCCGTCAGCCGGGCCGGCGCGTCGTCGCTGGCGGAACTCGCCGCCCTGCGCGTGCCGGCGGTGCTGGTGCCCTACCCGGCCGCCGCGGACGACCACCAACTTCACAACGCCCGGGCCTTCGAGCGCACCGGCGCCGCGCTCCTGTTGCAACAGGGGAGCGCGACCCCGGAATCGCTGGCACGGGCGATCCTCGATCTGTTGCACAATGACGAACTCCGCGCCCGGATGTCGGCGGCGTTGGCCCCCTGGCACGCGCCCCGAGCCGCGGAACAAATCGCCCAGGCGCTCCTACGAACGCTGGCGGCCAGCGAACCGGTCGCAAAACAGAAGCCTGGAAGCCACGCGGCAACCGCGCCGCGGCACCTGTCAGCCCCGACATGAGCACGAATCTCCTGAG
>JAJXZI010000271.1:0-14036 GCA_021780115.1 bacterium | reverse complement strand
GAGCGGCGTCCCCCGCGGCACGGCTTCCCTGACCGCGGAGTTGAGCGCTCGGCTGTCCCGCACCGCCGTCGTGCGCACCAACGAACCGCTGGCCCGCCACACCACCCTGCGCGTCGGCGGCCCGGCCGACGCGTATGTGGAGCCGGCGTCCGAGGCCGATCTGGCGGCGGCGCTGGGTTTCTGCCGCGAGCGCGAGTGGCCGTTTTTGCTGCTCGGCCGCGGGTCGAATCTGCTGGTGCGCGACGGGGGCTTCCGCGGCGTGGTGATCTGCCTGGCGGACGCGGGTTTTGCCGGAATCGAGGTAACGGGGCAACGTCTGACGTGCGGCGCCGGGGCGCGACTCAAGGCCGTGGCGCACGCCGCCCGGCGCCATGCGCTCACCGGCCTGGAGTTCCTCGAAGGCATCCCCGGCAGCCTCGGCGGCGGACTGCGGATGAATGCCGGCGCCATGGGCGCGGGGCTGTTCGACGTGGTGGACGCGGTGCGTATCATGGATTTCCACGGCCAAGTGGAGGAGCGCGCCCGGCGCGACATTCCCGTGGCGTACCGGAGTTGCCCGCTGTTCCGCGACCATATCGCCTTGAGCGCGGCGCTGAAGGCGCAACCCGGCTCGCACGAGACCATCGCGGAGCGCATGAGCCAGTTCAGCCAAAAGCGCTGGTCCAGCCAGCCCGCCGCGCCCAGCGCCGGCTGCATTTTCAAAAATCCATCCGCGATCCCGGCCGGCAGGCTGATCGACGAACTGGGCCTCAAAGGCACCCGCGTCGGGGACGCCGTCGTCTCTCCGGCGCACGGCAATTTCATCGTCAACGAAGGCGAGGCGACGGCGGCGGACATCCTCGCCTTGATCGACCTCGTCCAGCAGCGGGCCCAGGCCGAACGTGGGATCGCGCTGGAAACCGAAGTCGAAATCGTGGGCCAAGACTGAGCGGGTGGAAGAGAACCGAATGTCGCGCAAGCTCAAAATCACGGTCATGTTGGGCGGTCCCAGTGCCGAGCGGGAAGTCTCGCTGCGTTCCGGGGCGGCGGTGGCGGGCGCGCTGCGCTCCGTGGGGCACCACGTTGACGAGCTTGATCCGCGCGAGGGGCCGTGGACGCTGCCACCCGGCACGGACCTCGTCTTCCTGGCGCTGCACGGCACCTACGGCGAGGACGGGACGGTGCAGGCCCGGCTCGAGGAGTTGGGCGTGCCCTACACCGGCTGCGACGCCGAGGCGAGCCGCCTCGCTTTCGACAAGGTGCTCACCAAACAACGCTGCCTCGAGGCGGGCCTGCCGACGGCGCGCTTCGTGGTGGTGGATTCGGCCCGGACGCCGTGGCCGCGCGGTTGGAAGCCACCGGTGGTGCTCAAGCCGGTGCGGCAGGGATCCAGCGTCGGGCTGCAATTCGTCGATCGCGTGGCCGAGTGGAGCGCGGGATTGGCCGAGAGTCTGCGCCACGACGACCGGGTGTTGGTCGAGGAACGGATCCCGGGCCGCGAAACCACCGTGGGCATCCTGGACGGCCAGGCCCTGCCCTTGGTGGAGGTTCGGCCCAAGAAAGGCGGTTACGACTACCGCAACAAATACACCGCCGGTGCCACCGATTATCTCTGCCCCGCGCCGTTTGATGACGCGACGACCCGCCGCATCCAAGCCGTCGGCCTGGGCGCGTTCCAGGCCATCGGCGGGCGCGATTACGCCCGGGTCGATGTCATGGTGCGGAAGGACGGTTCCCCCGTGGTGCTCGAAGTCAACACGCTGCCCGGCATGACCGAGACCAGTCTGCTCCCGAAGGCGGCGGCGGCGGCGGGCCTGAGCTACGCGGAGCTGTGCCAGCGCATGGTGGAACTGGCATTTCGCCGGGCGACCGTGATGAAATGAAGAAGTTCAAAGTTCGAAGTCCGAAGTCCGCAAGGCTCCCGAGGCGCGAGCCGATTTCTGGATTTTGTCCTGCTGATTTGCTTCGGACTTGACGTTATGTGGCCGTTCCCGCGCAAGCCCGTCAACCGCCGCCTCGGCCGCCGGCACATGCTGGAGGTCAAGGCCCGCGCGGACGTGCTGCGCGCCGCGCGCCTCCGGTTCGGCGCGCTGGGCACCGGGATCCTGCTTTGCACCGTGCTGGGGATCTACGGGGTGTGGCGCGCAGCGGAATGGGCCACGGACCGCTTCCTCACCGGGAACGACGCGTTCGCCATCCGGCAGATCGAAGTGCAGACCGATGGCGCGATCAGCGCCGAGCAAATCCGGCGCTGGGCCGGGGTGCGGGTGGGACTCAACCTGCTGGCCCTCGACCTCTCCCGCGTGAAGCGCGACCTGGAACTGGTGCCCAACATCAAGACCGCCACCGTGGAACGCGTGCTTCGCCACGGGCTGCGGATTCGCGTCCTGGAACGCGAGCCGCTGGCACAAGTCCACCTCCCCGAGGTGCGGGCCAGCGGCGCCTACGAGCCGGCCGTGCTCTACCTGGACGAGGACGCGGTCGTAATGCCGCCGCTCGCCGCGCGCCAGCGCGCCATCCCGCCCCCGCAGCCCCCGCCGGTTTATCCGCTCATCACGGGGGTGGACTTCGGGCAACTGTGCCCCGGTCGCCAACTCGATCAGCCGCAGGTGCGCGCGGCGTTGCAGTTGATCATCGCCTTCGGGCGCTCGCCGATGGTTGGCCTCGACGACTTGGAGCAGATCGATGTCTCCGCGCCGGAGACGCTCCAGGTCCGCACGGTGCAAGGTACCGAAGTGACGTTTTCGGCGCGCGACCTCGACCGCCAACTGCGCCGCTGGCGGCAGATTTTTGACCTGGGCCACCAAATGCAGAAGACCCTCGCGACGCTGGATCTGGCCGTGTCGAACAACATCCCGGTGCGCTGGCTGGAAGCGAGCAGCCAGCCGCTGGCGCCGCCGAAAGACGCCCCCCCAGCGCGCCTCCGGAAAAAGACGGTGAGCGCGACCCCATCGCCGGCCGTCGGGGCCGGTCTGCCAACTCCGGCCGCCGACCTCCGATCTCCAAAGGAAATCCGCAAGCGGAAATCCGAAAGCGGACGCTCGGCCGTGTCGCTTTTTTGGGCTACGGATTTCGGGCCTGTTTCGGACTTCGGCTTTCGGCTTTCGGATTTCCTGACGGCGTGCCGGTCCGCAATCAACCTTCACCCACACCATGTTTAGCCCATCCTTCTCCCCTATCATCGTCGGCCTGGAAATCGGCACCTCGAAAGTCTGCGCCGTGGTCGGCGACCTGAACCCCGGGGGCGTGCTGAATATCGTCGGCGTCGGCCAAGCCAGGTCGCGCGGCGTGCGCAAGGGTGAAATCATCGATCCCGAAATCGCGGAGGAAGACGTGCGCAACGCCATTGCGGAGGCCGAGCAGATGGCGGACGTGGAAATCCGCAGCGTCTGTCTGGGGGTGAGCGGCAGCCACGTGCGCGGGCTGAACAACCGCGGCGTGCATCCCGTCGTTTCCGCCGACCGCGAGATCGTGGAGGAAGACACCCAGGACGCGCTGCGCAACGCCAAGGTCGTCAACATGCCGGCCGAAACGGAAATCCTCCACGCCATCCGCCAGCATTTCCTGGTGGATGGCCAGAGCGTCACCAATCCGGTCGGCATGTCGGGCGGCAAGTTGGAGGTGGACGTCCACGTCGTGTGCGGCAACGGGCATCGGCTGCGCAACGCCATCCGCGCCGTGCGCAATCTCCAACTCGAAGTGGACGAACTGGCCTTCAACGGCCTGGCGTCTTCCCTGGCCCTGCTCACGGGCGAACAGAAGGAGATGGGCGCGCTGGTCATCGACCTCGGCGCGGGCACGACCGACTACGCGGTCTATTCCGAAGGCGTGATCAAGCACACCGGCGCGCTCGCGGTCGGGGGCGACCACGTGACCAACGATCTGGCGCACGGATTGAAAGTGCCGTTGAGCCGCGCCGAGCAACTCAAGATCGAGCACGGCGCCGCACGGTTGGATGAATCCGTCAAAGGCCGGCTCATCACCCTGACCAATGAACTGGGCCTGCCGCTCAAGACCATTAACGTCGAGCACCTCCAGCGCATCATGTCGCTCCGGCTCCAGGAGATCCTCGAGGTCGTGGCCGAGGACGTGCGCCAGACCGGCCTGCTGCATTACCTGAGCGCCGGCGTCTTCCTCTGCGGCGGCGGGGCGCGCATCCCGGCGATCGCCCAACTGGCGGGCCAAATCTTTCCGGCGGACGTGCATCTCGGCAAAGCCAATTCCATCAGCGGACTGAAATCTGCCCTCGACCAGCCGGAGTTTGCCACGGCCATCGGCCTGGTGAAATTCCGCTCGTTCAAACACAAGACACACGGCTCTCGCGGCGGCTTTCTGGGCGGCCTCCGGGGCGCCCTGGAGCAGATGCGCGGGCGCGGCTGAACCCAGGACTGCTATGAACACGATTGACTCCGTCCAGACCATCGGCGAAGCCGCCCCACCGGCCGGAAGCCCGCGGAAGCTCGCCGTCAAAGTCTTCGGCGTCGGTGGCGCGGGCGCCAGCGTTCTCGACGTGCTGCGGCGGCGCGGCGTCGCCGCCGAAAGTTGCGCCGTGTTGTCCGCCGAGACCGGGGGCTGGGCGCGTTCCGACGGCGAACGGATGCCGGCGCCGGCCGCGGCCGTGCTAGCCGAAGAACAGCGGACAAAGGTACGGGAGTTCTGTGCCGACGCCGAGGCGGTCTGTCTCGTCGCCGGCCTGGGCGGCCGAACCGGCACCGGGCTGGCCCCGGCGATTGTGCAGGAGGCCAAGGGCGCCGGCGCCGTGGTGCTGGCCTGGGTGACGTTGCCCTTGGACTGCGAGGGCAGTCTGCGCCAGGCCCGTGCCCGCGCGGGACTTGAACAAGTGGCGGCGGTGGCCGACGGCCTTCTTTGCCTGCCCAACCAAAAGGCGTTTTCGCTGATCGGCGAACAGACGCGCCTGGCCGACACGTTCGAGGTGCCGACGCAGTTGCTGGCCGACGGCGTCCTGGGCCTCTGGCGAGTGCTGGCGCGCCCCGCCCGCTTCCGGGTCCACTTGGCGGACCTGTGCGCGTTGCTCCGCGCCCAGGCGGACGCCAACGTGTTTGCCACCGGCGCGGCGGCGGGCGCCAACCGGTCCGCGGAGGCCATCGAGCGGCTGCTCGGGCACCCCTTGCTCGGCGGAGGCGACATCCTGCGCCAATCCAGGGCGGTGCTGGTCAGCGTCGCGGGCGGTGCGGACCTGACGATGGCGGAGGTCCACCGCGTGATGGAAGCCCTCCAGAGCCGCTGCGAGAAGGCCCACGTGATGCTAAACACCGCGCTTGACGAAACGCTCGCCGGCCTGTTGGAGGTAACCGTGCTGGCTTCGGCATCCCCGGCGTTTCCCGTGCCGGCCGCGATGCGCACCCGAAACGCCCCCGCGGTCCCCGACGGCGCGGAGGGGGCCGGTGCTGCGGATTGGTCCCCCCACCTGCTACCCGCCACCCTGCCGCCGCGGGCCGCCGCGCGCCTGGTGCCGCCGGCGCCGGAGATGGCCCCGGAGGAGATGCGCCAACTGCTGGCCCGTCAGGAAGCCTCCGGCCGGCGCCGCCGGGACCTTCCCCGGCCGCGCCAGTCCCAGCTCCAACTCGAAATTGTTTCCAAAGGCCGCTTCGACAAGAGCGAGCCGACGATCCACAAAGGCGAGGACCTCGACCTGCCGACGTATGTCCGCCGGGGCGTCGTGCTGAACTGACGGGCGCCCGCCCGCCGGGGCGGCGGAACTTCCTCCCCGCGCTCGGTCCGGCCGGCAAAAGCCTTTGGAACCGAGGCGGCGCCAGGTGTTCCGTATTCGCGTTCGGATTTCTTGGGAAATTCGGTTGGTGATCTCAGCGTGCGGCGTCACCACCAACGCACGGGAAACAAATGCCAAGATTCGTGGAGCGGTGCCGGTCCGATCCCGTTAGTTTGCGCCGCGTGCGGATGTGAGCGAGTTTGCGCCGGGCGGCGAGGTGAAAGCCGCTGCCGATGCAACCGCCGCCGAAGGTTTTATGCTGATCACTCTCGCAAAACACAAACGGAAGACGGCCGAGCAGGTGCTCCAGCACCCGAGCGGCGACAAGCGGTTCAAGATCCTGGACACGCACATGAAGCGCCACCAGTTCAAGGCGGACGCGCTCATCGAGATCTTGCACCGCGCCCAGGAGTTGTTCGGCTACCTCGACAACGACCTGCTCCTTTACATCGCCTACAGCCTGAAGCTGCCGGCCAGCCGGGTGTACGGCGTCGCCACGTTCTATCATTTCTTCACGCTCAAACCCAAGGGCGCGCACACTTGTGTTGTCTGTCTCGGGACCGCCTGCTACGTCAAGGGCGCGGACAAGTTGATCGCCGCCATCCAGGACGTGGCCCGGATCAAGCCGGGCGAAACCACGCCGGACAACCAGGTTTCCCTTCTCACCGCGCGCTGCATCGGCGCCTGCGGCATCGCGCCGGCGGCGGTGTACGACGGCACGGTGACTCCCCGGCAAACGCCTGAATCGGCGGCGGAAAAAGTGAAAGGATGGCTCTCGCATGGACCTGAACGAGCTGCTGCAAATTAAGGAGAAGGAACTGGCGGCGCAAAAGCCGCACACCCTGCGGTGCTGCATGGCCGCCGGATGCATGTCGTCCAATTCCCAGGCGGTCAAAGACGGTCTTGAGAAGGCGGTCGCGGACGCCGGCCTGAGTAATCAGGTCGAGGTGCGCGGCGTCGGCTGCATGAAACTCTGCTGCCAGGGGCCGCTCGTGCAGGCGGACCCCGCCGGCGCTCTCTACGAACGGGTGACGCCCCCGGACGCCGCGTCGATCGTCGGCACGCTCCTGGGCGGCGCCACGCACGTCGGCAAAGGCGACCCGCACGATCCGTTTTTCACGAAGCAACTGTCCATCGTGCTCGCCAACAGCGGGGTGGTGGACCCGGAGCGCATCGAGTCCTACCTCGCCGCGGACGGTTACACCGGGTTGCACGAAGTGCTGCATGAGATGACGCCGAAAGACGTCGTCGAGGGCCTGGTCAAGAGCGGCCTGCGCGGCCGGGGCGGCGCCGGCTTCCCGACGGGGCTGAAGTGGGGCACGGTCGCCAAGTCGCCCGGCGAGAAGAAATACGTGATCTGCAACGCCGACGAAGGCGACCCCGGCGCGTTCATGGACCGCAGCGTTCTGGAGAGCGATCCCCACAGCGTGCTCGAAGGCATGGCCATCGCGGCGTACGCCGTCGGCGCGGACCAGGGATTCATCTACGTCCGCGCCGAGTATCCGCTGGCCATCAGCCGGCTCCAAACGGCGATCCGCCAGGCCAAGCAAATGGGCCTGCTGGGCAGCGCGATCTTTGAATCGCCCTTCAATTTCAACATCGACATCCGCATCGGCGCCGGCGCGTTCGTCTGCGGTGAGGAAACCGCGCTGATGGCCTCGGTCGAAGGCAAGCGCGGCACGCCGCGTCCGCGCCCGCCCTTCCCGGCGGAGAGCGGGTTGTGGGGCTGCCCCACGCTCATCAACAACGTCGAGACCTTCGCCAACGTGCCGGCCATCATCCGCCGGGGCGCGGATTGGTTCGCGAGCATCGGCACCGAGAAAAGCAAAGGCACGAAAGTCTTCGCGCTCGCCGGCAAGATCAAGAACACCGGCCTCATCGAGGTGCCGATGGGCACCCGGCTGCGCGACATCGTCGAGCAGATGGGCGGCGGCGCGCCCGACGGCGGCCGGATCAAGGCGGTGCAAACCGGCGGGCCGTCAGGCGGCTGCATTCCGGCCGACGCGCTCGACACGCCGGTGGATTACGAGTCGCTGACCAAGCTCGGCTCGATCATGGGTTCCGGCGGCATGATCGTCATGGACCAGACGACGAACATGGTCGAGATCGCGCGGTTCTTCATGGAGTTCTGCATGGACGAGTCTTGCGGCAAGTGCATCCCTTGCCGGGCCGGGACCGTGCAGATGCACCACCTGCTCACCAAGATCATCGAGCGGAAGGCGACGCTTCGCGATCTGGCCAAACTGGAAGAACTCTGCGACATGGTGAAGCACACCAGCCTCTGCGGCCTTGGGCAGACGGCGCCCAACCCGACGGTGAGCACGCTGCGCTTCTTCCGCCACGAATACCTCGAACTCCTGCAACCCGACACCCACGGCCCGCACGGAAACGGTGCGGTGACGCAACCGCCCGTGCCTGCCTGAACCGGAACCTCGATTTATGGCCGCCAAAACCCTAACCATCGACGGTAAAGAGGTCAGCGCCGCGGAAGGGGCCACCATCCTCGAAGCCGCGTCGGACGCCGGCATCACCTTGCCGACGCTTTGTCACCTGGAAGGCGTTTATGACGTGGGCGCCTGCCGGATGTGCCTGGTCGAAATCGCCGGCACCCCCAAGCTCCTGCCCGCCTGCACCACCCAGGTCAGCGAAGGCATGAATGTCACCACGACCAGCGAGCGCCTCCAGCAGTACCGCAAGATGATCCTGGAACTGCTCTTCGCCGAGCGGAACCACGTCTGCGCCGTGTGCGTCGCCAACGGCCATTGCGAGTTGCAGACGCTCGCCTACCGCCAGGGCATGGACCACGTCCGCTACGACTATTGCTTCCCCAAGTGGGACGTGGACATTACGCACCCGCTCTACGGCATGGACCACAACCGGTGCATCCTCTGCACCCGGTGCGTGCGGGTCTGCTGGCACATCGAAGGCGCGGGCACTAAGAACGTCGCCGGCCGCGGCGCCAAGGCGCAGATCATCACCGACCTGTTCCAGCCGTGGGGCGAGTCGGACACCTGCACCAACTGCGGCAAGTGCGTCATGTCGTGCCCGACCGGCGCGCTGTTCTACCGCGGCGCCACCGTCGGAGAAATGGAGCGCGACCGCTCGAAACTGGAGTTCATCGTCACCGCCCGGGAGAAAAAGCAATGGATACCTTGAGAGTGGCCACCGTCTGGCTGGGCGGCTGTTCCGGCTGCCACATGTCGTTCCTCGATCTCGACGAGTTCCTCCTGGAACTCGCCCAGAAGGTGGAACTCGTCTTCAGCCCCATCGTGGACGTGAAGGAATACCCGGAGAACGTGGACTTGGTCCTCATCGAAGGCGCCGTCTGCAACGAGGACCACCTCGAGATGGTCCACAAAATCCGCCGGCGCACCAAGGCCATCGTGGCCTTCGGCGATTGCGCCGTCACCGGCAACGTCACCGCCATCCGCAACCAACTCGGTCGGGGCAACGCCGCGAGCGTCCTCCAACGCGCCTACCTCGAGTGCGCCGACCTCAACCCGCAAATCCCGAAGGAACCCGGCATTGTACCGCCGCTGCTGGAGCGCGTGATGCCGGTGCATGAAGTCGTCCACGTCGATTATTACCTGCCAGGCTGCCCGCCGCCGGCCGACCGGATCAAGGCGCTACTCGAGCAGGTGCTCGCCGGCGCCGAACCCAAGCTCGCGGGCAAGGACATCAAGTTCGGTTGAAATGAAATCCGAGATCCGAACCCTGGAAGAAATCCCCACGCCCGAAGTCCGGCGGGACCGACGCGGTGCCGTCGGCGGACGCCCGATTTCGGCTTCGCAGGACGCCGGCTAGCGAACACAACGAACGAACAAACCTTTCCATGGCTCGACGAATCTTAATCGACCCGGTCACGCGCATCGAAGGCCACGCCAAGATCAGCATTTACCTGGACGACGAGGGCAACGTGTCGGACGCCCAGTTCCACGTCGTCGAGTTCCGCGGATTCGAGAAGTTCTGCGAAGGCCGGCCGTTCACCGAGCTGCCCAGCATCACGCCGCGCATTTGCGGCATTTGCCCGGTGAGCCACCTGCTCGCCTCCGCCAAGGCGGGCGACGCGATCATGGCGGTGGCCATTCCGCCGGCCGCCGACAAACTGCGCCGGCTGATGAACCTCGGCCAGATCGTCCAGTCGCACGCCCTGAGCTTCTTCCACCTGAGCGCGCCGGACTTCCTCCTCGGCTGGGACACGCCGCCCCCGCGGCGCAACGTCCTCGGCCTCATCGCCGCGAACCCCGACCTGGCCCGCGCCGGCATCCGCCTGCGCCAATTCGGCCAGGAAATCATCGAAGTGCTCGGCGGCAAGAAAATCCATCCCGCCTGGGCCGTGCCCGGCGGCGTGCGCAGTCCGCTCACCGAAGACGGCCGGGCGAAAATCCGCGCGTGGCTGCCGGAAGCCGGCGCCACCGCGCGGACCGCGCTGGATTTGTTCAAGCAGGTCCTCAAGAAACACGGACGCGAAACCCAGATCTTCGGCAATTTCCCTTCGCTGTTCCTCGGCTTGGTCGGCCCGGACGGCGAGTGGGAGCACCACGGCGGCAAACTGCGGTTCACGGACAGCAGCGGCAGCATCATCGCCGACCAACTCGAGGCGCGGAGCTTCAAGGATTTCATCGGCGAAGCGGTGCTGGCCGCGTCGTATCTCAAGGCGCCGTACTACAAACCGCTCGGCTACCCGGACGGCATGTACCGCGTCGGGCCGCTGGCCCGCCTGAACGTCTGCAGCCACATCGGCACGCCGAAGGCGGACGCCGAACTCAAGGCGTTCAAGAAGCTGGGCCGCGGCGCGGTGACCTCGTCCTTCCTTTACCATTACGCGCGGCTCATCGAAATCATCGCCTGTGTCGAGCGCGTCGAAGTCCTGTTGGACGACCCCGACCTGCTCAGCGAGGATCTGCGCGCCGACGCCGGCATCAACCAACTCGAAGGCGTGGGCGTGAGCGAGGCGCCGCGGGGCACGCTCTTTCACCACTACCAGGTGGACCGCAACGGCGTCATCCGCAAGATGAACCTGATCATCGCCACCGGGCAGAACAACCTGGCGATGAACCAGACCGTGGCCCAGATCGCGCGGCATTACGTCCGCGGCAACGACATCCCCGAGGCGATGCTCAACCGCGTCGAGCACGGCATCCGGTGCTACGATCCGTGCCTGAGTTGCTCGACGCACGCCGCCGGCCAGATGCCGCTCCACGTCCGGCTCGTCGCGCCCGACGGCACGGTGGTGCGCGAAGTGACGCGGAGTTGACTTCAACTGAGTCGGTTCGTCGGGTTGTCGTCGCAGTGTTGTCGGTTGGGCGGGCCGGCGGCACGCGCCGTTTCGCCATTGGTTTCAAACACCCATGCTCTTGGATCCGCAAATCGGGGAAAACCCGCGCGTCAGCGACGGCAACCTGCTGCTCATTGGTTACGGCAACCCGTTGCGCGGCGACGACGGTGTCGGGCCGAAAGTCGTCGCCGCCGTGGAGGCGCTGCGTCTGCCTGGGGTGCGCACGATGGTTTGCCACCAACTCACGCCGGAACTGGCCGACCCGATCTCCACTGCCCGCGGCGTGGTGTTTGTGGACGCGGCGGTCGGGGCCGGCGCCGAAGCGCGGGCGCTCCCGTTGGCGCCCGGCGGCGGCGCGCCCGTCCTGGCCCACGCCGCCGATCCACGCTTGCTGCTCGCCCTGGCGCGCCAAGTCTTCGGACGTTGCCCGCCGGCGTGGTGGCTGACGATTCCGGCGGAAGACCTCGGTTTTGGCGAGCGGCTCTCACCGCTGGCCCAACGCGGTTTTACCGCGGCCATCGCGGAGATTCAGCGGCTGGCCCGGCCGGCGTCGTGAGTTGACAAGCCGCTGGGCGCCCCGCCACATTCGCCGCCGATTTTATGCATGAAGTCCACCTCGTCCGCGATCTCATCCACACCGTGGAGCAACAGGCCGCCGCCCAGGGCGTCCGGCGCGTCAAGCAGGTCCGCATCCGGTTCAACCCGCTGACCAGCCACAGCGGCGACCACGTGCGGTTCAGCTTCGACATCGTCAAACAGGACAGCCCGCTGGTCCGGGAGGCCGCGCTGGCGCTGACGGAAGTCGCGCCGCGGGTGCGCTGCCGGAAGTGCGGCCACCAGTTCGAGACGCCGCACCTGCCCGACGTGTGCCCCCAGTGCGATTCGCTGGAACTCGAGGCGGTGAACCCCACCGAGATGGTCCTCGAGGGCTTCGACGCGGAGACCTGACATGACGCCCCCGGCGGCGCGACCGGCGGCCCGGCTCAAGATCGCCGTGCGCGGCGCGGTCCAGGGCGTCGGTTTCCGCCCGTTCGTCTTCCGGCTGGCGACCGAACTGGGCCTGGGCGGTTGGGTCAACAATTCTCCGCAGGGCGTCTTCATCGAAGCGGAAGGTCCGCGACGAGCTTTGGAGCATTTCCTCGTTCGCCTCGACACCGAGAAACCGCCACGCAGCTTCATCCAAAGTCTGGAAGCCTCCTGGCTCGATCCGCTGGGCCGGACGAATTTCGCGATCCGCCCCAGCGAGACAGCCGGCGCCAGGACCGCGCTGGTGTTGCCGGACATCGCCCCGTGCGCCGATTGTCTGCGCGAAATCCTCGACCCGGCCAACCGGCGCCACCGCTACCCGTTCACGAACTGCACGCACTGCGGCCCGCGCTTCAGCATCATCGAGGCGCTGCCGTACGACCGCGCCAACACGTCCATGCGGCGGTTCACCCTGTGCCCGGCGTGCCAGGCGGAATACGACGACCCGCGCGACCGGCGTTTCCACGCCCAGCCCAACGCCTGCCCGCGCTGCGGGCCGCACCTCGAATTGTGGGTTCCGTGTCCCGGTGACTCGTCGGCGCCGCCCCGCGTCGCCGGCCGCGGCGACGATGCCTTGCGGGCCGCCGCTGGGGCGATTCAGGCCGGACACATCGTGGCGGTCAAGGGCCTGGGCGGTTTTCACCTCATCGTGGCCGCGCACGACGACGCGGCGGTGCGCCGGCTGCGCGACCGGAAGCACCGCGAGGAAAAGCCATTCGCGTTGATGGTTCCTTCCCTGGAGAGCGTGAAAGCGGTCTGCGATGTCTCGTTGTTGGAAGAGCGCCTCCTCCGTTCCCCGGAAGCGCCGATTGTCTTGCTTCGTCGAATCGGAAATCGGAAATCGGAAATCGCCCATTCCGTCGCTCCCGGCAACCCCTGCCTCGGCGTGCTGCTGCCCTCCACGCCGCTGCACCACCTGCTGCTGGCGGAGCTGGGTTTCCCCGTGGTCGCCACCAGCGGCAACCTGAGCGACGAGCCGATTTGCACCGACGAACGGGAGGCGCTGGGCCGGCTCGGCGGCGTTGCGGATTTGTTCCTGGTCCACAACCGCCCCATCGTCCGGCCCGTGGATGACTCGGTTGTCCGCGTTCTGCTCGACCGCGAACTCGTGCTGCGCCGGGCGCGCGGCTACGCGCCGCTGCCGATCACTCTCCAATCCGAAGTCCGAAGTCCGAACTCCGAAGTCATTTGCGCCGTCGGCGCGCACCTGAAAAACACCGTGGCCTTGGCGGTCGGCCCGCAGGTGTTCGTCAGCCAGCACCTTGGCGACCTGGAAACGGCCGCGGCCTACGACGCGTTCCGCCGCGCGGTCGCGGATTTCCAGCGGCTCTACGAGGCGTGCCCGGAGATCATCGCCGCCGATCTGCACCCGGATTATCTCTCGACGAAGTTCGCGCGGGAGCTGGCGGCGCCGGCGGGCGGGCCGCGCTGCGTCGGCGTGCAACACCATCTGGCCCACGTCCTCTCCTGCATGGCGGAAAACGAGTTGGCGCCGCCGCTCCTCGGCGTCGCCTGGGACGGCACGGGGTACGGGCTGGACGGCACTGTGTGGGGCGGCGAGTTTTTCCACGTCACAGAAACGGCGGCGGAGCGCGTGGCGCACTGGCGCGCGTTCCGGTTGCCGGGCGGCGACGCGGCGGCGAAGGAGCCGCGCCGCGCCGCGCTCGGTCTGCTCCACGAGACGTTCGGCGACACGGCGTTCGAGCTGGGGGACCGGCCGACGCTCCGCGCGTTCTCCGGAGCGGAACTGGCCGCGCTGAGGACGATGCTGACCCAGGGGGTGAACTCACCCCGGACTTCCAGTGTGGGCCGCTTGTTTGACGCGGTCGCCTCGCTCCTCGGCCTGCGCCAGCGGATGCGCTTCGAAGGCCAGGCGGCGACGGACCTGGAGTTCGCGGCGGACGGCGCCAGCGGGGAGGCACCATACCCGTTGCGGATGGAGGATGGTGAACGGAGGATGGAGGCGACGGCCGCCGCGGCCAGCCATTCCGCACTCCGCACTTCGCACTCCGCATTCCTTCT
>JAJXZI010000098.1:3627-21237 GCA_021780115.1 bacterium | reverse complement strand
TTGATCCATCACTGGCTCCACACTCAAGCAAACGCTACGCCCTGACTCATTGTTCCGATAATCAGTGAGAACTGGTATTACTGGCGAAAGCTTATCTGACATTGTCGAGCGCCTGCGTGCGCATTCACCAGGCGACGTGCCGCCAGTTCGATAGAGGCGCGTCTCGCTTTGCTGAACTGCCAGGGAATCAAGGGGTCACCCACTCCTTCGGTCAGTGATTCATCCCTATCTCAATTCCAGCCCTTTCTTCACCTTCGCCAGAATGGCGTTGATTGCTTTCAGCTTCGCCTCGCTTGCCTTCGGCTCCCCGCCCAACTCAATCCGCACGTTCAATTTCAAAGTGTTGGGCACGGCCGTCTTCAGCACTTCGCCCAGTGAGTCGCCCAGATCCATCAGTTCGTCCGTCTTGAGTTCCGCCTCAGCCGTGAACGTCCCTGGTTTCGTCACCACCGGCGGCGGCGTCACCGGCACCGGCACATTCTGTGGCCGTTGCAGCTTCACCGCTCCGGCCCCGCTTAGCGGGCACGGCCACGGGCCGGAATCCGCCGTCCGTTCGAGCAGCCTCGCCCGGATGGCCCCGTCAATCGCATCCCGCACCACCGGCCACGGCAGCGCCTTCCCGGCGGCTACCGACAACTGGTTCGCCAGCCCCAGCGCGGTCGTCTGATTCCCTTGCCACGCCGCCGGCATTTGCTCCAGCGTCAGCCGGTTCACGTCAATCGGCTCTGGCGGCGGAAACAGCAGTGCCGTGTCGGTCAGCACCCCCGTTGGTATCGGCTCGCCGCAGATGCTCGCCACTCCCGACACCAGCCACAGCTTCCCGGCCTCCACCGCCGCCTTCACCCCGGCTTGCACCGCTTCGGTTTTGGCCGAGGGAATCGGCACCGACTCGTCATACAGCGTGCCATCCGCTGCCACCCGCTTGGTCGTTACATATTTGCTTCCGGCGAAGTAGTTCACCGCGTCTGACACCGCAATCTGCTTGCTCGCCGGCCACAATTCCGGTAGCCCCTCCGGCGTCAGCAGCGACGCCGATATTTCCTCGAGCTGCGCCGACTCCGGCAAGACCACTTCCCACGTCGGGTCTTTCTCAATGTCCGCTGCCGCGACCTCCTGCCGCCAAATCGTCCGGAACGATTTATCCGGCCTCATCTGTCGCAGCACGAAGAACCCCTGTCGCGCCCCCTCGACCAGCGTTTCCAAAATTTCTCCCCGCCGCAGCATCTTCGGCAATTTCGGCACCTGTGCGAAGGCGCCCATCAGGTCCTTGATGCGCCGCGCAGTTTCGCCCGGTCGCCACAGGTTGTAAGGCCCGCCCGGCAGCAGCGCGTCCGCGCTCACCGGGTTGTCTTCAATCCGCGACCGCGAGTCGCCCTTGATCGTCACAAACAAGGGTTCATCGCTAGGCGAAATCTTGAACGCCTGGATGTCCCCCGCCGCGCTTTGCGTCACCACCACGCAATAGGCGTTCTTGATGGCTTCCAGAATGTCGCCCCGCGACTTTTCCGTGTTGCCCTGCAACCGCACCCGGCGGACTTCATCCAGTTCCTGCCCCTTCAGCATCTCCCGCACTTCTTCCCATCCCAGGTAGCTCCGCACCGTCGCTCGCGCCGCGTCCAATCCATCCCGCGACGGCACCGCCAGCACCACCGCGTTCTTGTTCACCCGTGGGCGGTCCGACCCCGTCGTCTCTTCCAGATACCGCCTCGCTTCCGCGCTCGGATTCCCGGACATGGAGGCGCACTTCGGCCCCAGCACCGCAAAGTGAAACTCGCCATCATCCTCGATGTCGCTCGGTTTCACCGGCAGGTTGTGGACTTTCGCGCCGGCGGCCGAAGCCCCGGCGGTTAAGTCCTTCGCCTTCCCGATCAGTGTGTTCAGCAAAGACTCCACTGTTTCAGTCTTAACCCGGTCCGCGCACGCCACGTCGTGCATCTGCTGAAGATTCGGGCGCGACCCCAGCCGCCACGTCTTCGGCAGCACCTTGTCATCCGCCGGGAAGTTCGATTCATCCAGGAACCACGACACGTCCACCCACCGCCGCAGCGCCTTTTCCAGCGTGATCCGGTCAGGGTTCGTTGCGCCAATGAGCACGAACACCTCGCTCAGGTCCGCTGTCTTCCCAATCGGCTGTGAATGCACGAAGGCGGCAATCACTGCCTGTTGGATTTCCCGCCCCTTGAGCACTTCAAAGCTTTCTTCAATCTGCCGCGCCTTCGCCAGTTCCGTGTCCAGGATGAACGGCCAGTTGCTCTGCGCCCCCTCGTAGGTTTCTTTCCGTGCCACTTCCGCCAGTTCCCTCAGTCCTTCCGGTATCTTCGTCTCCCCGGTCTTTGGCAGGAACACGCTCGGCCCGATCAGCGGCGACGGGTCCGTTCCCGCCGCGTCGCGCAGCGCCAGCGCAAAAGTGCGCAAGATGCCACGCGTCCGCTGGAAGCCCGGCATCCCCGACCACTTCGCGTAAAACACTTCCGTCAGCTCCGGGTGAAACGGAAAGCTCAGCAGATACTTCTGTTCTACCCCGCTCCCGCCCTTGGCGGTCGCTTCGTCCAGTTTCCCGATGCCCTGGAGCGCGGTGATGACTTGCGGGCGGAATTTCTCCGCGTCCTTGATGGATTCCAAATCGAACAGCCGCCGCTTCAGCACTTCCGCCGCTTCCTCTTTCGTCACCGGCTGGATTTCTTGCTCGCCCTCCCGCTGGAACACCTTCGACAGTTCCGATTCAATCTCCCGCCCGGTCGGGTCGTTCTTCTCCACGTCCGAGGCCAGCAAAGACGCCACCACGCAGCAGCGGTCTGTCTTCGTTGCGGCCTGGGTCAGGTATTGGAAGAAATTCTTCAGCGTCTCCAGCCATCCCCGGTCCTTGCGCACCTTCTCGTGGGCATACATCAAGACCTCATCCAGCAGCACCAGCAGCGCGCCGCCCTCCTTCACCCCCAGTTCCAGCAGCGACCGCATCAGGTTTTCCGCTGGCGCGGACTCCCGCTCTTCCGCCTTGCCATCCGCGTGCAGCAGCTTCAGACCGGCCTCGCCGGCAACCTGCCAGGCCAGCAGGCTCCACGGCTGTTTCAGCCAGCGTTTCGTGCCGGCGGGGCAGACCATCTCCATGCCTTTCTCGACATCCAGCTTGTCGAACGGCAGCACTACGATCCGCGCCTTGGGAATCGGCAGTCCGGCCATCTCCGCCCGGAACTCCGCCACGGCGGGCACATCCGGCAGGTTCGCCGGGTCGTTGTGCAGATGGTATTCCGTGATCAGCGTGTGCGTCTTGCCGCCGCCGTAGGTGAGTGACAGTTGGCGCACCGCCTTGTCACTCTTGCCCGCCAGGCGGTAAGCCACGTCCCGCGCCAGCGCCCGGATGCCGCTGGCCGGGAACGTCAGGGTGAAAAACTCTTTCGGGTCGCGATACACCGACTTCGCCGTGCCCATCTTCACGTCGTAAAGATCGGCGGCGAACATCGCCAGGGTCAGTTCGCCCGTCTTGACGTCCTCGCGCAGTTTGACGACTTGGTGCCAGGGTTTGATTGTTCCGTTTGCCATAAATTTTCCGGTTTACTTGTTCTCGCTCGTTTCCGTCGGCGGATTCACTCCGCCCGGCAGTTCCGCCTGATACGCCGCCCGCACACCGCGTCCCTGCACATGATTACTGAGGCTCTCTAGGATGGACCGCTCTTCCGAACCACCGTCAGCCATTTCGATCAGCGCCTGGAGCACTGGCGGGAACAGCGCGTTCGTCCGCAGCCCTTTGCTGTTCATGTATTCATCTACCTTCACCACGTCCCCGGCCTTCCACAGGTGCATCAGCCGGTGGATCTGGTCTATCAGCGGGATAATCCGCGTCCGCGGCTTCTCCGGCGCGGCCTCATCAAACAGTTTCCCTTGCGCCGCGTCCATCCGCGCCTTCGGGCTGTCCACCACCGGGTCATACCCCATGCCTGGCCGCTTCCGCTTGTTCCACGGCTTCAGCTTGAACGTGCTGCTGGAGCCTTCCACCATTTCCGCGTCATCATCCCCGCTCTCTTCATCGTCATCGTCTCCATCGCTGGTCCCGCCACTCGGCACCAGCAAGTCAAAAGCGTCCACCAGGTCCCGGTCCGATAGGTTGCACGACACCGCGTAAAGGATGCACGCACCGGCCGGGGCTTCGTCCATCTTGAAGTCGTTTCGGTGTAGTAGGTAGTAGGTCGTCACGTCATCCATTTCCTCTGTCGCTGCCTCTTCACCGCCCGTGGCCTTCGACAACACGCGCCCGACGACGAAATCCAACACCATGCGGCGGACGTGCCGCAGAAATTCCGACACGCTCATCAGTTCGTTCGGTTTGTTCGCTTTCTTCACCACCGGGTGCTGACTATAAGCCTCCATCGCTGGACCGGTCGCCGCCCAAACGAAGTCAGGACCGCGTATCCCGGCGTCCCAGAACTCGCGCAACCTTATCGCAATTTTCTCCCTCATTTGCACGAGCACCGTATTGTCCCAGCCCGGCCTCGTGCTTGGGTTCCGCTTCTTGCATGCAAGCCATACCGAGGAAGCGAGCGCCGCCGATGTCTTGGCGCGCATCCGAGTGCTCATCTCCGTCTGAATTGGCCAACTTCCGTCCACCACGAAGCCAGATCGAACAAGTGCCGAGACTAGGGTTTCCCAGGCATCCGGCTGCTTGTTCGCGAACACTACCACCATCCGACCGGTAGGCTTGAGCACGCTGCCGCATCGCAGGAAGACTCGCGCCATGCCGTTCTCATAGGCTCCCTTGGATTTCTCCTTGTCGCCTTCGTGCCGGCTTGAATCATCCACCAACTCACCATCTTCCTGTTTGCTATCCCATTTGGGCGAGAGCGGTTCACCCAATGCTGCATCCATCTCCGGTGAGAGGCCATAAAGTGTTCGTCTCAACCACACATAGAAAAAGTCCATCAAGTCCGAGTATGGTATTGCATCGTAATACGGTGGGTCTGTCACCACCGCGTCGAAGTCGCCGGAACCAAGTTGAATTGCCGACTGCCGATGCACGACAGGCCTTTCGGCACAACGACTAGCAACGAGGCCTTGTTCAACGCACCTGCAGAGCCAATCCAACTGGGCTGAGTACGCGCCGCCAACCTTATTTATCGCCGCGAGTTCAACAAAATCCCAGGTTATTGGTAACGCAAAGCGTGTGAACGTATGCCCAATCTTCTCACCAGAAATGTGCCACACGCAAATCTCCGAGTTGTAGTCAGCAAGCTTGTCATTCTGGAGAGCGAGGTAAACCGAGATCGCTTCAACCCACTCTGTCGGAAGATCCCTTTCTGCAGCAGCCGATCGAATGGCCCGAACTGTCCTGACAAAGATCCCCAGGGCAAGCAGTTGGCGATGCGAGAAGAGGTCTTTCCATTCCTCAAATCCGAACAGCTTGACCGTGAATGCGGAACCCCCTCCTTTTCGACTCGCACCCGGCGGTATCGGCTCGCGAGGCATGTCAAATGGGATCTCCGCAAAGACCCCTCCAATACGAGCCTGCGCCTCCGATGCCATACGCACTTCCAACTCCGTCGGTAACCGATATTCCTTACCTAAGGAGCCGTCCATGACCACAGCAGTAAGAACCTCCCCCATCTGCCCTGCTATACCATCTAGCCTGATGTCTTCCTGCGTCAGAATGTTCCCGTGAACAGGACACGTCGCGCCAGCACGAGACATGGTGCCTGCCCCAATTCGCCTATCGTGCTCCCGCCTTTGAGCCGTGTTCCCACCCACCTTCGGCACATCACCCTGAATCCCAAACTCGACACCCGAACCATCCGATCTTGGCGTCATGGTTAGCAACACGCGTTTCTCATCCTTCTTGCACAGCCACCGTGTCTTGAGCAGCGGAATGGTGGTTCCGGGATGGTGTTTGTTTTTTACCGTTCGCGCCCAGAGGTAAGCCACCGTCGGCTTCGGCACCCAGCGCGGGTTCGTCGGTTCCGCCAGGTATTCCGTCGCAAACTCCTCGTTCAGCTTCTTTTCATCCACTTCCCCATCCTCCGTCGCTGGACAAAGCCGCAGCCCCTTTGCCTCGATTTCTGCCGAATGCTCCTTCTTCCACTGCACCAGCCAGTCCTTGGGCAGCTTCCGCTTTTCCATTTCCATCACTGGTTCCCAGGTCGCATAGGTGGGGTAAAAGTCCGCGAGCTCCTTCCGAGCCTGTTTCAAAACCCACTTGCCCCACGCCCGCACCTGCCACGCCAGGTCCGCTTGCAGGTCGCTGGCGTATAAGCCGGGATCCTCCCTCAGTGCTTGGAATTCCCCGTGCTCCTCCTTGTCGCCAAAGTGCTGCTTCAGTCGCCGTTTTAGAGCTGCGCCCTTCAGCGCGAGGCCACGCTCGAAATATTCCGCCATGAACTCCCGGTCCCTCAAGATGAAGTCCGGTAGCGCCAGCTTCTGCCCCGCTAGCTTCTGCGGGTATTCCAACGTGCCTTTAAGGACAAACCAAGCCACCGGGTTGACGTCAATCGCTGTGGTTTCGCACCCCAACCGCATCGCTTCTAAAGGTATTGCGCCCCCACCGGCAAACGGGTCCAACACCTTCGGCGCTCGCCCATCGTATGCCTTAAGGATCGCTTCGCGGAACCAATCCAAGTCCGGCCCGGTCTCCTGGCCCCAATGCAAAATGCCGCCCGCCGTCTCTTCCGCCTGGATTTCCTCGATCTTGCCGCTGGGCATCTTCTTCTTCTTGACCGTCGCCACTACACGCCCCCCCAGCTTCTCCAGAATCTTAGCCCGCTCCTCCGCGTCGCCGGGGTCGGACAGCAGCGTCGCGATCAGCGTCGCACGGCACGCCGCCAGCGGTCGCCGCGCCGGCCAGATGTGGAGTGTTGAAATATGCCCGTGGCGCACGCTCTTCTCATGCACCGAATCCAGTGAGGTCTGCTTCAGCGGAAACGCCACTTCAATCAATCGCGGTTTGTCGTTCATAAAATTCCTTTCCTTGGCTCAGGCTGCCTGTTCCTGCTTCACCGGTGCCGGCACCCGCCCAATGTAGTAGCACCCAAAATGTGTCCGGCTCTCATCGAACGCCTGCTGGGTCCGGGCAAAGGTAATGTTCTCCACGAACACCTCGATGCCCTCGTCAGTCCCCTCCAGGATGATATTTCCCGCTTGGTTCTGCGTGATGTAGGGCAGTTCCCGGTAGCTCCACGCGCTATAGGCCAGGTGCTCAGACGGAGCGCAACCGAACAGCGTCAACCCCGGCTTCAGCACGTCCAGGAAGCTGTAGTCCCGGTCCGACTTCCGCCCGTGGTGCGGCGCAATCAGGACGCCGCAATTCTGGACCAGGCTCTTGTAGTGCTTGGTCACATGCTCCCACGTCCCGTCATGGGCGTCGCCCGGGAACACGATGTTCCCGCCGCAGGTCCGATACACGACCACGTAAGAGGCATCGTTGCAGTCCTCCGACTCGTTCGCCGTGGCCACCAGTTGCGGACTGGGTGCCACGATGGATAAATAGTCCCCGCCGCCCTTAGGCTCGCCCTTGTTGGCGAACTCGAATTGCGCCCCTGCCAGGTGCGACAGGACGGTGATGCCCTCCCGCTTGCGGGCAGCGAGCGCCGCGTAGCTGTCCCAGTCCTCTTCCTTGTAGCCGCCTTCCGAAAAATCCGGCTTCTCTTTGCGCGTGCCCGTCTTCCAGAAGTTCGCCACCGGCACCCGCGTTAGCAGGTTGTCCAGTCCGTCCATGTGGTCCATGTCCGGGTGGGTCAGAATGAACCGGAAGATGCTCTTGATCCCGTTCGCCAGGCAGTAGTTGACCGGGTTGGTCGGGCACTCCCGCATCCCGTAATCGCCCCCGCCGCTCACGGTGCTCTCGAAAATCTTGTGAACCATCTTCGCTTGCGACTCCTGCTTGGCGTCCAGGTTCCCGCCGCAGGTGTCAATCATCGTCACCCGCCCGCTGCTGTGCTGCAGGATGGAGCAATCTCCTTCCCCGACGTTTAGAAAATGGACTGTAGGCATGGCTTTACTCCTTCTCCTTTTTTGGGGCTGCCAGGCTATCTGGCCGCAACAACAGAAATTGGATGAACAACTCCCGCGCATAGTGCCGGCCAAACCGGAACATCCGGACCAGCGCCAGCGCCGTCAGCGCGCCCACCGCAGCCGCCGCCCACCATTGGGGGCCACCTTGCCGGACGAGACAGAGCACCGCTGCCACCAGCAGCCCGCTCGCAACGCCCCGCAGCATCCCATAGTTGCCGTTGAACACGTCCACCCGCCCGGACCGCCCCGCCGCCAGCACGGCCGCATAGATCGAGCCCACCACCGGCCTCCATTCTTTCTCTGTCATGTCCGCCAGCGCCTTGCCCAGATTCCATTTCAGGATTTCCGTGACCTTCCCCGGCAGCGCCTCGACTTGCTGCCCATTCAGGTAGCCCGGAGTCCGCCCCGCAATCACCCAGTTGCTCGGCATCCCGCCGAAGGGTTTCCAGAACACCCACTCGACCAGGTTCCCCAGGCTCTGCACCAGGTGCCCCGCCACGTAGGCCAGCACGATGAACAGCCCCAGGTCGCCCACGCTCAGTTGCGCCGACGCCATGAACGGCGTGACCGCCGGCACCGTCAGGCTCACCGCGTAGAGCAGTATCACCCCCGGTGTCAGAATCCCTGTGAACTCGTAAAAGTCGAATTTCTTCATAGTCTCATTCCTCCATTATTGCCTTTCTGCTGTCTGCAATATGCTCGCCGCGTCCAGCACGATGCCGCCCTTCGCCCGAGCAATCAGCTTCCCGAACGGGTCTTGAATGCGATGCAGCTCCGGGTGTGACCCCGCGCAGTTGAACACCACGTAAAGCCAATACCGATCCCGCAGGTTGCACGCCTTCGCCCACTCATTGTCCGACACTTCAATCTCGCCCACCCCGGCCCGGCCCTTCACCTCGATGGCGTTCGGCCCGCCCTTGCCGTTCCGCGAGAGCAGGTCGAATCCCGGCCAGGCTTCCAGCCCTTGCATCACCGCCTTCTCCGGCGTGGAAACGTCCACCACCAGCCGGCCATGTTCTTCCTCGAAACCGATCGCCTTCAGCATTGCGATTTTCTCCACTTCCCGGTCGTGCCTCTTCCGCTCTTCCGGGTCCGTGGACGGAACCACCAGGACGTGGGCGATGAACTCCGGCGCTTCCGACCGAACCAGGTCTGGTTCCATCATCAGTTCCGTGCAGGCCCGCTCACGCTGGGCCGCCAGGTTGCGCTGGCGCTCCTTCACCCGTTCCAGCAGATGCTTCGCCCGTGGGTCGCCCTCGCGCGCCTTTTCGGACCGCCGCGTCCGCTCAATCGCCAACTCCGCCTCGTGGTAGGCGAAACCCCGTTGCAGAAATTCCAGCCGTTGCGGCAGGGTTGCCTTCAATTCCTTCTGGCGCCCCTCGACGAGCGGCTGCAGCAGTTCTCCCACCAGCCACTTCGTGGCCCGGTCGACTGCCATCGGCCCTTGCTGCCCGGCAAAGTCGAACGCCCCCGGCCCGGACTCCACGCCGCGCAGCAACAGCAGTTGCTCCAGGGCCATCTCCACGCACACGCCCGTCAGCGGTTGCTTCACCGCTACCAGCCGGCAGTCCAGCGGTTCCCGCCGGTCTGCCTTCCCCGGTTCGCCCCCGAACACTCCCCGCACCACCTGCACCCGTGCCACATGCACGAAATACGGTGCATCCGTCCACGGGTCAGTGAACACGCTCCCCGCCAGCGCCACTTGTTGAAACCGCGTTTCGATCAGGGAGCACAGCCGGTCAAACACGCGCTCGCCCGGATGTAGGAACACCGCCGCCTCGCCCTCCTTCGGCTTCAACACCGTGAAAATCCCCCGCGCCTCTTCGGGATACGTTTCCAGCAATGGCAGCAGCCAATCCGTCGCGCCCCGTTGCTGGCCGGCAATCTTGAAGGTAGTGTCTAGGTCGCCTTCCATGCGCAGCCCCATCAGCGGACACGCCTTCTCCAGAAATCGCCGCACGTAACCTGGCAGCAGCCGCCTCAGATCCTCTTTTTCCAACTGGAGCCGCTGCTCGACCAGGTGGGTGGCCACGTCGCCCGTGCGCGGGTAGCGCCGTTCGACAGCCCGGATGGTTTCCCGCGCCTTCTCCTTCGTCAGCCCCCGATCAATCTGCTCCGCCAGTTCATCGGCGTTGTCCTCCACCACCGCCCGAATCATCAAATCCCGCAGCGACATCCCCTCGAACTGCGCCCCGATCACGTCGAACACCTTGTCCGAGGTCAGGGCCCTCCGAATCGTCTCCAGCTTTTCCAGCAGCCGCTTCAGCACCTTCCCTTCTCTCGTCCGGCTTGCCACCAGGTTGAACAGCAGCACCAGCTTGGCCTTCTGCCCATACCGATGGATGCGCCCGAACCGCTGCTCGATCCGGGCTGGGTTCCACGGGATGTCATAGTTGATCATCAGCCGGCAGAACTGCATGTTCAGTCCTTCCCCGGCCGCATCCGTGCAGACCATGTAGCGCGCCCCGCCTTCGGTTGTCTTCCGGCGGAAGAAATCAACCTGCTGTTCCCGCTCGCGGTAGTCCATCCCCCCGTGGATGCTCGCCACCTGGTCCTGGTAGCCCAGCCCCTTCAGCCGGGTCACGATGTATTCCACCGTGTCCCGGTGCTCGCTGAAGATCAGGAATTTCTCGTCCGCGAACTGCGGGTCGCGGAACGCTTCCAGCATCCGGTTGAACTTCGATTCTTCGCCCGATTCATAAAGCTCGCTCGCCGCCCGCCGCAGGTTCTCCACTTCTGCCCGTTCTGCCTCCAGTTCCGCCAGCGAGGTGGCGACCACCCCGGCCAGCAGGCTGTCTTCCCCGCGTTCGTTTTCCTCGACGCCGTTCTCCGATTCTTCTTCGTCCGCCGTCTCCAATTCAAATACGTCCCGGAACCCGCGGCTCGATTCCAGCCGGCGCTGCTGGTTGGCCAGGTCCTCCGCCGACAGCTCCCCCGATTCGATCTGCCGGATCAATTCGTCGAGCTTCTGTACCCGGCGCTCAAATGACCGCATCAGCGCATAGGACGAACTCGCCAGCCGCCGCTGGAACACGCTCATCGCCAGCCGTGCCGCCGACCGGTTCAGAATCCGGGCCTTGTTGTAGATGGCCCGCATGTAGTGCGTCGTCGCCTTATAGACCTCGTCTTCCGCTGGGCTCAGGTCGAAGTTCCAGGTGTGCGACTCGCGCACAGGGTAGAGGGGTAGCCCCTCAATCGTGACCATCTCTTCCTTGGTCCGGCGGATGAAGTGACCCCGCTTCGCATCGTCAGGGTAGCCGTCGAACGCCTCTGGCGTCGCCAGGACGTTCGGTTCCAGCAACCGCCACAGCGCAAAATAGGGGTAATCCACCCCCATGTGCGGTGTCGCCGTCAACAGCAACACATGCTGTGCCTGCCACGGCAGAACAATGGCATCGTCGCTGCCCGTGCCGCACAGCGCCTCAGCTACCCGGTAGCGTTCCGTCTTGCTGATGGTGCCGTCCGGATTCCGCCGAGCCGCCAGCTTGTGCGCTTCATCGAAAATCACCAGGTCATACGGCGCTGCTTCCGGCGCACCCAGGCGGGAAAGCATCTTCTCGCCGGTCAGTGTGTCCACGCTGACAATGACCAAGTCGCCATCGTCCCCGACGAATGGATTCCCGGCCCGCACATCCGTCCCCATCACCACCCGGAACGGCAGGTTGAACAGCCGCCGCATTTCCCGCAGCCAGTTCCCGACCAGCCCGGCGGGCGAGACTACGAGCACCCGCCGAATGAGACGGCGGGAAAGCATCTCGCGGATGTAAAGGCCCGCCATGATCGTTTTGCCTGCGCCGGCATCATCCGCCAGCAGGAACCGCAACCGGGGCTGCTTCAGCATCACGTCATAGACGGCAATCCGCTGGTGGGGCAGCGGGTCAATCAGCGAAAGCTCGGCGGCGAACCCTGGGTTGGCCAGGTGTCCAAACCCCAACCGCTCCGCTTCGACCACCGACGCCACCACGTCTGGGCGGCACCCGAAGTTCAGCACTCCGCCCGCGACCACCTCTTGGCGCAGCGCTGGGAACAACTCCTGGCTGCTTGGGCCGGAACCGCCAAAGGCTTCCTCCTCGAGTTTCGCCACCTGCTTCCAGACCGAGAATCCCGGCTTGGCCTTTTCCTTCTCCCACCGGCAGACCGAAATGTGCGAGACGCCGAGGCGCTCCGCGAATCCCATCTGAGTCAGCCCCAGCTTTCCACGTACCTCCAGAATCCGCTTTGCGAAATCGGGAGGCACCTGCCGGCTTGATGAATCTTTAGAGGGCATAGACGTCCGTTCCATCTCGTTCTTGCCAATCAGCTTTCAAAGAGTTGCTCCGCCTCGATTAGGTAACCGGAGAGTCCCGCTCTCAGGGCGCTTCTTCTTCGCTTCGCTACAATACTCAAATGATCGTTCTTTCGATCTCACGCTCTAAATATACACATCGCGTGAGTATTGTAAAGAGGTTAGCAAGTGATAATTTATCACCGATACCGAAATCGGCTAAACCACGCGGTAGATCATCCAGAAACTTATCCTGTTCTCCGGCTACGCCTTGTCGCCGCTGCATGTCGGATTCATGGCGATCCACCCGAACCGGCATATTGGTGCTCGGTAGCTGACGCACCTTGTTGGTGTGCTCCTCTGGCCGCTGGGTTGGGGCTTCGCCGCACTCATCACCCAGGGCATTCTCGATTTCATGACTGGCCCGTCCTTCAGATTCATTGACCCAACCGCCACCCTTTTTTTCGCTGCAAGCCACGGTCGGCGTGTTAGTGGTGGCATTCTGGATTGTTTTCAGCACGATTGCCGCGCCGCTGGTCATCCATAAGGTGCTCGCCCAACCTCCTGATCCGCTGGGCTGACGAGGCACAACGGTTCATGACCGCGAGCGAGGACGGCACAAGCGACTACAACTGCGTGGATGTGATCCGGGAAGCGGGCGCGACCCGAAGGTCTCTGGTTTGGGTGTAGTGATCGGTGGTAGCAACGAGCCGATGCCCAAGCAAATCGGCGATCTCCTTGGTCGTCGCACCGCGAGCGAAGAGTCTTGTGGCGAAGGAATGGCGCAAGCGATGCGAGCCAAACCAGCCAGCAAACCCGCATCGGCGGTAAGCTCGATCCATAGCCGCGGTGATTGCCCAGGACGACAATGGCCGCCCCCGCAATAGGTTCTGCCCGACAAAGAACTGTTCGGCATCTGTGCGCGGTCGATGACGAAAATAATCGCACAAGGCGCTCGCCACGTGCGCCGGTAAGGGCAACTGTCGCCCAGGGCTCGCCTTCGCGGCTGGAACCGCGAGTGTTTGAAGCCGCCAATTAATATCATCGACGCGGAGTCTGGACACCTCAACCGCACGCAAACCCAAGTCGATTAGGCAGAGCGCGATGGTGTAGTCGCGCCGACCTTGGCCGGACCGGCGGTCGAAGGCCGCGAGAAACTGCCGTCTTTGGTCTTCATCAAGGACCTCGGGAAACCTCTGGTGGCCAAAATCCGCCACCGTCGGCACGGCAAGCACCAGCGCCGACGAGCACTCGCCGCGCAGATGCAGGAACCGCAGAAACTGCCTCAGAATCGAGAGAGTGTCGTTGACGCTCTTGGGACTGAGGGTGCGACACCGCGATGCGGCATAACGCCGTAAGTCTTCGGCCTGTACCGCTTCCCAACGCAGCGGCCGACCGCGAAACTGCCACGACAAATAGTGATTAACGACACGTAGCGCAGCCTCTCTGGTGCAGTCGGCAAGCGCCCGGTCAACTCGTAGAAAATGCTCGTAGGCATCGAGCCATACCTGCCAACGTCGGCGAGGGACTGGTTCACGAAAGCGGCCAATGAATCGGAGCTATTGAAGCAGGCCTGACTGTCGGGTCCGGCGTGATGTAACTTTCCATCCCGGCAGGCACCCACACATGGTCTGCGGCACCTCGCGCCGTCGCAGCATCGCTGCACAACGCCCTCGCTTGGCCAGGTAGCGTGCGACCCTCCGGAGGAACCGACAGTAAAATGCAATCGTGAACTCCGCTGCGTGCCGTTTTCGGAGGTACTCCGTGAACCCGCCCTCAATGAGGCCGAGGTCGATCTTGAGTCGCCTCGGAAGACCATCAGGTTTTCGCTGGTGCAACATACGTCGGGCACCGGAGAAACCCGGTGCATAATATCGCACCTTTTCTGATTAGCGCCGCGATGAAAAGGCCACAAGGAAATTTAAAAATTACCCCAAAACCGGATGGCCGACTCGAAACTGTTTCCTCCCGCAGTCCCTTCATGCCTCTCTATAGCGAAACCTCTGAAACGGCCTTGGAAGCACTTGGCCCAGAAGGTTCCAAGATCCGGGCCATCGAACCGGCGTTCCGATTATGCCAAGTGGCACAGTGCTGCACTATGTATATCCATGGGCCATCTTGGCCCTCTCCGCTGGCTTCTCGGCATTATCGGCACCTCGGCATAAAAAATGCGATTCGGCCCTCGGCCGTGGGCAAACGCAACTGGCTGTTTATTGGGCATCCCGACGCGGGTTGGCGGAGTGCGGTGATTTATTCGGTGCTGGTCAGTTGCCGTCGGCGAGGTCTGGATACCTGGGAATACCTCAAAGACGTTTTCACCCGCCTGCCTGCGGCGAGCAATAAGGACTTGGCTCATTTCCTTCCGGCCAACTGGCAAGCTCATCGACCTTCGGCCGACTGAGTCCCTTTTCATAGAAACAAGAGTTGTGTGCGTCAAGTTCTGCAAATTGGTTGTCATCGTAGCCAGCGAGGTAAAGCCAGGCGGCGCAGCGCGGCGAGCCTCCCGCTCGCTGCGCCGCCGGTCCAAGTTCATGCGGCGATCGCCATGGTATTCTTCATGGGTTTGATTTGTTCGCGCAGCAGGTCGGCGTTCAGGTAGCGGCTGCCTTCCATCCATTCCTCGTGTTGCTCGGCTGCCACCGCCCGCACCAGCCGCAAGCAACTGGCTTCATCGGGAAAGATCCGTACCACCAGGGTCCGCCGCTTGATCTCCTGGTTGAACCGTTCCAGCAGGTTCGTACTCTTCAAATGTTTGTGGTGCGCCAGGGGCAGCCGGTAGAAGGTCCAGGTCTCCTCGATGTTCGCCTCCACCCACGCGCAGAGCTTGGGATACACTTCCCGCCCCACTTCTCCAGCCACTGTTTCAAATCCCGCCGCGCCTCCTCCACGTTGCGCCGCTCATACATCCAGCGCAGCTCCTGCAGGCAATCGTCATCGGCTTTGCGGGGCAGGTAATCCAGGGCGTTGCGCAGAAAATGCACGTAGCACCGCTGCCACCACGCTCCGGGCAGCACTTCCCGTATCGCCGCCTTCAGCCCCGGATGATCGTCGCTCACCACAAACAGCACCCCGTGCAGCCCCCGCTCTTTGAGCCCCAGTAGCAACTCCTTCCAACTGCTCTGGCTCTCCCGGTTCGCATATTCCACCGCCAGCACCTGGCGTCGGCCTTCCCAGTCGATCCCCAGCGCAATCAGGATCGCCTGGCTCACAATCACCCCGCCTTCCCGCACCCGTTCATACCGCGCATCCACCACCACATACGGAAAGGCCTCCGTCAACGACCGCCGGGTGAACTCTTCAAGTTGGGCATCCAATCGGGCCGTGATCGCACTGATGCTCGACGCGCTGAACTCGTGCCCGCACAACTCCTCCGTGATCGCCCCCACCTTCCGCGTCGAAACCCCTTGCACATACATCTGCGCCAAGGCCGCCACCAACGCCTTCTCGCTCCGCTGATACTGCTCAAAGACCTGCGTGCTGAAATGCCCCGCCCGATCTTGCGGCACCCGCAGCACCATCGTCCCCACCCGCGTGATCAACCGCCGCCGGTACTACCCGCTGCGGTAACCCAAGCGCTGGTCACTGCGCTCATGCTTGCCCGCCTGCAAGCATTCGTCCATCTCCACTTCCAGGATCGCTTGCACGGCCTCCTGCACCACCGGCACCAGAAAATCGGGTTGTTCCATCAAAACGGACTTCATCCCGGTCACGTCCAAGGTTACGGTCTTGCCGTCGTTCGTCTTCGCCTTTCGGGTCATGGTTCTGCCTTTTTGTTTAACGGGGTTCTCTACACACCCCAGTGGCTACCATGACCCCTCCCTATTTGCAGAACTTTCGGGACACTACCAAAAAAAACCTGTTTGCGTAAGTATGGTGGGCCCAGACGGATTTGAACCGCCGACCAAGCGATTATGAGTGCTCTGCTCTAACCATTGAGCTACGGGACCCGCACGGGGATCACCCGGCGAAAATAGGCCCTCGGCTCAAGAAGGAAAGCCACAAGATGGAGACCGGAGCGCGGTGGCGTTGAACGCTTTTCCGCCGGTCCCCGGTCGAGCCGTGATTGCGGCGTCCAGAGAACCGGGCGTGCCCCAGGATGCACCGCAGGCTTCCACGCCAGACCGCCCCTGTCACTCCGGCAGCAGCTCCGCGCCGGGGATCTTGAACGTCCACGCATCCTGGCACGGCAACTTGTCTGGCGTCAACGACGGGACTTCGATGACCAGATCCTTCCCTTTCATCTTGTGCCGGAGCTTGCCTTCGACGCCGAGCAGGGTGACTTCGGAATCCGCCGGCACCTTGAGGTTGCGGATCGTGATTTGCGGCGCCAGCCAGCCGGTGGTGATCGCGTAAAGCGCGTCCGGTTTCCTCGTGAAGAACAGTTGCTTGACCGCCACGCCGCCTTTGGGTTTCTCGCCGATCTGGCTCATCAAATCATATTTCACCTTGAACTCGCCGTAGTCCTGCCCCGGCCGTTTGCCCTCCGACCACTGGCAATCGCGGCCCGCGGAGCGCGTGCCGTAGATGGCCTCGCCGTTGACCTTCAGCCAGTCGCCCATCTCGAGCAACCGCTGCTGCATGATCACCGGGATGCGGCCGTCGGCGGTCGGACCGATGTCCAGCAGGAAATTGCCGCCGCGGCTGACCAAGTCGCAGAGCACCAGGATCAGTTCGTGGGCGCTCTTGTAGTCGTCGATGCCCTCGGCGCGGTTGTAACCGTAGGAGTAGCCCATGCCGCGGTTTTCCTCCCAGGGATGCGCGGCGTCTTTCATGCCGGCGCCGTATTCGGTGGTGAAGTAAGTGCCGTGGTGGTGGCGGGTATCCTTGCCCCAGCGGTCATCGACCACCACTTCGTCTTTGCACGGCGACTCGTTGAACAGCCACGCCAGCAGTTCCTCGCTGTGCCAGTCCTGCGAGGTAAGGTCCCACTCGCCGTCGCTGAAGATGATCGCCGGCCGGTAGCGCGTGACGACGTCCTTGAACTGCGGAATCATGTGCTCGGTGACGTAGGCCGGGCGGTCCTTGAGCCAGAGGGGATTGAACCACTCGTAAAGCGAGTAGTAGAAGCCGAATTTCAGCCCGCGTTGGCGCACCGCCGTGGCCAGGTCGCCCAGCACATCGCGCTTCGGCCCGATGACCGTCGCGTTCCACGGCCGGCCCCAGGTGCGGTTCGCTTCCGCGCTGGGCCACAGGCAGAAGCCCTCGTGGTGTTTCGAGGTGGGCACGATGTACTTCGCGCCGGAGCGGACGAAGAGGTCCGCCCATTGGTCCGGATGGAACAACTCAGCGCGGAACATCGGCGCGAATTGCTGATACTCGAAGTTCTCGCCGTAATTCTTCTTGTGGAACTGCCA
>JAJXZI010000098.1:0-3617 GCA_021780115.1 bacterium | reverse complement strand
CCACCAGACGTTGTCGGGTTTCTGGTTCGACATGTTGTTCCAGTACCACTCGGCATAGCTCTTGGGCGCGCCCCACGCCGGCACGGAATAAACGCCCCAATGGATGAAGATGCCGAACTTGGCGTCGAGGTACCACTGCGGGCACGGCCGCGTGTCCAGCGAGGCCCAGTTGGGCGCGTACGGGGTTTCGGCGGCCAGCGCGGCGCCCAGGCTGGCGAGCAGAAGGCCGAGGAGGGCGGACAGAGTCCGTTGGCGGAGGCATCGTATGGTCTTCATCGCTGTGCTGTCGGCCCGACTTCATGTCGGGCCGTCCTGACGGGGCATTCTCTGCCTGCAAACCCCGCCGGAAACAAGGAGTTTACGGCACCGACCGGATATCCCGCCCTCCCCCGCGCCGCTCGGCGCATGGCGGAAACGGGCCGCTGGAGGACATCTCCGCTGAAAACCGGCATCGGGGCGCGGCACTGGCGGTGGCGGCACTGAAAGACGACGCTTCGTGTCCGGGGAGCGCGCCGTAGAATCGCGTTTCTCCCCGCCCAACGCACGCTGGACTCGCGGTTGCGGGAACCGCCCCGGTCAATTCCCGCGACCTTGACGGAGTTGCCGGGGTGCCATAGGATTGGGCCAGCGTATGGCACTGAAGATCACCATCGAATACTGCGCGGTCTGAAACTACGAGCCTCATGCCGTCGGTCTGGCGGAAAAACTTTTGAAGCTCAAACAGCAGATCGGCAGCCTCGAACTGGTCCCTTCGAGCGGGGGCTGCTTCGAGGTCACCGTCAATGGGAAGAAACTCCATTCCAAACTTGAATCGCGGCAATTCCCCGACCCGGAGGTGCTTCTCAAGGCGGTTCGTTCCTTGCGCTGAAGCCCCACTGCGTTCCGCGGCTCGCCTGGTTCAGCCGGTAGCGTCGAATCCCCAACACCGAATCGCGCCCGCCCAACGAATGCGGACGCGGGGAAGCGTGCGGGATTCGGCGCTTGGAGTTCACGGCTCAACGTTCTCGTTTCCCCTTTCTGGGAGAGTGATGGGTGCCTGGTGGCCCTCGCGGTCTTCAAAACCGTGGTCGGCTCGCGTTGCGGGTCGAGGAGTGTTCGATTCGCTCCCTCTCCGCCAGATCAAAGGAAGAAGGTTGAAGGACGAAGGTAAAATGCGGAGAATGATGAGCCGCTCGGTCGGATCCCTGGCTGGCTGGTTTCTTCCTTCATCCTTCCCTGAAAGGGGGTGAGCGCGTTGTCCCGTGAACAGATTCTCAAGCTGACTTCGATGGCCTCGTGCGCGGGTTGAGCGTCCAAGCTCGGCCAAGAGGCCCTGGCGCAGGTCCTGCGTCGGCTCCCGCAAGTGCATGATCCCAAGCTGCTCGTCGGCGCCAAGACTGCCGACGACGCCGGCGTGTACCGCCTGGACCGCCACCGTGCGCTCGTCCAGACGGTGGATTTCTTCACGCCAGTCGTGGACGACCCGTACGCCTTCGGCCAGATCGCCGCGGCGAATGCACTCTCGGACGTGTATGCCATGGGCGGGCGCCCGCTCACGGCGCTGAACCTGATGTGCATTCCCGACGAAGTGCTTCCGCCGGCGGTGGTCAACGCCATCCTCCGCGGCGGCGCCCGCAAGGCGAGGGAAGCGCATTGCGTCATCGTCGGCGGGCACACGATTCGTAACCCGGAACCGGTTTATGGCTTGGCGGTGACGGGACTCGTGGATCCGCGCAAGCTGATCACGAACGCCGCCGCGCGGCCGGGCGACGTGCTGGTGCTCACCAAACCGCTCGGCACCGGCATCGTCACCACCGGCATCAAGCGCGGCCTCACGTCGCCGGGGTTGGCGCGCCAGGCCGTGCTTACGATGGGCCGACTGAACGTCATGGGCGCCGAACTCGCCGAGCGCGGCTGGGTGCGCGCTGGGACGGACGTAACGGGTTTCGGCCTGCTGGGGCACCTCATTGCGCTCTGCAAAGCCAGCCGGGTGGGCGCGGAAGTGCGGGCCGGCTCGGCGCCGGTGATGGGCGAAGGCGTGTGGAGACTCATCGAACGCGACAGCATCCCCGGCGGCACCCGACAAAACCGGCAGACCGCCGCGGCGTGGACCGAGTGGGACGGCGTGAGCGAGGCGCAGAAGCTGTTGCTGGCTGACGCGCAGACCAGCGGCGGCCTGCTACTGTGCGTCGCGCCGGACAAATTGAAGCGCGTGCTGGAGTTGCTGAAGCACGGCCGCACCCCCTGCGCGGCCGTGATAGGCCGCATCGTCCGTTCCGCCCGGCCACGAATTCACGTTGGCGCGTGATGACAGCGCGGACGCCAGACAAACAGATCCGTCGGGGAAGGTGAACAACCGCCTCGCCAGCAGGCGGGGGATAGTGAATGCGCGGTTGGCAACAGCCGCGAACGTCCAACAAAGTGCGTGACTGGGGCCGCGCGGTCTGGCCCAGACTGGCGACATTGCCGGCTCAATCGTCACCAAGCTGGACCTGGCTCAGAACGAGACGCTGAAGAACTTCAGCCCCATGGGCCGCCGGGTGATGATGTTCCGGGCGAGATTGTCGTCGGCGGCCCCGTATTCGGCCGGCGCCGCCGGGTTGAGCAATTGCAGCGGTTTGCGGGTCTTGATCACCTGCACCACCACGCCGCTGAACTGGACCCTGTCGGAGAAGATCTCGTTGGGCCGCGCCCGTCGGAGGGTGTAGGCGAATTCGCCCGTGGAGCGGGAATCCTGGGCCTGGTCGTTGCCGTCCAGCGTGAGCAACTGCCCGTGGGCGGCGGCGACCAACGCGAAACTGAGCCAAACAATCGCTTTATTCATACTTCACCTCATGGCGCAAACTTGTCCCCCGACGCCGCCGGGTCAAATATCCGCGCGTCCGCCCGCCAGCGCCGGGCTGGTCAGGACGAGCCGGCTACCGCACGACGTAGGCCGACGCCCGCCAGCGTCCGTCCTTCTCCTTCACGGTTGTGACCGTCTCGGTCGCGGACTTCCGGTTGGCGAACTCCGTCGCGAACTGCACCCGCACGTATTCGCCCTCGGGCGCGCCGGCCAGGTCGTTGGTGAACTCGGCGGACTTGAGCTTCCGTCCGACCACGGGGCCGAGAGGTGCGCGCAAGGGTTGCATGGTCTGTTTCCACTTCTTCTCACGAACGGCCGTTTTGAGAGCCGCGGCCGCCTCCCGCCAACTCCCGGCGTATTGGGCTTGGTCCAGCAGCGTCAGCCACTGCTCGGCGGCGATGACGGCGGCCTGCTCGGGTTTGGTCTCGTCACTCGCGCCGGCGGGGAGGGCAAGGTCCAGCCCGGCCACGAGCCAAACGCCGGCCCCGAGGAAGCAAAGCAGTCGTTTCATTGCGGTTGGTTTTACGCGCCGCCGGACGGAAATGCAACCCCGCAAGGCGCCCCGCCGGACGGTTGACGCGGCCCGGCCGAAGACGTAGCCTCGCCTCCGTTTTATGAACGAGTTGCACGACTCCTTGCTCGAACTGCTCCGCCGCACCTCTGCCGAAATCCCGGATGACGTCCACCAAGCCATCCTCGCCTCCTTGGAGCGGGAGAAGCAGGGCACCATCGCCGCGTCGGCGATGAAGATCATCGAGCGCAACCTCGCCTTGGCGCGCCAGAAGTCCCAGCC
>JAJXZI010000110.1 GCA_021780115.1 bacterium | reverse complement strand
ATCCTTCACATACATGACGAAGTGGGGGGCCTTGATGCCGCTCGACGATCGGGGCAGGAACGTCACCTTATCGGCGAGAGCGCTCGAGTATTCTGAGCTCGAGATCATGCCGAGGTCTTTCATGCGCGAGAGGACGAGGGCGGCCCTGGCGTCGAGATCGGCGCGGTGAAGCAGTCCTTCACCGCGCAGGTCGCACCGCGGCAGTATGAGCAGGTGTGGAAGCAAAAGCTGGGCGCCGGGTTAAGCGTGGGAGCCTTGCTCGCCGCGGGCGTGGACACGGGCGCCGCGAGCGAGGTCCGGCATGGCGTCGCCGGGGGCGCGGTGGCGGGCGAAACGATTACGCGCCAGCGGACGGTGGATGGAAACGCGGGCGTTGGCGTTGACGTCGGCTCGTCGCTGACAGTGTCGTCCGCCCATTACAGCTTCGCCGCCGGCGCGGAGGCCGGGGCCGGGGCGGGCGCGTTCGCGGCGTTTGGACTTTCCTCGACGCTGGCGTTCGATCCCAACAGCACCGATCCGGGCCAGAACGCGATGAAACTCTACGCGGATTTGAGGAACGTGCTGGCCGGTGTGCCGGGACCTCAGACGGCGTTTTACGATTTCGTGGATGCGAGGATCGCGCCACCGTTGCTGGACTCGCATCTGCAATCCGTCGCCGGAGACGTTCAACTGGGCGGAGGGGCGCAAGGCCAGGTCGTGTTCGGTTCCCCCGTGGTGGCGGGACCATTGACGGTGAGCCTCCAAGCGGGCGCCGCCGCGAATGAACAGGCGATCTTCGGCACGGAAGCGACGCTGGGGAACGCGCCGGAGATGGCGAGCGTGGCGGGCGTGGCCGCCAGTGGCTCAGCGATGGCCAGCGGCGGCGTGGAGGGCCTGACGTTGGCCGGCTGGGGTTTTGACTGGCAGACCAGCGCCGAAGTGGAACTGCTCCGGAAGACCTGGAGGCGGCTTGGTCAAAGCAGCCCGTACCGGACGGAGTGGGTGCGGACAGTGGGATTCAATGCCGGACAACAGAATCCCATCCCACCGTGGCAGAAGTATGATCCAGCGGCGCTATACGGGAACTGCGAGCGGGAGTTCACGGAAACGGTGGAGCAGTTCAATGGAAACCGCGCGGCGACCTACCACTGGTCGGTCTATGCCGAGCAGCAGCAATTCGGTGCCAACCTGAATCTGGACCTGGGAATCGGCGTGAATTTGAACGGCGAGTTGGACCAAGGCGCAGAAGTCGTCAACGAACGCGGAACCATTCTCCAGTCGCGTTACTGGCCCACGGAAACGTATCCGGCGCTGACGTCGGCGCAGCTTCCGACGCAGTCGTTGTTCTCCCTGCTTTCCCAGTGGGGAGCCAACGCCGTTGGCCCGATCGGGCAGGCGTTGAACGCGTTCGCCACGGAAGTGAAGAGCGGCGTGGACACCGTCATTCAAGCGAGCAAGGGAGCGGTGCTGCAAATTCGCCAGGGCGTGATGCAGGTGGGGGCGTGGGTGGAAACGCGGTTTGTTTCCGGGCCGTCCGGCAGCGGTCCCTTGGCAGCGAGCGATCGTCGCCGCGGGCACCAACCCAAAGGTGGAGGGGACGCCAATAATCTGGTCTATGGCCTCGGCGGCATCTATCGCTTCGCGAGCACGAACAGCTTCAACGGGACGGGCACGCTGACGATTGCCTACAGTCCCGCCGAGGTCGCCGGCCTCAACCCGGCGGACTTGCGGATTTACCACCTGCCCGACGGCACGAACCGCTGGCAGTGGGTCGGTGGCACCGTGGACCTGGCGTCGAACACGGTCACGGCTGTCATCAACCAACTGGGCACCTACGCCGTCGCGCCGCCGCTGCCGACGGGCGACCTGCCATTGACGCTGAGCACCAACACGCTGGCGGCGGATGGCACGTCGCAAATGACGGTGGTGGTCACGAACATTTTCCTGAACACGGGGGAAGTTCTGCATCCGCCTCCTTACGTCGGTGGCTCCAGCGGGAGCGCGACACAGCAGTGGGCGTTCACGGCCACGGCGGTGGGCGTCAGCCTTTTGAACCCGGACACGGACACGAATACGCCCGGCGTGCAGGTGTGGAGCACAAACGGGGCGGTGACGCTGGTTCTGCAAGCGCCGGTCGGTGGCACGGTGGCGCACGTGAGTCTGGCGTCCGTGGCCGGCGACGCCTACGGGACGGTCGCGATCAATCTCCTGGACAACACGCCGCCCGCGACGCCGACGGGCCTGAGCGTCACGGCCGGGCAGAGCCGCCTCTGGGTTTCCTGGCGGACAAATAGCGAGCCAGACCTGGCGGGCTACCGGGTTTATTACCGGATAGGCGCGAGCGGTCCGCCTTGGGATGGTACGGCGGCGGTCGAGGGAACGCCTTCGCCGGTGATGGTCACCGGGGCGAATTGCTTGCTGCGCGGCCTGACACTGGGGACGAATTACTTCGTGGCCGTGAGCGCGGTGGATACAACCGGCAATGAGAGTCCGCTGTCGGCGGCGATCCAGGTGACCACGACGCCAGGGGAGCCGATGCCGCCGACGGGCGTGACGGCGCGTTTCGGCGCGGACGGGACGAACCTCCTGATGTGGGCGTTGTCGGAGGACGACGGCTACAACGACCGGGACGTGGTGCGCTACGACGTGTGGCGGGCGGTATTGCCGGGCGGAAATTACGTGAAAGTGGGCGAGGTGGGGGCAGGTATTGGCGTGTTCAGCGAACCGAACGTCACTTTGTCAGCCGGCCAAGACGTCCGCTATGCGGTGACGACGGTGGCGCTGGTGGCGGGGCAGGAGTCGAGTTCCTCGCCGGCCACGGCGGCCAGCCTGATCCAGACGCCGGCGCTGACGGCACCCGCAGTGTTGGCGGACGGTACCGTGCAACTGAACCTGAGTGGCATCGCGGGGTTGAGCTACACGCTGCAAGCCTCGACGAACCTGGCGGACTGGACGCTGGTGACAACGCTCATGAACACCAATGGCACGATGACCGTGGTGGACCCGGCGGCGACGAACTTCAACTACCGGTTCTATCGGGCGGTGACGCCGTAGGGGCGCCTGCTCAGGGGACGAAGGGACTCAGGGCGGCGTGCGCAAAGTGAACTGGCCCAGAGGCTGGTGGCCCCGGCTGGTTTGCGCTGCTCAAGAGATGATTTGTGCGGGCGCCGATTTCATCAAATTGGGGCTTGCTATTCCGCTGAAACGTGCGACTTTTGGCCTCGTCCTGTAGATCGCTTATCGCTTCCACGGCATGGTGAATCTTCAAGTGAACTCAGTTCAGTGATGATTTGAAATCCGAAAACCGGGAACAGTCGGGATCAAGCACAAGTCAGTCTAGGACAGTAAAACATCACATGAGCAATAAACTGTTTGTTGGAAATCTTTCCTTCAACGTCACCGAGAACGACCTCCAGGACGCCTTTGGCGCGCACGGCTCGGTCGTCGAAACCAACCTGGTGCTGGACCGCATGACCAACCGCCCGCGCGGCTTTGCGTTCGTGACCATGAGCTCGCCGGAGGAGGCGCAGAAAGCCATCGACGCCCTCAACGGCAAGGATCTGGACGGCCGGGCGCTCACCGTCAACGTGGCCCGTCCGCGCGAGGAACGCCCGGCGGGCGCCGGTGGCGGCCGCGGCGGGTTCGGCGGCGGACGGAATCGCTACTAGACTCCCATTCGGTCAAGCTCACGGGGGCCGGGGCGAACCGGTCCCCGCTTTGCTTCTGGCGGCCGGCGCCACCGTTATCACAGTGCATGGAAGAACACATTGAAGTCGAAGGCCGCATCCTAGCGGTGCTGGCGGGCACGATGTTCCGGGTGGAACTGCCCAACAAACACATGGTGCTTGCCACCATCTCCGGCAAGATGCGCAAACGCTGGGTCCGCCTCACCGTCGGCGACCGGGTGAAGATGGAAATGTCTCCCTACGACTTGGACAAGGCGCGGATCGTCTGGCGCCTCGGCTAACGATGGGCGGCAACGCGACCGCGCAACCGCCCTTCCCCCCAGTCCTCGTTCGCATCCTTCGTCCTCGGCGCGCTCCCGCCTGTTTTTGCGACGGTGAAGCCGGAAACGCGGGACCGTGCGCGGGGCACCCGGCGGCTTTATGATTTCCGAGACGGCTGCAGAAGCGCGACCAGGATCGTGCCCAGGACGGACGCCAGCACGATCAGGGTGGAGAGCGCATTGATGTCCGGCGTGATCCCGCGTTTCACCGAGGAATAGATCAGGATCGGCAGCGTCGTCGCGCCCGGCCCGGTGGTAAAGAAGCTGACGACGAAATCGTCCAGGCTCAGCGTGAACGCGAGCATCGCGCCCGCCAGCACACCGGGCAGGATCAACGGGAACGTCACGCGCCAGAACGTCTGCCACGCGTCCGCCCCCAGGTCGCGCGCCGCTTCTTCCAGCGCCGGATCCAGCCCCACCAGACGGGCGCGCACCACAATGGCCACGAACGGGATTTGGAAGGTGACGTGCGCCAGCACCATCGTCGTCAGCCCCAACGCGAACAGCCCCAGTCCGCCGCGCACGAGCGAGTAAAACAGCAGCAACGCCACCGCCAGGATGATGTCCGGGATGAAGACCGGCACGTAGAGCAGCGTGCCGACCGCGCGTTGGCCGGGGAAGCGGAACCGGTTCCAGCCGTAGCCCAGCATCGTGCCGAGCACCGTCGAGATCGCCGTGCTGCACACGCCCAGCCAGAGCGTGTTCTCCGCGGCGGACAGCGCCTGCCGATCCTGGAGGAGCCGGCGATACCATTCGGTCGTGAAGCCCGTCCACGGTCCGCCGTGCCGGGCCGCGTTGAAGGAATAGACGATGACGACCGCGATGGGCGCGTAGAGGAACAGATAGAGCAGCCCGGCGGACGCCGCGAGCGGAAACGAGTGGCGCCTCATAACAAGTCCGCCCCGGCTTTTGCCGCCCCGCGGCGGGCGTAGAGCCACAGACCCGCCAGCACCAGCGCCAGCGCCACGAACGCGAGCGCCGAACCGAACGGCCAGTCGCGGCTCTGTCCAAACTGCTGCTGGAGGGCGTTGCCGAGCATCACCGTTTTGGCGCCGCCGAGAAGATCAGGAATGACGAACTGGCCCGTCGCCGGCAGAAACACGAGCATCATCCCCGCGGCCAGCCCGGGCCCAATCTGCGGCAGGACGGCGTGGCGGAAGACCTGGATGCGGTTGGCCCCCAGGTCCGCGGCGGCCTCGGCCAGCAGCCAGTCCATCTTCTCCACCGAGGCGTAGAGCGGCAGCACGAAAAACGG